>JAMCVR010000129.1 GCA_023475455.1 Thermoplasmatota archaeon | reverse complement strand
CGCAATCCACCAGTTGCGGCGCATAGGTGAAATAGGCGACAAAGCTCAGCCCGGTCCAGAACGACGCCAGCACCCACAGGGCATGCGTGCCGCCGACCTTGAGGACCTTTTCGCGGTCCCAGGGCTGGCGGTAGAGGCGCACCCGGGCCGGACGCTCGCCCTGGATTGCGCGCTCGATCCAGATGAAGAAATCGGTCCACAGCGTCTGGAAGCAGAAGTAGCCGCAGAACGCGCGGCCGACCAGCCCGGTGACGAAGAACAGCAGGATGGCGGCGATGAACAGCAGCAGCGCCAGCCAGATGACGTCCTGCGGGTAGACCGTCAGGCCGAAGATCAGGAAGCGGCGCCCCGGCAGATCGAACAGGACGGCCTGCGCCGGCGCGTCCGGCCGCGACCATGGCAGCCACGGCAGCAGAAAATAGATCGCATAGGCCAGTACCAGCACCGAGGTCTTGAAACGGCGAAAACGCCCCTTCACCGAACGGGTGAAAATGGGAATGCGTTTTTGATAAAGGCCAAGCTGGTCTTCTAAGCCTGTTTGCATGGTGTCCCAGGGTGGATTGCGGGAAGCAAAAGCCCCCGTGAACGGGGGCTTTGCTCATCTCGTCAGTCGACGGCCTTACTGTCCGCCGCCAAGTTCATGAACGTAGACCGTCAAAACCTTGATTTGTTCGGGCGACAGGCGCCCGGCCCACGCCGGCATCACGCCCTTGTTGAGGCCGTTGGCGATCACCTTGCGGATTGCCGACACCTTGCCCGCGGCGGCGTCGGCGGCCGGCACATCGGCCCACAGCCAGATGTTGTCGGTCAGATTGGGCGCACCCATGTCCTTGCGTCCCGTTGCATCGCTGCCGTGGCAGTAATAGCAGGCCGCGGTTTCGCTATGGAACAGCACATCGCCGGCGGCGGCTTTTCCTGCATCGTGACCGATGCCGGACAGGCTGGCCACGTAATTCGCCAGTTGGTCGATCTGCTCGCCGTCGAGCACCTCGCCGAAGGCCGGCATGTAGCCCCGGCGTCCGCCCATCAGGGTTTCGTGAATCTTCTCGAACGAGCCGCCGTACAGCCAGTCGTCGTCGGTCAGGTTGGGGAAGAAACCGATCACGCCCTGGCCGCCGGCCTGGTGGCAGGGCGCGCAGTTGTCTGAAAACAGCGCCTTGCCCGCCGACAGGATGAAGCCGTTCATTTCGGGATCCTTGGCGATCTGCTCGTAGGACATCGCCGCGACCTTGTCGAAGTAGGGCTTTTGCGCGGCCGCGGCCTGGTTCAGGTCTTCCATCAGCAGCGCACGGGTGTTCCAGCTGTGCGTCCTGGTTTCGCCTTCGCTGTTGACATAGGTGATGTCCGATACGCCGCCGATCCAGCCCTTGCCGAACGGCCACGAGGGGTAGAGGGTCCAGTACACGAGGGCGAAGACCACGGTAGCGTAAAAGGTGTAGACCCACCACACCGGCAGCGGATTGTTGTATTCCTGCAGGTCGCCGTCCCAGGCGTGACCCGTGGTTTGAACCGTTTGCGATTCCATTTTTTGCTGACGTAGTTTTTGCTCGCTCATTGCTTGTCCTTCGTGTCGTCCTGATCGCGTGGCTGATCGTCGAGAAACGGTATGTCGCGGTAGGACTCGAGTTGCTTGCTCCGCTTTTTGCTACCGTAGACGTAGATCACGATGCCGATAAAGGTGACGAAAAAAATGATCAGGGCCAGGGGCTTGGTGTTTTCGGGTTTGGAAAACCACATCAACCATTCCATGTCTCGACCCTCGATTGTTGCGTTCAGCGGTTGTCGACGAACGCGTCGTCGGCGTACCTGCTGAAATCGACCATGGTGCCCAGCACCTGCAGATAGGCCACCAGCGCGTCCATTTCGGAAATGCCGGAACGGTCGCCGTCGTAGTTGCCGAAGTTGGCCTGCTCGACCAGGTTCTTCTGCGCATCCGGGATGTGCAGCTGACGGGCGACGGTCTCGCCGAACTTGGCCACGTTGGCGTCGTATTCAGCCTGCGACAGCGAATACGGCACGCCGACCTTGCGCAGCGCCTTCATGCGGTTGGCGGTATCGGAAATGTCCAGCGGGGTCGACAGCAGCCAGGGATAGTTCGGCATCACCGACTCGGGCACCATCGAGCGCGGCGCCACCAGATGCTGCACGTGCCATTCGTTCGAATACTTGCCGCCGACCCGCGCGAGGTCCGGACCGGTGCGCTTGGAGCCCCACTGGAAGGGATGGTCGTACTGCGACTCCGCCGCCAGCGAATAATGGCCGTAGCGCAGCTTCTCGTCGCGGAACGGACGGATCATCTGCGAATGGCAGGTGTAGCAGCCTTCGCGGATGTAGATGTCGCGGCCGCGCTGTTCCAGCGGGGTGTAGGGGCGCACGCCCTCGACCTTTTCGATGGTCTTGTCGATGAAAAACAGCGGCGCAATTTCCACCAGACCGCCGACGCTGATCGCCAGCATGGTCAACACGGCCATCAGGCCGATGTTGGTTTCAATCCATTCGTGTTTGAAGTTGAAGTTCATTTTTTATCGTCCCTGATTCATGCACGGGCCATCTTGGCGGCCAGCCTGGCTTCCAGCGCGGCGCTCTCGCGCTTGCCCTGACGGATGGTCATGAACATGTTGACCGCCATCAGCACGGCGCCGCTGAGGAAGAACACGCCGCCGGCCAGGGGCTTGGTGTTTTCGGGTTTGGAAAACCACATCAACCATTCCATGTCTCGACCCTCGATTGTTGCGTTCAGCGGTTGTCGACGAACGCGTCGTCGGCGTACCTGCTGAAATCGACCATGGTGCCCAGCACCTGCAGATAGGCCACCAGCGCGTCCATTTCGGAAATGCCGGAACGGTCGCCGTCGTAGTTGCCGAAGTTGGCCTGCTCGACCAGGTTCTTCTGCGCATCCGGGATGTGCAGCTGACGGGCGACGGTCTCGCCGAACTTGGCCACGTTGGCGTCGTATTCAGCCTGCGACAGCGAATACGGCACGCCGACCTTGCGCAGCGCCTTCATGCGGTTGGCGGTATCGGAAATGTCCAGCGGGGTCGACAGCAGCCAGGGATAGTTCGGCATCACCGACTCGGGCACCATCGAGCGCGGCGCCACCAGATGCTGCACGTGCCATTCGTTCGAATACTTGCCGCCGACCCGCGCGAGGTCCGGACCGGTGCGCTTGGAGCCCCACTGGAAGGGATGGTCGTACTGCGACTCCGCCGCCAGCGAATAATGGCCGTAGCGCAGCTTCTCGTCGCGGAACGGACGGATCATCTGCGAATGGCAGGTGTAGCAGCCTTCGCGGATGTAGATGTCGCGGCCGCGCTGTTCCAGCGGGGTGTAGGGGCGCACGCCCTCGACCTTTTCGATGGTCTTGTCGATGAAAAACAGCGGCGCAATTTCCACCAGACCGCCGACGCTGATCGCCAGCATGGTCAACACGGCCATCAGGCCGATGTTGGTTTCAATCCATTCGTGTTTGAAGTTGAAGTTCATTTTTTATCGTCCCTGATTCATGCACGGGCCATCTTGGCGGCCAGCCTGGCTTCCAGCGCGGCGCTCTCGCGCTTGCCCTGACGGATGGTCATGAACATGTTGACCGCCATCAGCACGGCGCCGCTGAGGAAGAACACGCCGCCGATGGCGCGCATCGCGTAAAAGGGCATCATCGCCGCCACGGATTCGGCGAACGAGTACTGCAGGTTGCCGAACTCGTCGAACGCGCGCCACATCAGGCCCTGGGTGATGCCGGAAATCCACATCGCGACGATGTACAGCACGATGCCGAGGGTGGCCAGCCAGAAGTGCCACTCGACCAGCTTGCGGCTGTAGATCCTGGTGTCCCACAGCTTGGGCATCATGTGGTACAGCGAGCCGAAGGAGATCATCGCCACCCAGCCCAGCGCGCCGGAGTGCACGTGGCCCACGGTCCAATCGGTGTAGTGCGACAGCGCGTTGACTTCCTTCAGCGACATCATCGGGCCTTCGAAGGTCGACATGCCGTAGAACGACAGCGCGACGATCATGAAGCGCATCACCGGGTCGGTGCGCAGTTTGTCCCAGGCACCCGACAGGGTCATGATGCCGTTGATCATGCCGCCCCACGAGGGCATCAGGAGCAGGATGGAGAAGGCGGCGGCCAAGGACGAGGTCCAGTCGGGCAGCGCGGTCCAGTGCAGGTGGTGCGCGCCCACCCACATGTACATGAAGCCCAGCGCCCAGAAGTGGACGATCGACAGGCGGTAGGAATAGATCGGACGGCCGGCCTGCTTGGGCACGAAGTAGTACATCATGCCGAGGAAGGCGGCGGTGAGGAAGAAGCCCACCGCGTTGTGGCCGTACCACCACTGCACCATCGCGTCCTGGGTTCCGGAGAACAGGCTGTAGGACTTCATCGAAAACAGGTCGACCGGCATCGCCAGGTTGTTGAAGGTGTGCAGCAGGGCGGTGGCCAGGATGAAGGCGAGGTAGAACCAGTTGGCGACGTAGATGTGCGGCTGCTTGCGGCGCATGATGGTGCCGACGAACAGGATCAGGTAGGTTACCCACACGACCTCGACCAGGATGTCGATCGGCCATTCCATTTCGGCGTACTCGCGGCCCTGCGAATAACCCATCACATAAGACAGCGCCGCCAGGACGATGACGGTCTGCCACCCCCAGAAGGTGAAGCTGGCCATGCCGTCGGAAATCAGGCGGGTCTGGCAGGTGCGCTGCACCACATAGTAAGAGGTGGCGAACAGTGCCGAGCCGCCGAAGCCGAAGATCACCGCACTGGTGTGAACCGGGCGAAAACGGCCGAACGAGAAATAGGGGCTGTCGAAGTTCAGAAACGGCCAGGCCAGCTCGGAAGCGATATACACGCCGACGAACATGCCGACGACCGCCCAGACGAGCGACATGACGGCAAATTTCTTAACGATATCAAAGTTGTACTGCTCCGCACCGGAATATGAGGTTACCGCCATGACCGCTCCTGTTGTATCCGAAATAGCGCTTATAGCCGCGCTTCAAACAGCATATGCTTATATTAAAAAACTGCGGGATTATAGGGCAGCCCACCGACGTATCGCAAGCCGGCAACCCTGATCAGGATGATGCCAGCAGCGCTTTCAGGTCTTTGGCTATGGCTTCGGGGCGGCTGCCATAAGGCATCAGAAGTCGCAAACGTCCTTTCGGATCATACACATAGGTTCCAGCACTGTGGTCGATCAGGTAATCGTCCGCTGCCTTCACCGAAGTCTTTTGATAGATCACTTTGTATTCTTTCGCCAACTGCCTGAGCGATTCCGAATCGGTATACATTCCCAGAAAGCCCGGATTGAAGGCCGGCACGAACTGCTTCAGCAGTTCCGGCGTGTCGCGTTGCGGGTCCACCGTCACGAAAATGACCTGCACCTGGTCGGCCTGCGGCCCCAGTTGTCGTAATGCAAGCGCAAAGTCGGACAGGGTGGTGGGGCAGACATCCGGACAATGGGTGTAGCCGAAGAAGACGGCCACGATCTTGCCTTTGAAGTCCGCCAGGGTGCGAACCCGGCCGTTGTGGTCGGTCAGCCTGAAATCCCGCGCGAAGGCGGCACCCGTGATGTCGGTCGCCTGGAAGGACGGAGGCTGCGGGGCGGGCTGGCACGCGGCCAGCATCAACGCCGCGACGACGCCGGCCGCAGCGAGCCGGCCCTTCATGCCTTGACCTGCTCGAACAATTGTCCCGGAACGTCAGCCAGGCGGTATTTGCCGGATTCAACCGCTTTTGCCAGTTTTTCCAGCGTGGTGTCCTGCAGCAGGTCGATGATTTTCTTCTTCACCGGAAGCCAGCGGAAATGCAGCGGGCAGGCGGTTTCATCGCTGCATTTTTTCAGGCCCAGCAAACAGCTCTGCGTGAAGGCCGGCCCTTCGGTCAACAGCAGGATCTGCATGAGGGTGATCTTGTCGCCCTGTTCGCGCAGGCAGAATCCGCCCAGACGGCCGCGGAAGGAAAACAGCAGATTGCCCTTGGCCAGGCTTTGCAGGATTTTGGCGAGGTAGGGCGCGGGCACGCCGAGCTGCGCAGCGATGTCCTTGTTGAGCACCGGCGTGGCGGTTGGCTGGGTTGCCATGTAGATCAGCGCCTGCACGGCGTACTGACTGGTTCGGGAGAGGATCATCTCGTGCCCCTGCGAAAGAATTGGGCACAATATAAAACAATCCTGTCCGAATATCCAGATAGGCGCTCAAATTCCCATATGAATCAAATGGGTATTGGAAAGCCTGAAATCCCGCGCGAAGGCGGCACCCGTGATGTCGGTCGCCTGGAAGGACGGAGGCTGCGGGGCGGGCTGGCACGCGGCCAGCATCAACGCCGCGACGACGCCGGCCGCAGCGAGCCGGCCCTTCATGCCTTGACCTGCTCGAACAATTGTCCCGGAACGTCAGCCAGGCGGTATTTGCCGGATTCAACCGCTTTTGCCAGTTTTTCCAGCGTGGTGTCCTGCAGCAGGTCGATGATTTTCTTCTTCACCGGAAGCCAGCGGAAATGCAGCGGGCAGGCGGTTTCATCGCTGCATTTTTTCAGGCCCAGCAAACAGCTCTGCGTGAAGGCCGGCCCTTCGGTCAACAGCAGGATCTGCATGAGGGTGATCTTGTCGCCCTGTTCGCGCAGGCAGAATCCGCCCAGACGGCCGCGGAAGGAAAACAGCAGATTGCCCTTGGCCAGGCTTTGCAGGATTTTGGCGAGGTAGGGCGCGGGCACGCCGAGCTGCGCAGCGATGTCCTTGTTGAGCACCGGCGTGGCGGTTGGCTGGGTTGCCATGTAGATCAGCGCCTGCACGGCGTACTGACTGGTTCGGGAGAGGATCATCTCGTGCCCCTGCGAAAGAATTGGGCACAATATAAAACAATCCTGTCCGAATATCCAGATAGGCGCTCAAATTCCCATATGAATCAAATGGGTATTGGAAAGTAGTGATCGACCAGCATGACGGCAAACAACACACTCAAATACCAGATGGAATAGCGGAAGGTTTCCTTGGCCAGGGCATCGCTGTATTGGCGATACAGCCGCCAGCCGTAGTGGATGAAGCGCCCGCCCAGCAGCGCGGCGCCCGCCAGGTAAATCCAGCCGCCCATGCCGGTGCCGACCGGCAGCATGGTCACCGCGAACAGCAGCAGGGTATAGAGCAGCACGTGCAGCCGGGTATACGCCTCGCCGTGCGTCACCGGCAGCATCGGCAGCCCGGCCTTGGCGTATTCGTCGCGCCGGTAGAGCGCGAGTGCCCAGAAATGCGGCGGCGTCCAGGCGAAGATGATGAGGAACAGCAACAGGGCGTCGTGGTGGATTTCGCCGGTGGCGGCGGCCCAGCCCAGCACCGGCGGCATCGCCCCGGACGCGCCGCCGATGACGATGTTCTGCGGCGTGGCCGGCTTCAGCAGCGCCGTGTAGATCACCGCATAGCCGACAAAGGTGGCCAGCGTGAGCCACATGGTGAGCGGATTGACGAAGGCGTGCAGCAGATAGAGTCCCAGGCCGCCGGCCACGCCGGAAAACACCAGCGTCTGCGCATTGGTCAGTTCGCCGCGCGGCAGCGGACGCGCGCGCGTGCGCGCCATCACGGCGTCGATTTTCTGTTCGATCAGGCAATTGAACGCCGCCGCCGCCCCCGCCACCAGCGCGATCCCCAGCGTGCCCGCCCACAGCACGTTCCAGCCGGGCAGACCGGGCACGGCGAGAAACATGCCGATCACCGCGGTGAACACGATCAGACTGACCACCCGCGGCTTGCACAGCGCCAGAAACTGCTGGCAGCGGCAGGCAATGCCCTGATTCATCAAGGTCTCCATACTCATCTCCTGCTCAACCGATAGTTCAGCAGCACCAGACTGGCCAGCAGCAGCGCCGCCCCGGCGTTATGGGCCACCGCCAGGGCCAGCGGCAGGCTCAGCAGCACATTGCCGATTCCCAGCGCCACCTGCAGCGTCAGCAAGCCGCCCACCGCCAGACCCATGCCGGCATACCCGGGGGTACGCAGCAGCCGCAGCGCCAGCCAGCCCAGGTACAGGGTGACGACCAGCGCCATGACGCGGTGCGTCCAGTGAATCGCCGTCAGCGCGGCCATCGGCAGCAGGTCGCCCGCGGCGGTTTCGCCGAGTTCGCGATGCAGGGTGAACGCGTGCCCGAAGTCCATCTCCGGGACCCACACGCCCTGGCACAGCGGAAAGTCGGTGCACGCCAGCGCGGCGTAGTTGGTGCTCACCCATCCGCCCAGCGCGATTTGCGTGGCCACCAGCAGCAAGCCCAGGGCCGCGCTGCCGCGCAGGTGGTCGGCGCGCGCGAAATAGGCATGGCTGGCATGACCGCGTTCGCGCAGCCACAGCCACAGCAGCAGCGACAGGGTCGCCATTCCGCCCAGCAGATGCGCGGTGACGACCAGCGGCTTCAGCAGCTCGGTGACCGTCCACATCCCCAGCAAGGCCTGGAACACGATCAGCCCCAGCAACAACAGCGGCAGAGCGGGACCGCCCACCGCTTCGCGGCGACCGCGCCAACCCAGCACCGCGATGCCCAGCACCAGCAAACCGAGGGTGCCGGCGGCATAGCGATGCGCCATTTCCTTCCACGCCTTCGCGTGCGACACCGGGCCGTCGGGACGTTCGGCCAGTTCGGCGTTGATGGCGTCGGCCGCATGGTGCGGCGTCAGCTTGCCGTAACAGCCGGGCCAGTCGGGACAGCCCAGGCCGGCGTCGGACAGGCGCACGTAGGCGCCCAGACTCACCACCCCCAGGGTCAGGATCAGGGCGGCCAGAACAAGATTTCGATAGAACGTCATGGTCAGCGTGTGGAGTTAACCGACCCGGGAGGCTTTGAGCAGCAGCTTGAGGTCTTTCATCATGCGCTTGGCGTCCGGCTGGGCGGGGAAACGCAGCATCAGGTTGCCCAGCGGATCGACCAGATAGATATGCCCAGCCCGGTCATCCCCGGCGGGAAACTGCTCGACGAAGGCGGCATCCGCCGGGCGCCACACGTGCAGGCCGGGATGCTCCCGCAACCAGGCCGGATCGACTGCTCCGCTGTCGGTCAGCACCCACAGCCGACCGATGCGCGACTGCTCCTTGCCCTGCGCGATCCGCGTCTGCCGCATCAGATACAGCTGCCGCGCGCAGCCGGCGTCGCAGCTTGCCGGCCCGACATGCACCATCACCCACTTGCCCTGCAAATCCTCCAGATCGAACGGCGCGCCGTCGTGCGTCGCGCCGGCCGTCCGCAGCAGGGGCGTCACCTTGAGCAGATCGCCGTAATTGGCATGCCCTGCCGGGCGCCAGCCGAAATAGGCCAGATAGGCCGCTACCACCGGCACCACGAACACGGCGATCAACAACAGGAATTTACTGCGCGGGGGCAATTGCATGGGGCTATGTTTCTTGTTCAAGGCTTCGAATTCGCGGCGCCGTCATGGCAACGCTTGACGTTCATTATCAGCCACAACACCGTCAGTGTCGCCGCCAAACTGTACCACTGGAAGGCATAGCCGACATGGGTATCGACCCTGCTATCGGGTCGCGGCCAGTTGCGCTGCAATCCGTCAGGCAGACTGCTGGTCTGCAGCAGCAGCACCGGTTGCAGCCGGAGCCCGGTGGTCGCCGCATAGCGCGCAAAGTCGAGGTTCTGCCAGACGCGTCCCGACGGCGCGGTCGGCGCCAGTTCGACATAGCGCGCCTGCGGATCGACCGCCATGCCCTCCAGCCTCACTCTGCCGGCCGGCGTCGGCGGCGCCGGCACCTGCTCACGCGAACGTCCGGCGGCCACCCAGCCGCGATTGACCAGAATGGCGAGCGGACCGCCGTCGATCCGCAGCGGCGTCAGCACGTGATATCCCGCCACGCCGTTCATCACCCGGTTGTCCAGCAGGATCGTGTGCGCGTCGTCGAACACGCCCTCGACCTCCAGCTTGCGGAAAAGCACGCTGTCGCGATCCAGCAGCGTATTGCCGACGTGGATCGGAGCTTCACGCAGCGCCGCGTCGTAACGCGCCTGCAGGGCACGCTTGGCATCGGCGCGCCCGCTTTGCCAGTTGCCGAGCGAGAGGGTCAGCACGAAGAAAAACAGCGCCGCCAGCGTCGGCCACAGGGTCGGCGCAAACAGCCATGAGCCGACGCGCAGCTTCAGCAAGTGCATGGGCCGCACAATCCGGTTAGACTGGAAATTTGCCGGGAGACCCGTTTCATGCGCATCCTTGCCCTGCTGTTCATCGTCTTCATCCTGGCCAGCCTCGCCAGCGCGCTCTACTATCTCATCAAGGACAAGGGCCAATCCGACCGCACCGTCAAAATGCTCACCGTGCGCGTCGCCCTCTCCCTCACCCTGTTCCTTCTGCTGATGGGCGGATACTACTTCGGCTTCATCCCGCAAAACGGGCTGCGTTGAGCCTCAGCAACAAAAAGCCGCGCTATACGCGGCTTTTTTTAACCGGCGCCGCATATTGGCGGGCGCCGGGTTTCGCGGAACGGCTAGATCAGCCAGTACACCACGACGAACAGCAGCACCCACACCACGTCGACGAAGTGCCAGTACCACGACACCGCCTCGAAGGCGAAGTGATGCTCGGCCGTGAAATGGCCGGCGATCGAACGCAGCAGCATCACGATCAGCATCGTCGTGCCGATCAGCACGTGAAAGCCGTGGAAGCCGGTCAGCATGAAGAAGGTGGCGCCGTAGACGCCCGCGCCCAGCGTCAGGCCCATTTCCGTATAGGCGTGGATGTATTCGTATACCTGCAAGCCCAGGAATACCGCGCCCAGGGCCACCGTCATCGCCAGCCCCAGGATCAACTGCGTGCGGTTGCCCTTTTTCAGGCCCCAGTGCGCCCAGGTGACCGTCACCCCGGAGGACAGCAGCAGCAGGGTGTTGATCGCCGGAATGCCCCACGCGCCCATCGGCGTGAACTCGTATCCGTCCTTCGTCAGCCCCGGCCCTGCGGTCGGCCAGGTCGCCTTGAATCCCTCCCACAGCAGGCTGCCCGTCTCGGCGTCCGCCAGCCAGGGCACCGACAGCACCCGAGTATAGAACAACGCGCCGAAGAAGGCGGCAAAGAACATCACTTCGGAAAAGATGAACCAGCTCATCGACCAGCGGAACGAGCTGTCGACCTGCCTGTTGTAACGGCCCGCCTCGCTGTCGCGAATCACTTCGCCGAACCAGCCGAACATCATGTAAAGCAGGATCGCCACCCCGGCCAGCAGCACCCAGCCGCCGTTGGCGACCTCGCGCATGGTCAGGGTGCCGCCCGCCGCCATCAGCAGCAGCGCCACCGAGCCGATGATCGGCCAGAGCGAAGGTTGCGGCAAATAATATTTATCGGTTTGTGCCAGACTCATCTCATCCCCTCTTTCCTGTTTCGTAGACCGTTCATTTCACGAACTGCATCGCCAGATATGCCAGCAACAACATCGCCAACACGAAAACCACACCGCCAATCAGTCCGGCGATGACGACCTGCGCCGGCGTCAGATTTTGCGAGTCGGCGTCGTAATCGCGCCGCTTGCGCACGCCAAAAAAGCTCCAGAACACCGCGAGGGCGGCCTTGAGGTTGCCGCCGCCTTCAGCCATGAGGCTGGCCCTTCCGCGCATCCGTCGTTTGCCCCTCCATCCCGGCGTTGAAGAAGGTGTACGACAGCGTCACGGTATGCACTTCCCTGTCCATGGCCGGATCCAGCACGAACAGCACCGGCATGCGGCGGGACTCGCCCGCAGCCAGGGTTTGCGGCGTGAAGCAGAAACATTCGATCTTCTTGAAAAATTCCGCCGCGCGCGCCGGTCCGTAGCTTGGCACCGCCTGTCCCACGATGGGCCGGTCGCTGGTATTGCTGACTTCGTATTCCACCTGCACCAGCTGGCCCGGATGCACCCTGAGGCTGCGCTGCAGGGGCTTGAACCGCCACGGCAGCGCCTCGTTGGTATTGGCGTCGAATTCCAGCATGACCCAGCGGCTGCTGTCGACCTGCGTGTTCTTCGCCAGGCTTTGCTCGGCACCGGAATTGATCCCCGTCACCTCGCAAATCTTGTAATAAAACGGCACCAGGGCAAAGCCGAACCCGAACATGCCCAGCGTCGCCACAACGAGCTTGGCCAGCGTTTTGGCATTGCCCGCAGCCATGGTTTATTTCAGCCCGGTGTACAGGGTGAACAGGAACAGGCCCAGGGCAAACGCCGCCAGAATGACTGCCGTGCGGGTTTTGCCGCTGCGCTTCTCTGCCATGCCCGCCACGCCTTCGCTCATTTCACCACCGGCGCGGTTTCAAAGGTATGGTAGGGCGGAGGCGACGGCAGCGTCCATTCCAGCCCTTCCGCACCTTCCCACACCCGGTCGGTCGCCTTGGCGCCGCCCTTGATCGCCTTCAGCACTATTGCCAGGAAGATCAGCTGGCTGAAGCCGAAGATGAAGGCGCCCATCGTGGCGATCTGGTTGAACTCGGTGAACTGCAGCGCATAGTCGGGGATGCGGCGCGGCATGCCGGCCAGGCCGAGGAAGTGCATCGGGAAGAACACGATATTCATGCCGATCACCGACAGCCAGAAGTGCCACTTGCCCAGCGTCTCGTCGTACATGTGGCCGGTCCATTTCGGCAGCCAGTAGTAGATGCCGGCGAAGATCGCGAACAGCGCGCCGGACACCAGCACGTAGTGGAAATGCGCCACCACGTAATAGGTGTCGTGCAGCTGGATGTCGACCGGCGCGATCGCCAGCACCAGGCCGGAGAAGCCGCCGATGGTGAACAGGCAGACGAAGGCGATGGCGAACAGCATCGGCGTCTCGAAGGTCATCGAGCCCTTCCACATCGTCGCCACCCAGTTGAACACCTTCACCCCGGTCGGCACCGCGATCAGCATGGTCGAGAACATGAAGAACAGCTGCGCGGCGGCGGGCATCCCCACGGTGAACATGTGGTGCGCCCACACGATGAACGACAGGATCGCGATGGAAGCCGTCGCATACACCATCGAGGCATAGCCGAACAGCGGCTTGCGCGCGAAGGTCGGGATCACCTGCGAGACGATGCCGAAGGCCGGCAGAATCAGGATGTACACCTCGGGGTGGGCGAAGAACCAGAAGATGTGCTGGAACATCACCGGGTCGCCGCCGCCCGCCGCGTTGAAGAAGTGCGTGCCGAAGTTGCGGTCGGTCAGCAGCATGGTCACCGCCCCCGCCAGCACCGGCATCGTGGCGATCAGCAGATAGGCGGTGATCAGCCAGGTCCAGCAGAACAGCGGCATCTTCATCAGCGTGAGGCCGGGCGCGCGCATGTTGAGGATGGTGGTGATGATGTTGATCGAGCCCATGATCGACGACAGGCCCATGATGTGGACAGCCAGAATCGTCAGGTCATAGGACATGCCGCCCTGGATATAGAGCGGCGGATACATCGTCCAGCCGCCCGCGACTGCGCCGCCAGGCAGCCAGAACGACACCATCAGCAGCAAGGCCGCCACCGGCAGAACCCAGAACGCCAGGTTGTTCATGCGCGGAAACGCCATGTCGGGTGCGCCCAGCATCAGCGGCACCTGCCAGTTCGCAAAGCCGGAGAAGGCCGGCATGATGACCCCGAAAATCATGATCAGGCCATGCATCGTGGTGAGCTGGTTGAAGAAATCCGGGTTGGTCAGCTGCAGGCCGGGCTGGAACAGTTCGGCGCGAATCAGCAGCGCCATGGTGCCCGCCACAAACAGCATGATGAGCGCGAACCACAGGTACAGCGTGCCGATATCCTTGTGGTTGGTGGTGGTCAGCCAGCGCATGACCCCGGTCGGATGACCGTGGCCGTGATCGTCGTGGGCGTGTGCGGCATCAGACATCGTGTGCTCTCCTCTTGATTTTGTTTACTGCGCAGCGGGCGCCGCGGCTTCGCTGGCGGCATTACCCCGTGCGGCGGCGATCTGGGCAGGCTGCGCCAGGTCGCCCGTCTTGTTGTCCCACGCGTTGCGCTGGTAGGTCACGACGGCGGCGACATCGGCGTCGGACAACTGGCCGGCGAACGCTGCCATCGCCGTCCCCGGCCTGCCGTTCAGCACGACGGCGATGTGATCGGCAATCGGCCCGGTGGCGACCGGGGAACCGCTGATTGCCGGGAAGGTGCCGGGCAGGCCTTTGCCGTCGGCCTGATGGCAGGCGGCGCAATTGGCCTGGTAGACCTTCTCTCCGCGCTGCATCAGCTCGGCCATTTCGAAGGATTTGGCACTGTCGGACGCGGCGGCTTGCGCCGCGCCTTTCTTCTTCGCCACCCAGGCGGCGTAATCCTCTTCCGACACCACTTCAACCACGATCGGCATGAAGCCGTGATCCTTGCCGCACAGCTCGACGCACTGGCCGCGGTAGGTGCCGATCCTGTCGGCCTTGAACCAGCTGTCGCGGATGAAGCCGGGAATCGCATCCTGCTTGGCGCCGAGCGCAGGCACCCACCAGGAGTGCAGCACGTCGTTGGCGGTGATCAGCAGGCGCACGCGCTTGCCGACCGGCACCACCATCGGCTCGTCGACTTCCAGCAGATAATGCTCGCCCTTTTCGGCCCGGCCCTCGATCTGTTCGCGCGGCGTGGCGAGGTTGCTGTAAAAGCTGACGTCGTCGTTGAGGTAGTCGTAGCCCCATTTCCACTGGTAGCCGGTGATCTTGATCGTCATGTCCGGGTTGGTGGTGTCCTTCATGTCGATCACCACCTTGGCGGCGGGATAGGCCATGCCCACCAGGATCACGAACGGGATCACCGTCCAGATCACTTCGACCGTGGTGTTTTCGTGGAAATGCGCCGCCTGGTGGCCCAGCGACTTGCGGTGCTTCAGCAGCGAATAGAACATCGCGCCGAACACCACCACGAAAATTCCCAGACACACCAGCATGATGAGGGTGTGCAGCTGGAACACGTCCTGCGCCACCCGGCTTGCCGGTGTTTGCAGGTTGTATGCGTATTCCGCCAGTATTGGCTGGCTGAACGCCAGCGCCGCCCCCACCAGTCCTGCCCGTTGCCACTTGCCTTTCATCGCGTCCCCCGTCCTCTCGTCCCCGTTATTGGTGTCGTCGCGGCGTGCGTTGCAATCGTTCCTGCAACCTGCTGCGCTTCGTTATCCTTGCAACCTGCTTCGCAACGCGGCGGCCAGTCGCAGCCGCGCCTCGTCGCTCAGATACTGCCCAACTTCCGTTGCGCGGCCATGCGAACTCAGGCTGAGGCGGCAATTTCTGCCCGGTGACCTGCAATCGCACACCACACGTGCCCACTGGCGATTCATTTCACGACGCGCCACGCGGTGACCGCAGTGCCGTTCCAGCACCACCACGTCGCCTTCGATCATGAGGGTTTCGTAATCCCCCTCGCGGCTGCGCAAGACCTCGAATGCCCAGGCCAGCAAGCCGATCTCCAGTCCGGCAAACGGCAGGATCAGCCAGTACCCCATCCACGCAAAGCCGATCGCCGTTGCAAAACACAGTGCCGCCAGGCTCCAGAACGCGAGCCGTTCCTGGGAGCGCGTCAGCGAATGGTTGGGGCGGGATTGGAATACAAACGCGCCAGCTGACCCGCCCGCCCAGTCTTCCGTCTTGACCTGTTCCATGGCTGGAATCGAGGAAACCGCGTGCGGCAATATGTCGCGGACAGTAACACGACGCCCCGCTCCCGAACAAGCAGTACGATCATATTAAGTTATTGATTTAATTATTAAATATCGTTATTATAGACTATTCTAAGATGCTAATTCTTCAGGCAGCGTCAGCCATTGCCGCGCAAGGGGACTCCGATCCGCTCCGGGCTGAAGCCCGTGTGGTGTCGTATGCGGCACACCCTCCGAAGAAAATCCTGCGGGAAGGAAAGCCTGCACGCCCAGACACGGCGCCGGCAAACGCGCATGCAGGGCCGCAAGATTTTCGGCCTGGAATGCCATCGCCGGATCGATGTGATTGCCCACCCAGCCGGCCCACCGCAGCCGGCGATTCGCAATCGACTCCGCCGTCAGCAGCGCGTGGTTGAGACAGCCGAGTCGCAGGCCAACCACCAGCACGACCGGCAGGCCTAGGCGCCGCGCCAGATCCGCCATGTCCTCGCGCTCGTTCAAGGGCACGCGCCAGCCGCCCGCGCCCTCGACCACCACCACGTCGGCCGCGGCAGCCAGCCGCGCATACGCCGCGGCCACGACCTCCAGCTCGATCCGAACGCCCGCCCGCTGCGCCGCGATGTGCGGCGCAACGGGCTCGGCAAAGGCGTAGGGATTCACGTCGCGCAGGTCGGCGTCGACGTCGGCCGCCTGCAGCAGCGCCGTCACGTCCTCGTTCAGCTCGCCCGGCGCATTGCCGGCCGACACCGGCTTCATCGCAGCCACCCGCAGACCCTGCGCGCGCAACGCGTGGATCAGCGCCACCGCCACCCGCGTCTTGCCGACGCCGGTGTCGGTTCCGGTGACGAAGAACCCGCGAGGCGCGAGGGGTGAGGCGTGAGGTGGGGTGGTCGAGGTCATAAGCCAGCGCGCTTTTTTTGAATTTTCCACTGGATCACCTGGCGGCCGTCCTCGCGCCGCGTCTTGTCGCCTGCCCACGCGTGGCCGTAGATCACTTCGAAAGTGGCCGGCAAACGCCCTTCGGCCCGGTTCGATTCGTACGCCCGCTCCAGCCGCGCCCACGCCGACTTGCCGAGCAGGCCGCGCCGCCGGGTCGTTGCCGCGTTGTGCGCGCCGATGCCCTTGAGGTCGCGCATCAGCGACTTGAGGTCGGCATAGGTCAGCGTCAGCATGTCCATTTCCATCACCGGGCCGGCGAAGCCGGCGTGGATCAGCATGTCGCCGATGTCGTGCAGGTCGATGAAGCGGTTCACGTGCGGCGCATCGTCGACGACCGAGAAGGCCGCACGCAATTCCTTCAGCGTGTCGGGCCCGAAGGTGGCGAACATCAAGAGGCCGCCCGGCGCCAGCACGCGATGAAAGCCCTTGAGCGTGGCCCCCAGATCGTGCGCCCATTGCAGGGCGAGGCTGGACCAGACCAGGTTCATGCTGTTGGGCGCAAACGGCAGGCGCTCCATGTCGGCGCACGCCAGATGGGTGAGGGATGAAGCGTGAGGGGTGAGGCGCTGCAGGGCGCGCTGCGCCCACGTCGGCTGCGGCAGGCGTGCGCGTGCGGCCTTCAGCATCGATGGCGCGATGTCGAGCGCGCAGCATTCGGCCTCGGTATAGCGCGCACGCAGATGCGCCAGCCCGTAACCGGTGCCGCTGCCGACATCGAGCACGCGGCCCGGCTGCAGGGTCATAAAATCGAGGCGATCGAGCAGGCGGTCGCACACTTCGCGCTGCAGCACCGCGTGCGCATCGTAGCTGGCGGCGGCGTGGTCGAAGGCGCGCCGCACCTCGGCGAAGTCGAGTTCGCATTCAGCCATTTGCAAAGCGCACGATCGCCGCAGCCACGTCTTCGCCGTGCGACAAGTGCGGCGCATGCGCGGCACGGGCAAATTCAATGTGCTGCGCGGCGGGCAGGGTTTCGGCCAGCCAGGCCCCCGCAACCGCCGGCGTCAGCGTGTCGAGCGCGCCGTGCAGCACCAGGGTCGGCTGCGTCAGCCGCGGCAGTTCCACGCGCAGGTCGGTGTCGCGCAGGATCGCGAGGCCACTCGACAAGGCCTCGCTGCGCGCAACAGGGGAGGCCAGCAGCGTCTGCCGCAATTGCTGCAGCAGGCTTTTCTGTCCTGCCATGCCGCGCGTCTGCAGGCTCAGAAAGCGCAGCAATGTGGCCTGCGGCTCGGCCAGAAGCGCCGCGCCGAAATCCTGCAGCTCGGCAGCCCCCATGCCGCGATCCCAGTCTTCCGCAGCAACGAACTTCGGGGTCGACGCCAGCAGCACCAAGCGCGCGATCCTGTGCGGGTGGTCGAGCGCCGCGCGCATCGCCACCTGGCCGCCGAGCGACCAGCCGAGCAGCATGGCCTTGTCCGGCAGTTGCCGCGCCAGATCGTCCGCCCAGCCCTGCAGGGTGTTGTCGGCCACGCAGTCGCGTCCGCCATGACCGGGCAGGTCGAGCGCGCGCACCTCGAAATCGGCGGCCAGCAATTCCGCCAGTGCGTCGAACACGCGGGCATTCATGCCCCAGCCGTGCACCAGCGCGAGAACCGGTTTGGGCAAGCCCCGAACAAGTTGTCGCCCCGGCGAAAGCCGGGGTCCAGTTGCTTGATTGGGCTGGATTCCGGCTTTCGCCGGAATGACTTGCCGGGGGGGGTTCAGGGTTTTCTCAGGCGAGGGCATGCAGGGCCTCGACGAGTTGCGCGACATCGTCGGCGCCGTGTGCGGCCGACAGGGTGATGCGCAGCCGCGCCGTGTCGGCCGGCACCGTCGGCGTGCGGATCGCCGGCACCAGCAGCCCGCGCTCGAGCAAGGCCTGCGACAGCCGCACCGCATCGGCATTGGCCCCCACCAGCAGCGGCTGGATCGGCGTCGCCGAGTCCATCAATGTGACCGTTCTCAGATCGGCGAGCCCTGCGCGCAGCCGGGCAACGTGGCTGCGCAGGCGTTCGCGCCGCGCGTCGCCCGCCTCGATCTGGCGCAGGCTTTCCAGCAGGCAGGCGGCCAAAAGCGGCGGCGAGGCGGTGGTGTAGATATAGGGGCGCGCCTTCTGGATCAGCCAGTCGACCACGGATTCATGCGCCGCCACCGCCGCGCCCGCCACGCCGGCCGCCTTGCCGAGCGTGGCGAGATAGATCGCGCGGTCGCTCGCGCGGGCGCGTTCGGTCAGTCCGCCGCGGCCGTCGTTGAGCACACCGAAGCCGTGCGCATCGTCGAGATAGAGCCAGGCGTCATAACGCTCGGCGAGGTCGAGCAGCGCGTCGACCGGCGTGATGTCGCCGTCCATGCTGTACACCAGGTCCGACACGATCAGCTTGTCCTGCGCCGTGCTGGCCGCCAGCTGGCCCTCGAGCTGCGCCAGATCGTTGTGGCGATAGCGGGTGAAGCTCGCGCCGGACAGCTGCGCGGCGTCGACCAGCGAGGCGTGGTTGAGCTTGTCGGCGAACACCTCGCCTTTCCGATGAAGCAGCGCGGTCAGCACGCCGAGGTTGGCCAGGTAGCCGGTGGAAAACAGCAGCGCCGCCGGCTTGCCGACGAAGCGCGCGAAGGCGGCTTCGAATTCGTGGTGGAAGCGGTGGTGTCCGGTGATGAGGTGCGCCGCGCCGGCGCCGACGCCGCACGCATCGAGCGCGGCGTGCGCGGCGGCCACCAGCGCCGGATCGGCGGCAAGGCCGAGATAGTCGTTGCTGCAGAAGGAGACGACGCGCTGGCCGTCGATCGTGACGTGCGCGCCCTGCGCGCCGTCGAGCAGCCGGCGTTTGCGCTCGAGATGATCGGCCTGCAGCGCCGCCAGCCCCTGCTGCAGGCGGGTCAGGCCGGCAAAACTCACAACGCGGTCAGACCCAGACTGTCGAACAGGCGCTGGTCGCGCTCCCATTCCGGATTGCCGGTGGTGAGCAGCTTCTCGCCGTAGAAAATCGAGTTGGCGCCGGCAAGGAAACATAAAGCCTGCACCGCGTCGCTCATCTGCTGGCGCCCGGCCGACAGGCGCACGAAGCTCTTCGGCATGCAGATGCGGGCGACCGCGATGGTGCGCACGAATTCCAGCGGTTCGAGCGCCTCGGTGCCGGCGAGCGGCGTGCCCTCGACCTGCACCAGCAGGTTGATCGGCACCGATTCCGGCTGCGGGTCGAGCGAGGCCAGCTGCGCGATGAGGCCGGCGCGCTGGGTGCGCGATTCGCCCATGCCGACGATGCCGCCGCAGCACACGTGCAGGTCGGCGTGGCGCACGCGCTCCAGCGTGTCGAGGCGGTCCTGGTACTCGCGGGTGGTGATGATGTCGCCGTAGAACTCGGGCGCGGTGTCGAGGTTGTGGTTGTAGTAATCGAGCCCGGCTTCCTTCAGCTGCTCGGCCTGGCCGTCCTTCAGCATGCCCAGCGTGGCGCAGGTTTCCAGCCCCAGTGCGCGCACTGAGCGCACCATGTCGAGCACCGGCTCGAGGTCGCGCTGCTTCGGCCCGCGCCAGGCCGCGCCCATGCAGAAGCGCGAGGCGCCGGCGGCCTTGGCGGCGCGGGCTGCCCTCAGCACGTCGTCGATATGGAGCAGGCCCTGGTTTTCCACGCCGGCGTCGTAGCGCGCCGACTGCGGGCAGTAGCCGCAGTCCTCGGAGCAGCCGCCGGTCTTGATCGACAGCAGGGTGGAGAGCTGCACGCGGTTGGGGTCGAAATGTTCGCGGTGCACGGTTTGCGCCCGATACATCAGGTCGGCAAAGGGCAAGGCGAACAGCGCCTCGATCTCGGCCATGGAAAACTTGCTTACGGGTTGAGTCATGTCATTCATTGATCGCCACCTCGATGGTCATGTCCTGCCACGGTTCGCGCGCGGCCTTGTAAATATCAAACAGCGCCCACGGCACGATGATCGTTACCGCCAGCCCCAGCACCAGCATCAGCCCCTGCCAGCCGTCGAGCAGGCCGTAGATCGCCGGGCCGATCACCATCAGGCTGCCCATCACGCCGTAAAACCGGTAGCCTGCCCACTTGTTGTAATGCGCGGCCCGCGGGTTGGGGTGGTGGGCGATGCTGGCATAGACGAAAATCGATGCGCCCAGCCAGAGCATCACCGGCGGCAGCGACAGCACGAACGGCAGGAAGCCGATCTTGTGGCTGGCGAGCAGCTTGCCCAGCAGCAGGGCCGTCAGCGAAATCATCAACGCCGCGACGGTGACGATATTGAACAGCTGGGCGGCGAAACGGGAGGATGAGGCGGAAATGACGCGTTTGACTTTCATGGCCGGGATTTTCGGGGGCGCCGACGCCGCTGTCAAATCCAGACCGCAACAAAATTGAACATCCGCCGGATTTTTAATCAGATGTTGCCGCCCGCCTGCCTGCTGTGCAGCGCCGGGTCGACGCGCGCGCTATGCGCAGGCTGCCTGGCCGAGCTGCCCTGGCACCGCCAGCCGCAGTGCCCGCAGTGCGCGATCCCCACCCCAGACGGCCAGCGCTGCGGCGCCTGTCTCAAACACCCGCCGGCGTTCGACCGCACCCATGCCGCGCTGGCCTATGCGTTTCCGCTCGACCGGATGATCCCGCGCCTGAAATATCACGGCCAGCTCGCCATTGCGCCGGTGCTGGGCGAGTGCCTCGCCGAGGCCGTGTCCGCCGCCCCCCGCCCCGACCGCCTGATGGCCATGCCGCTGCATCCGGCACGCATCCGCGAGCGCGGCTTCAACCACGCCACCGAAATCGCGCGGACGGTGGCGAAGCGGCTGGCACTCCCGCTCGACACCCGCAGCGCCCGGCGCATCCGCGACACGCCGCCGCAAATGGGCCTGAAGCACCAAGCCCGGCGGCGCAACGTGCGCGGCGCATTCGTGTGTTCGGACGACGTTCGCGGGCAATGCGTCGCGCTGATCGACGACGTGATGACGACCGGCACCAGCCTTGACGAGCTGGCTGCGACGCTTAAACAGGCGGGCGCACGCGAAGTGACTTGCTGGGTGGTGGCGCGCACGCTGCCGCCGGGCGACTGACCCCACGGACGCCCTCGCAAGACTGTGTGAGAGGCCCGCCTCGGGCCGGAGCCGGGCGGGAACGCGTCAGCCGTAAATCTCCTCCACCGCGAAAATCCGCCGGTGTTCGCGCATGGCATAGCGATCGGTCATGCCGGCGATGTAGTCGGCCACCGCGCGCGCGCCTTCCAGCGCCGGTGCTGGGCGAGTGCCTCGCCGAGGCCGTGTCCGCCGCCCCCCGCCCCGACCGCCTGATGGCCATGCCGCTGCATCCGGCACGCATCCGCGAGCGCGGCTTCAACCACGCCACCGAAATCGCGCGGACGGTGGCGAAGCGGCTGGCACTCCCGCTCGACACCCGCAGCGCCCGGCGCATCCGCGACACGCCGCCGCAAATGGGCCTGAAGCACCAAGCCCGGCGGCGCAACGTGCGCGGCGCATTCGTGTGTTCGGACGACGTTCGCGGGCAATGCGTCGCGCTGATCGACGACGTGATGACGACCGGCACCAGCCTTGACGAGCTGGCTGCGACGCTTAAACAGGCGGGCGCACGCGAAGTGACTTGCTGGGTGGTGGCGCGCACGCTGCCGCCGGGCGACTGACCCCACGGACGCCCTCGCAAGACTGTGTGAGAGGCCCGCCTCGGGCCGGAGCCGGGCGGGAACGCGTCAGCCGTAAATCTCCTCCACCGCGAAAATCCGCCGGTGTTCGCGCATGGCATAGCGATCGGTCATGCCGGCGATGTAGTCGGCCACCGCGCGCGCGCCTTCCAGCGATTCGCGTTCCTGGTGCTCGGGCGGCAGCAGGCGGGCATCGCCGGTGAACGCGGTGTAGAGATCGCTGACGATGCGGCTGGCCTTGGCGCTCATGCGCGCCACCCTGTAATGGCGGTACAGATGGCGGTGCAGAAAACGCTTCAGCTCGCGGTGCTCGTCCAGCAGCGCGGGGCTGAAGGCCGCCAGCGGCGGCGCCGCGCGCACCTCGGCGATGGTCTGCACGCCGCTGTTTTCGACGTTGATCCGCGTCGTGTTGACCAGGTCGAGGATCAGCGTGTTGATGATGCGGCGCACGGTTTCGGTCACCACGCGGCGGCCGCTCAATGCCGGATACAGGCTGCGCACCTCGCCCAGATGGCGCGCGAACAGCTGCACCTCCATCAACTGCTCCAGCGCGATCAGCCCGGAGCGCAGGCCGTCGTCGACGTCGTGGTTGTTGTAGGCGATCTCGTCGGCCAGGTTGGCGATCTGCGCTTCCAGCGAGGGCTGCCGCTTGTCGAGAAAGCGCGCGCCGACGTCGCCGAGTTTTTCGGCATTGCCCAGCGAGCAGTGCTTGAGGATGCCCTCGCGCGCCTCGAAAGTGAGATTCAGCCCGTCGAATTCGGCGTAGCGCTCTTCCAGCAGATCGACCACGCGCAGCGACTGCAGGTTGTGCTCGAAGCCGCCGTGCTCGCGCATGCAGGCGTTCAGCGCATCCTGCCCGGCGTGGCCGAAGGGCGTGTGGCCGAGATCGTGCGCCAGCGCCACCGCTTCCACCAGGTCCTCGTTCAGGTTCAGCAGGCGGGCGATGGTGCGGCCGATCTGCGCCACTTCCAGGCTGTGGGTGAGGCGGGTGCGGAACAGGTCGCCCTCGTGGTTGACGAACACCTGGGTCTTGTATTCCAGCCGCCGGAACGCGGTGGAATGGATGATGCGGTCGCGGTCGCGCTGGAATTCGGAGCGCGGCGCGGCGGGCGGTTCGGGGTGCCGGCGCCCGCGGGATTGGCTGGAATGCGCTGCGTAGGAGGCGAACGGTTCCATCGATATTCCTTCAGTGTGGCGCGGTCAGCACGCCGGTCAGCACCTCGGCCGGCACGTCGCCGGTGATCACCGCCTCGCCCAGCTTCTTCAGCAGCACGAAGCGCATCTTGCCGCCTTCGACCTTCTTGTCGTGGCCCATGTATTCCAGATACCTATCGACACCCAGATCGGGCGCCACGTCCGGCAGTCCGGCGGCGCGGATCAGCGCGCGGGTGCGCGCCACGTCGGCTTCCGTCAGCCAGCCCATGCGCCGCGAGGTTTCCGCCGCCATCGCCATGCCGGCCGCCACCGCCTCGCCGTGCAGCCAGGTGCCGTAGCCCATGCCGGCCTCGATCGCGTGGCCGAAGGTGTGGCCCAGGTTGAGAATCGCGCGGATGCCGCCTTCGCGCTCATCCTGCCCCACCACCTGCGCCTTGATTTCGCACGAACGGTAGATCGCGTGCGTGATCGCCGCGGCGTCGAGCGCGCGCAGTTTCTCCATATTGGCCTCCAGCCAGTCGAGGAAGCCGGCGTCCCAAATGAGGCCGTACTTGATGATCTCGGCCAGCCCCGCCGACAGCTCGCGCGGCGGCAGCGTCTTCAGCGTGTCGGTATCGGCCAGCACCACTTTCGGCTGGTAGAACGCGCCGATCATGTTCTTGCCGAGCGGATGGTTGATCCCGGTCTTGCCGCCCACCGACGAATCGACCTGAGACAACAGCGTGGTCGGAATCTGGACGAGGGGCACGCCGCGCTGGTAGCACGCCGCCGCAAACCCGGTCATGTCGCCGATCACCCCGCCGCCCAAAGCGATCAGCGTGGTCTTGCGCTCGGCGCGGTCGGTCAGGAGCGCATCGAAAATCAGGTTCAGCGTTTCCCAGTTCTTGTAGGCCTCGCCGTCCGGCAGCACCACCTGCGCCACCTTCACCCCGGCGCCTTCGAGCGTCGCCGTCAGCGGCGCCAGATACAGCGGCGCCACCGTGGTGTTGGTCACCACCATCACACGCTTCTGCGCGAGATGCGGCACGATCAGTCCGGCCTGGCCCAGCAGGCCGGCGCCGATGTGGATGGGGTAGGAGCGGTCGCCGAGGTCGACGGTGAGGGTTTGCATGGGGGCATCAGTGAATAAGCGCGATGACCGATTGTAACCAAAGGCGGCTGCCCACGCCGGGGTCAGGCTTTTATGCCGCCTGTTTTGCCAGCGCCATCCTGACGTCAATTTCATCCCACGGCACGTAAATCTTCCCGGACTCGTCCTTGCTGATGACCAGCCAGTCCGACAGGATGCTGACATCCTTGTGCACATTGCGATAATCGCGGTTCAGGCGCTTGGCCAGGGCATAGATGCTCAATGGACCTGCCGACTTGAGCGCTTCCACCAGTTCCCATCGTTTGGGCGAGAACACTTCACCGAATTGCGCCATGTTCTCAAACCCGATTCCGGAGTAGGAGCGGGGCGTGCGTCCCTCCATCACTGACTGCAAAGCGGCACCAAAGCGTTCCAGCGCCGCCTGCGCAGATTGGACCTCGATATGCAATTTATTCATTGGGCCTCCTTCACGTCATCCAGAAAATCCCTTAACAGGGTGGGCACATCAACAAATCGGTACGGCATTTCCTTTGCGCCGGCATGCCGGCGGTCACCCTTGCCGCGCTCATTGTCATACCCCACGATTCTGACCCCATCGACCACATAGACAAGCCGATATTTGTAACCATGCCGGGTTGGCGGAACGGGCTCCGGAACGCGCCAAATCACGCCTTCAATCCAGCCATTGCCAAAGGCTTGCTTGAATTGATGAATAAGCACGGCCTTCATGTTTTCATCATGCCCCACAATATATGTCTTGTAAAGCCATATATATGCCATCCATTTATTCAGAGCAACAACTGGGCCCGCTTTGCATCCCGGCCCGCTCGACCCATAATCCGCCCATGGACACGCACTGCCATCCCGATCTGCGGAACACGCTCAGGCAAGCCCTTGCCGAACACGGCGGCGTGCGTCTGGCCATTCTGTTCGGCTCCCAGGCCA
>JAMCVR010000065.1 GCA_023475455.1 Thermoplasmatota archaeon | reverse complement strand
ATTCTGGCTCCTTACCCCTTACTCCTCACGCCTCACCCGAATCTAATTATCCCACGGCGGCGCGCGCCTGCTGGATCAGGTGGGTGAGCAGGGCGCGTAGTTTGGCGGGGCGCAGCGGCTTGTGCAGCAGGGGATGGCCGGCGCGGCTGATGCGCAGGATGGTGTCGGGCGCGGTGTCGCCGGTGACCAGGATGGCGGGAATGTCGCGGCCGAATTTCCGGCGCAGGCGGGCAATCACTTCGATGCCGTCGGTGTCGTCGGGCAGGCGGTAATCCGACACGACGACGTCGGGCACGCGGCCGAGGCTGTCGAGCCACTGCTCGGCTTCTGCGGCGCTGTGCGCGGTGACCAGGTCGATGTTCCAGTTGTCGAACAGTTCGGCCATGCCGCGCAGGATCGCGCTCTCGTCGTCGACCAGCAGCACCAGTGCGTCGGCGGGAAGCTGTCCCGGCGCGCTGGCGGGCACCGGAGCCTGGATCAGGCTGGCGTCGCCGCACGGCACGTCGATGCTGAACAGGGAGCCGTGGCCGGGGCGCGAGCGCAGGTCGACGCGGTGTCCGAGCAGCCGGCCCAGGCGCGACACGATGGCAAGACCGAGCCCGAGCCCCTTGCTGCGGTCGCGTGCCGGGTTGTGCAGCTGGACGAATTCCTGGAACGCGCTTTCCTGCTGGTCGTGCGGGATGCCGCGACCGGTGTCGATCACGCTCAGGCGCACCATGCGGCCGCGACGGCGGCAGGCCACCAGCACGCCGCCGTCGTCGGTGTAGCGGATGGCATTGGCGATCAGGTTGACGAGGATGCGCTCGATCAGCAGCGGGTCGCTGTACAGCGTGACCTCGCACGGGCGGAAGCGCAGCCGCAGCTGTTTTTCCGCCGCCAGCGCGCCGAACTGGTGGTCGAGGTCGAGCAGCATCTTCTGCAGCGGGAAATGCACCGGGTGCGCTTCGATGGTGCCGGCGTCCAGCCGCGAAATGTCGAGCAGGGCATTGAACAGCAACTCCATCGCCGCGGTGGAGGCCTCGATGTTGTCGATCAGGGTTTGCGCTTCGGGCTGCCGGTTGCGCGCCTTCAGCGCGGCGACGAACAACGACAGGGCGTGCAGCGGCTGCCGCAGGTCGTGGCTGGCGGCGGCGAAGAAGCGCGACTTGGCGTGGTTGGCGCGCTCGGCCATGTCCTTCTTCGCGGCGAGGTCGGCGGTGGCTTCGCGGATGCGTTTTTCCAGTTCGCTGCGATGGGTCTGCAGGGCTTCGGCCATCTCGTTCACCCCGGCGGCGAGCGCGCCGACTTCGCCTTGCGGCGGCAGTTGCGTGCGCACCGCGAGGTCGTCGCACGCCAGCCTTCCCACCACCTGCCCGACATGCCGCAACTGCCCGGCCAGGCGGTTGGACAGCCGCCACGCCAGCGCACCGGTGAGCGCCAGCGCCGCCAGCATCAGCAGGGCGGCATTGAACAGGGTATCGCGCTTGAACGCGCTGATCTGCTCGCGCGACACGCCGATTTCGGTGCGCCCCAGCAGGATACCGCCCGGCACGGCGCTGGCGGCAAACAGGGCATCGTCGCGCGTGTCGGCGGCGGGCAGGCGTATCTCGGTGCGTTGCCGGTAATGGTCATCCAGGACGGCTGCGTGCAGGATGCCGCCGGTGCTGGCGACCAGCCGCCCGCGCGCATCGGTGACGCGGGCATAGGACAACTGGCTGTTTTGCGCCTCGGTTTGGAGCAGCGCAACCAGCCGCGCGGTGTCGCCGCTCACCAGTGCGTACGGCAGGGCATCGGCCAGATGGCGGGCGGCATTGGCGGCGCGCGCGTGCAGCGCGGCTTCGGAGGCGGCGAGGGTTTGCGAGGTGAAATAGGCCACCATCCCGAATTCGGTCAGCAGGGCGGGCAGCAGGGCAATCACCAGCATGCGGCTGCGGATGCTGGAAAGCGACAGCCGGCTGAAAAGAGTGCGCAGATGATCCACGGGCGGTTTACGGTTTCTGCATCAGCCGCTGGATCTCCAGCACGGCTTCGGTGCGGTTGGTGACGTTGAGGGCACGGAAAATCGCGGCGATGTGCACTTTCACCGTGCCTTCCGACATCGACAGCATGCTGCCGATGGCCCTGTTGGTGCAGCCCTGGACCAGCAGGCGCGCCACCTCGAGCTGGCGCGCCGTCAGTCCGCTGTGCAGCAGCGCCTCGAAATCGGCGGGGGCGACCGAGTGCAGGCCGGCATGGCTGTCGCCCAGGCAGGCCGGCACGTAGACGTCGCCCGCCAGCACCCGCCGCAAGGCGGCCAGCATCGTTGCGGTGGAGGC
This sequence comes from Thermoplasmatota archaeon, assembly GCA_023475455.1. The sequence continues at coordinate 3,348 of JAMCVR010000065.1, read as the reverse complement.
GGCCTTGGGGATGTAGCCCAGCGCGCCGGCTTCCAGTGCGCTGCGAATATCGTACGGCGCTTCCGAGGCGGACAACACCACCAGGGGAATGTCCGGGAAACGGCTGCGGTACTGCGCGATGCCCTGGGTGCCGACGAAACCCGGCATGTTGAGATCGACCAGCGCCAGATCGAGATCGGCATGCAGGGCGGTTTGCGCGAACAGGCTGGGGTAATCGTGGGCGTCGATGATTTCGACCGGCGGCTCCAGTTGCGACAATACCTGCCTCACTCCCTCGCGCATCAGCGGGTGGTCGTCGGCCAGAAGGGTCTTCAAGCGAATGCTCCCTGCATGGCAGGGATTCTAGTACGACCCGCCGCGAGTTGGCGTACTGCGCGCAGGCGGTGCGCGTTATTTGCCGCGCACCTTGCGCCCGCCCTCGTCGATGGCCGCTTCCAGATAGCCGAAATAAAAATCCGGAATCAGCAGGCCGACGATGGCTTCGCCGGCTGCCTCGCCGCGGGTGTCGAACACCATGACGGTGGGAACCATGAACACCTTGTGGGCGGCGGCAAACGCGCTTTCGGTGGTGGGCGTGCCGTCGAACCCGGCGAGCGGCGTGTCGGAATCGATGGTGACTTCGCGGAAGATGACGCGCGAGCGATAGGCCGGGTCCTTGTGCATCGGCACCAGGTATTCGCGCTTGGCGCGATCGCAATAGGAGCAGACGGGGCTGCTGAACAGCACCATGATGGGCACCCGGCGTTTGGCGGCCGTGCGCGCGTCGGCCTGGAAATTCTTGGCGTGAACCAGGCCGTTCGCCGCGCCGGCAGTGCCGGGCAGCGCCAGCCCCCATGCTAGAATCAAGGCCCAGGCTGCGAACTGTTGCGGCAGGGTTGTGGTTCTTTCGGGTGGATGCGGGATCGTCATGATCATCAGTGTCGCGCCATCTTTTGCCAAATCAAACAGTCTCTTCTTACCGCCATGCAGACCCTGACCATCGCTTCCCGTGAAAGTGCCCTTGCCATGTGGCAGGCGGAGCATATCCGCGACCGCCTGCGCGCTCTACACCCCGGCTGCACGGTGAACATCCTGGGCATGACCACGCGCGGCGACCAGATCCTCGACGTCACGCTGTCCAAGGTCGGCGGCAAGGGCCTGTTCGTCAAGGAACTCGAAGTCGCGCTGGAAGCGGGGCAGGCCGACCTGGCGGTGCACTCGATGAAGGACGTGCCGATGGAACTGCCGCCGGGGTTCGAGCTGGCGGCGATCGGCGAGCGCGAGGACCCGCGCGATGCCTTCGTGTCGAACCGGTACGAACGTCTGTCCGACCTGCCGCCCGGCGGCGTGGTCGGCACCTCCAGCCTGCGCCGCGAAGCGCAGCTGCGCGCGCGCTACCCGCACCTGACGGTGAAGCCGCTGCGCGGCAACGTCGGCACTCGCCTGAAAAAGCTCGACGAGGGCCGGTTCGACGCGATCCTGCTCGCCGCCGCCGGCCTCAAGCGGCTCGGCCTCGGCGAGCGCATCAAAAGCCTGCTTGCCGTGGAAGACAGCATTCCCGCCGCCGGCCAGGGCGCGCTGGGCATCGAAATCCGCAGCGGCAACCACGAAGTGGCCGCCATGCTTGCCGCGCTCAACCACCCCGAGACCGCCGCCTGCGTGCGCGCCGAACGCCAGGTCAGCCGTGTGCTCGGCGGCAGTTGCCAAGTGCCGCTGGGCGCGCACGCGGTGCTTGAGGGCGGTCGCCTGGTGCTGAACGGTTTCGTGGCGAACCCGGACGGCGGCGGCTTCATCCACGACCGCGCCGAAGGCATTGCTACCGACCCCGAGGCGGTCGGCCAAGCGCTCGCCGACAAGCTGCTGGCACGGGGCGCACGCGCCGTTCTTGACGCCTTGCCTGCATGACGGGAGCGCTGACCGGACGCACGGTGCTGGTGACTCGGCCGGCCCAGCAGGCGGCCGCGCTGGCGCAGGCGATTCGGGCAACCGGGGGTGAGGCGTTCGAATTTCCCGCACTCGCTATCGAAGCGGTGCCAGTGGAGGCGTTGAGCGCGCCGCTGGCGCAACTGGCCGAAGCCGATATCGCGATTTTCATCAGCCCCAATGCCGCGCAGTTCGGCATGGCGGCGATTCTTGCGGCCTGCGGCCTGCCGGCTTCGGCCGAGGTGTTTGCGGTGGGGCCGGGGACGGCACGCGCGCTGCGGGCACGGGGTGTCAGCGGCGTCGTCACGCCGGACGGCCAGGACAGCGAAGCGCTGCTGGCACTGCCGCAGCTGCAGGATGTCGCAGGCAAACGGGTGGTGATCGTGCGCGGCGTCGGCGGCCGTGCCTTGCTGGCCGAGTCGCTCGCCGCGCGCGGAGCGCAGGTGCGTTTCCTGGAATGCTACCGGCGCGTGCGGCCGCATGCCGATGCCGCGCCCCTGCTGGCGCGCTGGCAGACGGGTGGGATCGATGCGGTGACCGTCGCCAGCGCGGAGACGCTGGACAATCTGGCGGCCCTGCTGGGCGAGGCGGGCCGGGCCTTGCTGTTGCATACTCCGCTTTTCGTCCCGCATGAGAAAATCGCCGGCGCGGCCCGCCGCTTCGGGTTTGCGCACGTTGTCGCCACGCCGGGTGGCGATGCCGGCCTGGTGGAAGGCCTGGTTAACTGGTTCAGGAACAATTCATGAGTGAAACGCCCGAGACGTCCGCCTCCCAGCCCGCCGCCGCGCCTGTTCATGCCGGCATGCATGCCCCGTCCTCGCCGGTGGCGCTGGTCGCCCTGCTGATCGCTGCGCTGGCGCTGGCGGCCGCGGCCTGGTCATGGTTCGATAGCCGCGAACGCATCCGCGATCTGAAGACCGAACTCGGGCGCCGGCTTGCCGAAACCGACAAGGAGGTCAGCGAAACCCGCCTGCTGGCGCGCAACGCCGACGACGCGATGCGACAGGTCAGCGAAAAGGTCGCCCACATCGAAAGCCAGATGGCGACGTCGCAGCAGCAGCAGCTTTCGCTCGAAGCGCTCTACAAGGATCTGTCGCAGGGTCGCGACCAGTGGGCGCTGGCCGAGATCGAGCAGGTGCTGCTCACCGCCGCCCAGCAGTTGCAGCTGGCAGGCAACGTGAAAGCCGCGATCATCGCGCTGGAAGGCGCCGACACCCGTCTGCAGCGTTTGAACAAGCCGCAGTTCACCGCACTGCGCCGCGCGATCGCGGCCGATCTGGCCAACCTGCGCGCGGTGCCCTCGCTCGACGAAGTGGGCGTCAGCGCGCGCATCGAGGCATTGGCGGCGCGCCATGCCAGCTGGCCGCTGGCGAGCGCGCAAGGCTCCGAAGCGGCGCCTGCGCCGCGCACGCCAGCCGCATCCAGTCTCGGCCTGGAACTGTGGGC
>JAMCVR010000036.1 GCA_023475455.1 Thermoplasmatota archaeon | reverse complement strand
GCGGCGCGCAGCGCGTACAGGTTCAAGAGTTCGGCGGCGGTGTCGCGCGCCGCCTGCATGGCACGGCGGCGCGCCTTCTCCCACTGGTCGGTGCCGAGTTTGTGCAGCGGCGCCGCGCCTTCGCCCGCGCCGGAATAGCGCGAGATCAGGTGCAGGTTGGCGACCGGCACGTAGAGCTTGTCGCTCTTGGCGTATTCGAGCTGCAGGAACTCGGTGTCGCCGTCGCCGAGGTCCATGTTGACGAGGCCGAGGTACTGGCCGACGCCGTACTGCGCGTGCACCACCGGGTCGCCGGGCTTCAGTTCCGAGAGGTCGCGCAGCAGGTTGTCGATGTGGGTCGCGCGGGCTTCGCGCGCGCGCCGGGTTTTCGGCGGGATGGCGTAGAGCTCGGTTTCGGTGACGACGGCAAGCCGGCCGTCCGCAGTGACGAAGCCCTCGGCCAGCGGGCCGTGGGTGAGCAGGATGCGCTCGCCGTTTTGCAAGCTGTCGGTCCAGCCGTCGCACAGTTTTGCGTCGAGGCCGTGCCCGGCGAGGTATTCGTGCAGGGTTTCGCGCCGCCCGGCCGAGGGCGCGACGATCACGGTTTTGCCCTTGAAGCCTTCAACAAAGGCTTGCAGCTTGGCGACCGGGTGCGCCTCGCGGCGGTCGACCGAAATCGGCGGAACGGAATGGGCCAATCCGCTGCCGGCCTGTTCCACATCCAGACGCGAATAAGCCTTGGCCAGGCTGAAGAAGGCGTCGGTCGGCAGAAAGAGGTCAGTGGGCGGCAGCAGCGGGCGGTCCCTGTCACCCGACAGCAGCCGGTAGCGGCCTTGCGCATCCGCCCAGAACGCCTGCCCGGCGGGGTCGAGCGCGCCGTGGGCCACGATCCGGGTCTGTTTCGGCAGGTAGTCGAACAGCGTCGCCGTCTCGTCGAAAAACAGCGGCAGATAGTATTCGATGCCGGCGGGGGCGAGGCCGTTGCTGACGTCCTTGTAGAGCTTGGATTTCGACGGGTCGCCTTCGAAGCGCTCGCGGAAGTTCTGGCGGAAGCGGGTGATCCCCGCCTCGTCGAGCGGGAATTCGCGCGCCGGCAAGAGGCGCACCTCGTTCACCGGATAGATGCTGCGCTGGGTGTCGACGTCGAACGCGCGCAGCGTCTCGATCTCGTTGTCGAACAGGTCGATGCGGTAGGGCAGCGCGCTGCCCATGGGGAAGAGGTCGATCAGGCCGCCGCGCACCGAGAATTCGCCCGGCGCGAACACCTGGTTCACGTGCGTGTAGCCGCCCAGCGCCATCTGCGCGCGGAAAGCGGCTTCGTCGAGGGTGTCCTTCTGCTTCAGGAAGAAGGTGTGGGCGGCGAGGAAGGCCGGCGGCGCCAGCCGGTACAGCGCGGTGGAGAACGCCACCACGGCGACGTCGAATTCGCCGCGCGAGATCTGGTACAGCGTCGCCAGCCGCTCGGATATCAGGTCCGGGTGCGGCGAAAACGTGTCGTAGGGCAGGGTTTCCCAGTCGGGAAAGGCGCACACCCGCAATTCCGGGTCGAACCAGCGCAGCTCCTCGGCCAGCCGGTTGGCGTCCCACGCGCTCGCGCACGCCACCGCCAGCGGCGCGGCGCGGCGCGCCAGTTCGGCCAGATACAGCGCGTCGGCGGCGCCGGCGAGGCCGGACTGGCGGTGGCCGGAAGGTGGGGAAGAGGGGGAGAAGAACGCCATGCAAAAAGTCGAATTATCCTAGAAACGGCAGCCCGGCGCACCCATCGGAGCGCCCAGGCGAGCGAAGGACTGCGGGGGGCAGGTATAATGCCCGGCTTTCCCGTTTTCAAGCCCTGAATGCCATGAGCCTCGACCGCGTCAGTTCCGGCCGCAACCTGCCCGACGATTTCAATGTCATCGTCGAAATCCCCGCCCACGGCGAACCCATCAAGTACGAAGTCGACAAGGAATCCGGCGCCATGTTCGTCGACCGCTTCATGTCGACCGCCATGCACTATCCCTGCAACTACGGCTACATCCCGCACACCCTGTCGGAAGACGGCGACCCCGTCGACGTGCTGGTGATCACCCCGATCCCGCTGATCACCGGCGTGGTGGTGCGTTGCCGCCCCATCGGCATGCTGAAGATGACCGACGAAGCCGGCGTCGACGCCAAGCTGCTGGCGGTGCCGGTCGACAAGCTGTGCGGCCTCTACAAGGGCGTGAACAAGCCCGAAGACCTGCAGCCCCTGCTGCTGGCGCAAATCTCCCACTTCTTCGAGCACTACAAGGATCTCGAAAACGGCAAGTGGGTCAAGGTTGAAGGCTGGGTCGGCATCGACGACGCCCGCGCAGAAATCCTGGCCGGCGTGGAGCGCTACCGCAATGCGGCGGACAAGCCGGCCTTCTAGGATTTAGGGGCTAGGGGCTAGGGGCTAGAGTGGCGCGGGCGCAGCCCGCTCGTTCCCTAAATCCTATATCCCAGTTCCTAGCTCCTTGCCACCAGGCAACCACCATGAAAATCTGCATCCTCTCCGACTCCCACGACAACCGGCGCCTGTTGGGCGCGGCGGTCGAGCACGCCAGGGCGCACGGGGCGGAAGCGGTGCTGCACTGCGGCGACGTGGTCGCGCCGACCACGCTGCGCGTGCTGCAGAAATACGAGCTGCCGGTGCACGTCATCCACGGCAACAACACCGGCGACCTTTACAACATGGGCCGGCTCGCCGCCGAGCCCAACAGCGTGATCCGCTACCACGGCCAGGACGCCGCGATTACCCTGGCCGACCGCAACCTGTTCCTGGTGCACTATCCCCACTACGCGCACGCGCTCGCCTGCACCGGCGACTACGACCTCGTGTGCTGCGGCCACGACCACAAGTCCAGCATCTCGCAAGTCGCCACCGTCAAGGGCGGAACCACCTGGCTGATCAATCCCGGCACCGTCGGCGGCGTCGGAAACCCACCCACCTACGTCATGGCCGACCTTTCCAGCATGCAGTTCGAGATCGTCACGATCGAGGCGGCGCCGGCTTCGGTGCTGCCTCCCGTCACGCCGCACGTGTAATGCCTGCGTCCGCATTTCCTCTTATTCCCGCATAGAAAACTTCGATTGAGATTGCGCGCTTGCCCGTGGCGGCGGGGAGGGCCTTCGGAGTACCATTTCGGGGATTCAATTCCGGGCTGAACACCCGGCCATCCGGGCGGAAATCCCAGGTGGTTCCAGATTACTTTGCATCCATCGGATGGAGGAAACAACAATGACGGAGCATGTTGCGACCAACGAGACCATACTCGTGGTGGGCGGCGGGATATCCGGCATGACCGCCGCGCTCGAGGCGGCCGAAACCGGCAAGAACGTCGTCCTGGTTGAGAAAAATCCCGCACTGGGCGGACGCACCTCCCAGCTGTATCGCTACTTTCCCAAGCTGTGCCACCCCACTTGCGGTCTGGAAATCAACCTGCGCCGCCTGAAAAACAACCCCCGCGTGCGCGTGCTGACGCTGGCCGAAGTGACCGGCCTTTCAGGCAGCACCGGCAATTACACCGCGACCATCCGGATCCAACCGCGCTACGTGAACGAGAACTGCACCGCCTGCGGCGACTGCGGGCGCGCGGTGGAGACTCAGGTTGCCGACCCCTTCAACTACAACCTCGGCCAGCACAAGGCCGCCTTCCTGCCGAACGCGATGGCCTATCCGCAGCGCTATGTGCTGGACCCGGCGATCATCGGCAGCGCCGACGCCGACAAGGCGAAGGCGGCATGCAAGTACGGCGCGATCGACCTCGACATGAAGGAGGGGACAATCCAGGTCAAGGCCGGCGCGGTGGTGTGGGCGACCGGCTGGCAGCCCTACGACGCGGCGAAGATTCAGCCCTACGGCTACGGCCGCTTCAAGAACGTCATCACCAGCGTGGAATTCGAGCGTCTGGCCGACATCCACGGCCCGACCGGCGGCAAGATCCTGCGTCCCAGCGATGGCAAGGAAGCGAAGAACATCGCCTTCATCCAGTGCGCCGGTTCGCGCGACGAAAACCATCTGCGGCACTGTTCCAGGATTTGCTGCATGGCGTCGCTGAAGCAGACGCATTACGTGCGCGAGAAATACCCGGAAGACGGCAAATCGACCATCTATTACATCGATATCCGCGCCATCGACCGCTTCGAGGACTTCTACCAGAAGGTGCAGGCCGATCCGTCGGTGACCTTCATCAAGTCCAAGGTCGCGAAGATCACCGAAGACGCGCAGGGCAACCCGGTGTGCTGGGGCGTCGACACCGAAGGCTACAAGCGCTACACCACGCCGCACGACCTGGTGGTGCTGGCGAGAACTGCACCGCCTGCGGCGACTGCGGGCGCGCGGTGGAGACTCAGGTTGCCGACCCCTTCAACTACAACCTCGGCCAGCACAAGGCCGCCTTCCTGCCGAACGCGATGGCCTATCCGCAGCGCTATGTGCTGGACCCGGCGATCATCGGCAGCGCCGACGCCGACAAGGCGAAGGCGGCATGCAAGTACGGCGCGATCGACCTCGACATGAAGGAGGGGACAATCCAGGTCAAGGCCGGCGCGGTGGTGTGGGCGACCGGCTGGCAGCCCTACGACGCGGCGAAGATTCAGCCCTACGGCTACGGCCGCTTCAAGAACGTCATCACCAGCGTGGAATTCGAGCGTCTGGCCGACATCCACGGCCCGACCGGCGGCAAGATCCTGCGTCCCAGCGATGGCAAGGAAGCGAAGAACATCGCCTTCATCCAGTGCGCCGGTTCGCGCGACGAAAACCATCTGCGGCACTGTTCCAGGATTTGCTGCATGGCGTCGCTGAAGCAGACGCATTACGTGCGCGAGAAATACCCGGAAGACGGCAAATCGACCATCTATTACATCGATATCCGCGCCATCGACCGCTTCGAGGACTTCTACCAGAAGGTGCAGGCCGATCCGTCGGTGACCTTCATCAAGTCCAAGGTCGCGAAGATCACCGAAGACGCGCAGGGCAACCCGGTGTGCTGGGGCGTCGACACCGAAGGCTACAAGCGCTACACCACGCCGCACGACCTGGTGGTGCTGGCGGTGGGCATGGAGCCCTCGGTCAAGGGCATCAACATTCCCGGCCACATCGTGGCGGATTCCAGCGGCTTCATCGAAGCCGACCCGGCCAACGGCGCGGTGTTCGGCGCCGGCTGCGCGTCGAATGCGCTGGACGTGAACCGTGCCGTGCAATCGGCGACCGCGGCGGCCTTGAGAGCCATCCAGGTGGTCAACAAAGTAGCAAAGGCGGAGGCTTAAACAATGGCTGACATCAAAGTCGCAGCGTATATCTGCAAGGGCTGCGGACTGGGCGAGCGTCTCGACGCGGACGCGCTGGTCAGGATCGCACAGAAGGACGGCAAGGTGCCGCTGGCGAAGTCGCACGATTTCCTGTGCAACGCCGACGGCGTGGCGATGATCAGGAACGACATCGCCAGCGAGGGCGTCACCCACGTCATGATCGGCGCCTGCTCGCGCCGCGCCAAGACCGAAGCGTTCCACTTCCCCGAAAACGCGGTGGCGCGCGCCAATCTGCGCGAAGGCGTGATCTGGATCCGTCCCGACACCGATGACGCGCGCGAGACCACCCAGGAAATGGCGGAGGACTACATCCGCATGGGCTGCGCCGAAGTGAAGGCGATGACCGCGCCCGCCGGCAACCCCAACACCGGCGGCAGCAA
>JAMCVR010000258.1 GCA_023475455.1 Thermoplasmatota archaeon | reverse complement strand
GTTTCGCTCCACGCTTCCTCCCCACACCCGGTCACCCTCATGCAGTTGCGCTTCGCTTCGTTCGTCGTGATCAACTTACGGTGGGACTTCCACCCACAAGAGTGCGCCCGTGCCGGGCGCACATGAAAAACCCCGGCGCATGGCCGGGGCTACTGGCGAGGAGAGGAACTTTCAGGCCTTGCACGCTCACGGCCAATTCCGGCCCGGACCGGGTCCGGGAATGCCATCGAAGTACAGGACGCGTCACAAGCCTCCTGCCGCCTCGCGCGCGGATTCACCCGCATCCGGCGCGTGTCCCCCCGCCTCGGGCAGCGGCTGCGGGCGCGCCAGGATATAGCCCTGGGCGTGATCCACGCCGAGTTCCTGGAGCAGGGCGAGAATCGGCGCGCTCTCTGCGCACTCGGCCACGGTCTCGATCGCCATCACATGGGCCACCCGGTTGATCGCCTCGGCCATGGCCCTCGTCACGCGATCCTCGGCGATGGTGCGGATGAAGCTGCCGTCGATCTTGAGGAAGTCCACCGGCAGCTGCTTGAGATAGGCAAACGAAGTCATGCCGCTGCCGAAGTTATCCAGCGCGAACAGGCAGCCTTCCCGCTTGAGCGTCTGGATGAATTGCGCGGCGCGGCTGAGGTAGGCGACGGCCGCGGTCTCGGAAATCTCGAAACACAGCATGTTGGCCGGCACGCCGTGCTCGGCCAGCAGGCCGCACACGAACACGGCCAGGCGCTCATCCGCAAGCGAACTGCCCGAAAGATTGACGGCGAAGATCGGCCGCTCGGCTACGGGCGCATGGCGCTGCTGCACGGCGTGGCGGCCAATCACCTCACGCACCACCCAGCGGTCGATGGCGGGCATCAGGTTGTAGCGCTCCGCCGCCGGCACGAAGGCCATGGGTTCGACCACCCGGCCCTCCTCGTCCAGCAGGCGCAGCAGGACCTCGTGGTGCGGGCGGCCCTGGCCATGCAGACCGAGCGGCGCGATGACCTGCTGGTACAGGAGAAAACGGCCCGCGTCGAGGGCGTGGGTCAGGCGCGACACCCATTGCATTTGGGTGTGCTGCTGCGCGAGCAGGGCGTCGTCCGGCTGGTACAGATGCACCCGGTTGCGGCCCTGCTCCTTCGCCGCGTAGCAGGCGGCATCGGCGGCGGCGAGCACGGCCGAGACGCCACCACTCACCGTGGTCAGGGGGACCAGGCCGATGCTCGCACCGACCGAGAACGGCTTGCCCTCCCACACGAAGCGGTAGTCCTGCACCGCGTCGCGCAGCTCGGTGGCGATGCGCAGCGCCTGGTCCGGCGGACAATGCTCGAGCAGCACGCCGAACTCGTCGCCGCCCAACCGCGCCAGGGTGTCGCGGCCGCGCAGGCGCTCGTGCAACTGGGCCGTGATCTGCCGCAGCAGTTGGTCGCCCGCGGTGTGGCCGCAGGTGTCGTTCACCACCTTGAACTGGTCGAGATCGAGATAGAGCAGCGCGTATTCCTCGCCGTCGCCTCGGATCTCGATGAGCACCCGCTCCAGCCGACGCTCGAATTCCTGACGGTTAACCAGGCCGGTGAGCGCGTCATGCGTGGCCTGGAAAGAAAAACGGTGCCTCAGGGCCTGCGCTTCGGTGACGTCGCGGAACACCAGCACCGCGCCCCGGATTTCACCGCTTTCGCGCCCGGCCTCGCGCCCCTCTTTGCGTACTGGCTGCGCCGAGTATTCCGCCGGGAAGGAGCTGCCATCCTTGCGCCATAGCAGTTCCACCAGTCCGCGGCGGGCCTGGCCCGTGCGGAACGCGTCGTAGATGGGACACGCCTCGGCGGGATAGGCGCTGCCGTCGGCGTGGGTGTGGTGGATCAAACTGTGGGTCTCGTGCCCCAGCAACTCCTCGCGGGTATAGCCGAGCATCGCCAGCGCGGCCTCGTTGACGAAGGTGCAGCGCCCTTCGGTGTCGAGCCCGTAGATACCCTCGCCGGCCGATTCGAGCAGCAGCCGGAAGCGCGCCTCGCTGGCGCGCAAAGCCCGCTCGGCCTGCCAGCGCTCGTCGATTTCTTTCACCAGGTTGGCGTTGGCCGATCTGAGCATCTCGGTCTGTTTTTCCAGTTGACCGGTGCGTTCGGCTACCAGTATCTCAAGATAGCTGCCGTGAAATTCGAGTTCCGCCTCGCGCTGCTTGTCTTCGCTGATGTCGATCAGCACGCCCTGCAAGCACAGCGGTGCGCCCGCCGCGTCGTGCACCACGCGGGCTTCATTGAGGAACCAGCGCGGCTCGCCGTCGCGCGCCAGCACACGATATTCGCAGCGCAGCGGCTCGGCGGATTCGTAGCTGCGGGCGAAGGCTTCCAGCACCCGCGCCTGGTCTTCGGGATGAATGCGGTTGAGCACGCCGTCGGGACTCGCCAGCCATTCGTCCGGAGAAAACCCAAGACGCTGGATCTGCGGGCTGACGTAAAGCAGGTTGCCCGGCACATCAAGCGCGGCGGTGAAGGTGATCGCCGGAATCTGTTCGATCAGGCTGCGGTATTTGGCTTCGGCGGCGCGCAGCTGATCTTCCGCTGCGCGCCTGTCGGCGTGCGCCTGGCTCTCGCGCAGCACGCGCTGGATCACCGTCGGCAACAGCTTGAGGTAGTCCCGCTCACCGTCCTTGACCAGGTAGTCGCTTGCGCCGCGGCGCATGGCGTCCACCGCGATGGCAATATCCTGTGCGCCGGTCAGCATGATCACGGGCACTCTTGGCTCGCCGATCTCTGCCGCGAGTTCGGCGAGAAACTCCAGACCGTCCATGTCCGGCAGGCGGTAGTCGAGCAGAATCAGATCCGGTACCTCGGCATGCACGTGGCTCAAGCCGGCGCGTGCGGTGTCGGCGTCTGCCACCTCGAATACGTAATCGGACTGCGCCGCCAGCGCGCGGCGGCAGGCGAGCCGATCGACCGCGTCGTCCTCGACCAGCAGCACGCGCACGGTGACGTGGCTCATTGCGACAGCTCGGAGAGGGTCCAATAGGCGTCGATGGAGCGCACCGCTTCCACGAACTGCTTGTAGTCGACCGGCTTGCGGATGTAGCCGGCCACGCCCAGATCGAAGCTCGCCACCTTGTCCTCCTGCTCATCGGAGGTGGTGAGCACCACCACCGGGATGCGCTTGAGCGCGGCATCGCGCTTGACGATCTGCAGGAACTCGATGCCGCCCATCACCGGCATGTTGAGATCGAGCAGGATGATGCACGGCTTGACCTGGCCCGGCTGGCGCAAATAGGCCAGCGCCTCCTCGCCGTTCTCCGCCTGCACCAGGGGGTTGCCCACATGCAGCTCCTTCAGGGCGCGACGCACGGTCATGGCGTCCACCTCGTCGTCTTCCACCAACATGATTGCCTTGCAAGTCGTCTTCAATTGCTGCTCCTGCTATGTTGTGCCGCCGCGCGGCAAGGTAAAGAAAAAGGTGCTGCCGATGCCCGGCTGCGATTCGATCCACACGCGCCCGCCGTACATCTCGACGATTTTTTTCACCAGCGCCAGGCCGACGCCGGTGCTCTCCACCCGGTCCTTGGGGGCGAGGGTCTGGAACAACTGGAAAATCCGCTTGAAGTGGCGCGGCTCGATGCCCGGGCCGTTGTCGCTGACGCTGAATTCCCACTCCCGATCGTGGCCCACGCAGTCGACGCGGATCAGGCCTTCCGGCTTGTCGAGATACTTGATGGCGTTGGACAGCAGGTTCTGGAACAGCTGCAGGAGGCGGGTGCGCTCGGCATGGATGGTCGGCAGGTCGGGCGCGACTTCGACGCGGATGTGGGACGGCGGCGCGAGCATCGCCAGCGCTTCCTTGACGATCGCATTCACGTCCACCGCCACCACCGCCTCGCGCACGCGGCCGACGCGCGAGTATTGCAGGATGCCGTCGATCAGGCCGTCCATGCGCCGCGTCCGCTGGATCAGCAGGCGCAGGTGCTCCTTGCCGTCGGCGTCGAGTTTTTCCGCCTGGTCGGCGCTGATCCAGTCGGCGAGCGAGCCGATGGCGCGCAGCGGCGCCTTGAGGTCGTGGGAGACCACATAGGCGAAGTTCTTCAGTTCCTCGTTCGCGCTTTCCAGTTCGTGGATCAGCCGCGCCTGGCGCTCCTCCGCCTGCTTGCGCAGGGTGATGTCGTGCACCAGGCCGGTGAACAGGCGGCGGTTGCCCACCCGCATTTCGCTCACCGCCAGCACGATGGGAAAGGTGGTGCCGTCCTTGCGCTGCGCCACCACCTCGCGGCCGAGGCCGATGATGCGCTTCTCGCCGGTCGCCAGATAGTGCTCGAGATAGCCGTCGTGCGCTTCGCGATAGGGGGAGGGCATGAGCTGGGAGACGTTTCTGCCCAGCACTTCGTCCCGCGCATAGCCGAACAGGCGCTCGGCGGCGGGATTGAAGGAGTCGATGGTGCCGCGCTCGTCGATGGTGATGATGGCGTCCACCGCGGTGGCCACGATGGCGGCGAGCCGCGCGCTCTGCTCGGCCAGCGCCTCCTCGGCGCGCTTGCGGCGGGTGATGTCGTGCACCGTGGCCAGGACATGGCCGCCTTCCAGCGGACTCAGGCTGACATCCGCGGTGAACTCGCTGCCGTCCTTGCGCAGGCCGTACAGTTCAAGCCCGCCGCCCATGACGCGGCTGCCGGGGTGCGCGGCATAGTCCTGGCGCCGGGCGACATGGGTGGCGCGAAAACGCGGCGGGATCAGGCTCTCGACCGACAGCGCGAGCAGTTCCGCCCGCGCATAGCCGAACAGGGTTTCAGCAGCCATGTTGGCCCGCACGATGCGTCCGGTCGAATCGGTGATGAGCATGGCGTCGGCTGCCGATTCCAGCAGCCACAGCGGGCCTTTTTCTTCCAACCCTTTTATGACAGTTCTCCTCCGACGCCCATGGCCGGTCAAAAGGTACAGCCCAAAATCTTCCTGCGGCATATTAACAGGCCGCCCCGGACAGGCAAGCGAGAATGGCAGGCCTGAGCACCGACCCGTAGCAGTGTGATGGGCGGCCTCGTCCATCCAGGACTTTGTTGGCCGAAGCCGGACTGCCCATCCGCACCAGCCTGCTTATAGTGAACAGGGGCAGGTCGCGTTCGCCCGCTGCCGATAGCCGGTTATCCCAGGAGGCTGCCTTGCTGCTCATTCTCTGCTCACACGGCTTTCTCCCGCAGCAGTGCGGGTTGCATGGAGCATGCATCATGGGGCGCGTCGGCGCAGCCGGGATGCGATGCGGGCGATGAACGAAAACCCGGTTCAGCGCCTCACGCGGCACGTCGAGAGGCTGGCCGGCGAAATCGGCGAGCGGAATGTGCATCGTCCCGCGGCGCTCGATGCAGCGGCGCGCTATATCGAATTGGAACTCACCGGCATCGGTTATGCCGTCAATCGCCAGACCGATGTTGTGCGGGAGGTGGAAAGCGCCAACCTCGAGGTGGTGTTGCGCGGGCAGCGCTGGCCGGATGAAAGCATCGTCGTCGGCGCGCATTACGACACGGTGGCTGGCTGCCCGGGAGCGGACGACAATGCGAGCGTGGTTGCGGCGTTGATCGAGATAGCGCGGCTGCTCTGGGGGCGTGCGCCCGCCCGCACGCTCAAGCTGGTGGCATTCGTGAATGAAGAGCCGCCGTTCTTTTTCTTCGGCAAGATGGGCAGCCAGGTGTATGCCAGCGGCGCGCCGCCGCCGCGAAAACATCCGGCTGATGATTTCGCTGGAGATGCTGGGCTGCTACCGTGACGAACCCGGTAGCCAGGCCTATCCGCCGCTGTTCCGCTATTTTCATCCGGACCGCGGCAACTTCATCGCCTTCGTGTCCAACTTGGGCTCGCGGCGGGCGATGCGCCGGGCGGAGCGGGCGTTTCGCCGCCACTCGGATTTTCCGCCGGAGACCACGGCGACCTTCGGCTGGATTCCGGGCGTGGCCTGGAGCGGCCATCTGTCTTTCTGGCGCGAAGGCTTCCGCGCCTTCATGTGCACCGATACCGCGTTCTTCCGCAATCCGCGTTACCACGGCGCGGACGACCCGCCGGACACGCTGGATTATCCGCGGCTGGCTGCGCTGACCGGGGAACTGGCGCGGATGTGCCCAGCGCTCGCCGACTGCGAGGACCTGTAGGGGAGGCGGCGCTTCCGCGTCAACTCATTGGGGAAGGCGTTGAACCAGCAGCAGCGCCACCCGCTACCATAGGCTACGAAAGCATCGTCAAACCATGGAAACCCCCTTCATCCGCCTCCTGAAAAGCTTCGCCTACGCCCTGCAGGGCCTGGCGCTGCTTGTGCGCACGCAACCCAATGCGCGTCTGCATCTGCTGGCCGCGGTGCTGGCCTGTGTCGCGGGGGGGTATTTCGGCCTGAGCCGGGGAGAGTGGCTGTGGATCACGGCGGCCATCGTGCTGGTGTGGGGCGCCGAGGCCTTCAATACCGCGCTGGAATATTTGGCCGATGCCCTGCACCCGGAACAGCATCCCGGGATCGGCCGGGCCAAGGATGTGGCGGCGGGCGCGGTGCTGATCGCCGCCGTGGGCGCGGTTGTCATCGGCATGCTGGTGTTCATGCCGCACTTCGCCAGCGGGCGCTGAACCATGCCGACCAAGACACGGGGCATGAGCTTGTTCCTGTGCGGCGACGTCATGACCGGGCGCGGGATCGACCAGGTGCTGCCCCATCCCGGGGATCCCACCCTGCACGAAGGCTATGCGACTACTGCGCGGGATTACGTGGCGCTCGCGGAAAGGGCCCACGGCCCGATCCCGCGGCCGGTCGAATTCGCCTATGTGTGGGGCGATGCGCTGGCGGAGTGGGCGTTTCGCCGCCACTCGGATTTTCCGCCGGAGACCACGGCGACCTTCGGCTGGATTCCGGGCGTGGCCTGGAGCGGCCATCTGTCTTTCTGGCGCGAAGGCTTCCGCGCCTTCATGTGCACCGATACCGCGTTCTTCCGCAATCCGCGTTACCACGGCGCGGACGACCCGCCGGACACGCTGGATTATCCGCGGCTGGCTGCGCTGACCGGGGAACTGGCGCGGATGTGCCCAGCGCTCGCCGACTGCGAGGACCTGTAGGGGAGGCGGCGCTTCCGCGTCAACTCATTGGGGAAGGCGTTGAACCAGCAGCAGCGCCACCCGCTACCATAGGCTACGAAAGCATCGTCAAACCATGGAAACCCCCTTCATCCGCCTCCTGAAAAGCTTCGCCTACGCCCTGCAGGGCCTGGCGCTGCTTGTGCGCACGCAACCCAATGCGCGTCTGCATCTGCTGGCCGCGGTGCTGGCCTGTGTCGCGGGGGGGTATTTCGGCCTGAGCCGGGGAGAGTGGCTGTGGATCACGGCGGCCATCGTGCTGGTGTGGGGCGCCGAGGCCTTCAATACCGCGCTGGAATATTTGGCCGATGCCCTGCACCCGGAACAGCATCCCGGGATCGGCCGGGCCAAGGATGTGGCGGCGGGCGCGGTGCTGATCGCCGCCGTGGGCGCGGTTGTCATCGGCATGCTGGTGTTCATGCCGCACTTCGCCAGCGGGCGCTGAACCATGCCGACCAAGACACGGGGCATGAGCTTGTTCCTGTGCGGCGACGTCATGACCGGGCGCGGGATCGACCAGGTGCTGCCCCATCCCGGGGATCCCACCCTGCACGAAGGCTATGCGACTACTGCGCGGGATTACGTGGCGCTCGCGGAAAGGGCCCACGGCCCGATCCCGCGGCCGGTCGAATTCGCCTATGTGTGGGGCGATGCGCTGGCGGAGTGGGCGCGCATCGGGCCGGAGGTGCGGATCGTCAACCTGGAAACGGCAGTGACCACCTGCGATGACTGGCAGCGCGGGAAGGGCATCCACTACCGCATGCACCCGGCCAATGTGCCCTGCCTGACGGCGGCAGGGGTCGACTGCTGCGTGCTGGCCAACAACCACGTGCTGGACTGGAGCTACGCGGGGCTTGCGGAGACGCTGGGGACGCTGCGCTGCGCCGGGCTGCAGACCGCCGGGGCCGGGCGCGACCTGGCCGAAGCGGCGGCGCCGGCGGTGCTGGCGACGGCCAGGGGCAGGGTGCTGGTATTTTCCTTCGGCGCGGCAAGCAGCGGGATTCCGCAGGAATGGGCCGCAGCCGCGGGCCTTCCAGGGGTGAATCTTCTGCCGGATTTATCGGACGCGACCCTGCGGCGGATTGCCGCGCAGGTGGCGGCGATCAAGTGCCCGGGGGAGGTGGCGGTGGCCTCCCTCCATTGGGGCGGGAACTGGGGCTACGCGGTGCCCGTGCCCCATCAGTCCTTCGCCCGCGGACTCATCGACCGGTGCGGCGTGGACGTGGTGCACGGCCACTCATCGCATCACCCCATGGGCATCGAGGTGTATCGCGGCCGGCCCATCCTTTACGGCTGCGGAGACTTCCTCAACGACTACGAGGGCATCAGCGGCTACGAGGCGTATCGGGGCGACCTGGGCCTGATGTATTTTCTGGACGTGGATCCGGCCAGCGGCAAACTGTTGCGCCTGCAGATGATTCCCATGCAGACGCGGCGCTTCCGGCTCAACCGTGCTTCGGAAAAGGACGCCCGCTGGCTGCGCGACCGGCTGGACCGGGAATGCCGCCCTCTCGGCAGCCGGGTGGTGGCGGGCCGGAACGGCGTGTTGGCGCTTCGGTGGTGAATACAGGCCGGGATTACTCCGGCCGCATTTCCCCTTTGCGCACCCATATGCCGCGCTCCTCGCAATGCAGCAGTTCGCTGCCGCTCCGCAGGTACTGACCCACCGGATAGACAGCGTTGTTGAAATAGCAGGCGCCGGTTTCGAGTTCCAGGTCGAGCGAGATGTCTTCATACTCGTCGAAGATGGGCGAGGTCCTGAGTTCGGGGTCGGGGGCGCCGACCTGGGCCACATGGTTGGTCATGATGGTGCTTTCTATGGGAGAGGGCTATGGTTCCCGGCCTTATTCCCTGAACGGCGCCTTTTCCGGCTCCACGCTCTCGATCTGGGGGATGGCCTTTTGCGGATGCTGCCTGATGATCCGCTTCAATTCGTCGTCCTTGCCGGCGCCGTGGACGCTGCTCTGCTGCACCTCGAGGTCCGGCGGGAATTCCGGCGGTTCGGGCGCGATGCGCTCAATCTCGGCTTCCGCCGCAAGCCAGTCATCCAGGTCATGCCCGGGAGCGTAGCCACGCCGCGCGTAACGGGAGTAGGCGGCCTCGCGTATCAACGCCTCGCGCTGCTCAAGGCTGAAGCCCCCTCGCCAGGTAATGTCGCAGCCGCGGGCCTTCCAGGGGTGAATCTTCTGCCGGATTTATCGGACGCGACCCTGCGGCGGATTGCCGCGCAGGTGGCGGCGATCAAGTGCCCGGGGGAGGTGGCGGTGGCCTCCCTCCATTGGGGCGGGAACTGGGGCTACGCGGTGCCCGTGCCCCATCAGTCCTTCGCCCGCGGACTCATCGACCGGTGCGGCGTGGACGTGGTGCACGGCCACTCATCGCATCACCCCATGGGCATCGAGGTGTATCGCGGCCGGCCCATCCTTTACGGCTGCGGAGACTTCCTCAACGACTACGAGGGCATCAGCGGCTACGAGGCGTATCGGGGCGACCTGGGCCTGATGTATTTTCTGGACGTGGATCCGGCCAGCGGCAAACTGTTGCGCCTGCAGATGATTCCCATGCAGACGCGGCGCTTCCGGCTCAACCGTGCTTCGGAAAAGGACGCCCGCTGGCTGCGCGACCGGCTGGACCGGGAATGCCGCCCTCTCGGCAGCCGGGTGGTGGCGGGCCGGAACGGCGTGTTGGCGCTTCGGTGGTGAATACAGGCCGGGATTACTCCGGCCGCATTTCCCCTTTGCGCACCCATATGCCGCGCTCCTCGCAATGCAGCAGTTCGCTGCCGCTCCGCAGGTACTGACCCACCGGATAGACAGCGTTGTTGAAATAGCAGGCGCCGGTTTCGAGTTCCAGGTCGAGCGAGATGTCTTCATACTCGTCGAAGATGGGCGAGGTCCTGAGTTCGGGGTCGGGGGCGCCGACCTGGGCCACATGGTTGGTCATGATGGTGCTTTCTATGGGAGAGGGCTATGGTTCCCGGCCTTATTCCCTGAACGGCGCCTTTTCCGGCTCCACGCTCTCGATCTGGGGGATGGCCTTTTGCGGATGCTGCCTGATGATCCGCTTCAATTCGTCGTCCTTGCCGGCGCCGTGGACGCTGCTCTGCTGCACCTCGAGGTCCGGCGGGAATTCCGGCGGTTCGGGCGCGATGCGCTCAATCTCGGCTTCCGCCGCAAGCCAGTCATCCAGGTCATGCCCGGGAGCGTAGCCACGCCGCGCGTAACGGGAGTAGGCGGCCTCGCGTATCAACGCCTCGCGCTGCTCAAGGCTGAAGCCCCCTCGCCAGGTAATGTCGGGATCATTGTGCGGGTCAACCGGTGTGCGTGTCTGTCTGGCCATGTTTTCGTCCTCTGTCGTTGAAGGTGAGGGGCATCCCGCATGCGGAACGTCCCTCGCGTGGCAATGATGCCTGCCGAATTCAAATATAGACGGTTCGCTGGTGGGCGAACTTCATTTTCAGGGAGACGCGCGGCTTCAAGCGGGAGGCCGCATCAGGCAGCCGGGGCGAACCCCTTGCGGGAGACTGGTCAGGCTCCCCAGGTGCGCACGCGTCCCACGTCCAGATGCACGAAATTGGACTTCGGGTAGTAGCCCACGCCGCCGCTTCGCTGCATGAGCCCGGCCTGGCGCAGGTCGGCCAGGGCAATGCCGGGCAGGCGGACGTCGATGGCTTTGCCGTCCATGTGCAGGCTGCGCCTGGCGACGCCGGCGGTGTTTTCCGCCAGCATCAGGTTGCTGGCGGGCGAACGGTAGCCGGAAATCACTTCGAACGGATGGGCGCTTCCCATTGCAGCATGGATGCGATGGAGCAGGTCGAGCAGCCGGGTGTCGATGGCGGCCACCTGGCCGGTGCGGTGGTCGCGCAGGACGCGGTTGATGTCGGCGAGGGATTCCGCCACATAGTCGCCTTCGATCCAGTAGGGCAGGTCGACCTTTTCTCCGGTATGCAGGTTGTGCAGGCCGAGCCGGCGCTCGCCCGCGGGCAGTTTCTGGCCGGCGAACGCCGGCCGCTGCAGCGCGGCGGCAAGCAGGCCCAGTTTGAGAAAGCTGCGTCGGTTGATTGCGTGCTTCATGGTTCCCCTTGCGTGCCGTTGCGCGTCCGGCGGCCCACTTCCCGTGCCAGGCCGTCCTGCGCGGCGATTACTGCCTCCACCGCGGGCCAGTCGATGGCCTGGCTCAGGCCATGGGCTTCCGCCAAGCCGCGAACGATCTGCGCCGGGTCGACTCCCTTATTGTAGACGTCGCGATGGACTTCGAGCAGGATGCGGCCGTCCTCGACGACGGCCAGCAGGACGGGCTGGTAGACGAGGCGGCCCGGCGTTCCGACTTTCACCCGCCCGAAAAGTTCGGCGATGTCGTCCGGATGCACGAAATTGGACTTCGGGTAGTAGCCCACGCCGCCGCTTCGCTGCATGAGCCCGGCCTGGCGCAGGTCGGCCAGGGCAATGCCGGGCAGGCGGACGTCGATGGCTTTGCCGTCCATGTGCAGGCTGCGCCTGGCGACGCCGGCGGTGTTTTCCGCCAGCATCAGGTTGCTGGCGGGCGAACGGTAGCCGGAAATCACTTCGAACGGATGGGCGCTTCCCATTGCAGCATGGATGCGATGGAGCAGGTCGAGCAGCCGGGTGTCGATGGCGGCCACCTGGCCGGTGCGGTGGTCGCGCAGGACGCGGTTGATGTCGGCGAGGGATTCCGCCACATAGTCGCCTTCGATCCAGTAGGGCAGGTCGACCTTTTCTCCGGTATGCAGGTTGTGCAGGCCGAGCCGGCGCTCGCCCGCGGGCAGTTTCTGGCCGGCGAACGCCGGCCGCTGCAGCGCGGCGGCAAGCAGGCCCAGTTTGAGAAAGCTGCGTCGGTTGATTGCGTGCTTCATGGTTCCCCTTGCGTGCCGTTGCGCGTCCGGCGGCCCACTTCCCGTGCCAGGCCGTCCTGCGCGGCGATTACTGCCTCCACCGCGGGCCAGTCGATGGCCTGGCTCAGGCCATGGGCTTCCGCCAAGCCGCGAACGATCTGCGCCGGGTCGACTCCCTTATTGTAGACGTCGCGATGGACTTCGAGCAGGATGCGGCCGTCCTCGACGACGGCCAGCAGGACGGGCTGGTAGACGAGGCGGCCCGGCGTTCCGACTTTCACCCGCCCGAAAAGTTCGGCGATGTCGTCCGGATGCAGGCGGATGCAGCCGTGGCTCTGGAAATGGTACACGCTCGACGGCGCGATGGTGCCGTGGATGCCATAGCCCCGCAGGCTCAGCCCGAGCCAGTGGGTGCCGAGCGGGTTGTCGGGGCCGGGCGGCACTTTCTCACGCACGATTTTCCCCTCGCGGCGCATTTCCTCCTGGATGGATTTGGGCACCTTCCAGGTCTTGTTGGTCTCCCGAGTGACGATCCTGAATTCGCCTGTCGGCGTGGGCCAGGTGGGCTTGCCGAGGCCGACGGGATAGGCGGCCAGCAGCGTGCCCCGGCTGAAATGGAACAGCATGCGCTGCGGGAGGTTGATGAGGATGCCGTCGTCGAGCGCCGCCGGCACGATGTGGGGATTGTGGATGCGGAAGCGCTGGCCGGGGCGGATGGGCGCCTCGTAGGGAACGGCGTTGTCCCGCGCCAGCAGGGTCGGCGGGAGGCCGAAGCGGGCGCCGATGGCAATCAGGAAATCACCGGGCTGAACGACATAGTCGGTGTTGCCGCCGGTCACCTGGTGTGAAAGCGGCGGCAGTTCGGCCAGGGCCGGCGGGCTGAGGCCCGCAAGCAGGCAGACGCAAAGGCGGCATGCACGTGCCAGCAGGGTGTTCATCGATGCGCGTCCCGGAATGGCCGGTGTGACTGACAGAGCCCGCCGCGCCGTTACTGAACCGGCATCGGCTTGCGCTCGTTGAGGTTGAGCCAGCCTTTGGCGATGCGGTAGACGAACCAGACGAAGGTCACGCCCCACACGATCCAGCCGATCAGGATGACCCAGGTGAGGGCGCCGACGACGCACCACAGCACGCTCCACCAGAAGGTGCCGATCTGCCAGCGGAAGTGGCTTTCCAGCCAGGTGCCCTGGACCTCCTCGCGCTTGATGTAGTTCAGCACGATGGCGACGATGGCGGTGAGGCCGGAAAACAGCGCCAGCGCGTAAAGCGCATAGATGACCGTAGTCAGGGTTTTGAGGCTGGCGAGTTTTTCGTCGGAGACGGGGGAGGTATCCAGGTTCATGGGCGTGCTTTCTCGTGGAGGGGCATCATTTTCGGTACCAGTGCATTCAATGCCTGGATGCGGTGGCGGGAGAGTGGGGCGCTGAGGAAGACGGGCGGGCCGTTGCCGCTGGCGGCGCCCATTCGCTTAGGCCTGCGCCTGTTCTTCGGACACCAGCACCAGTTGCTTGTGGCCGGATACTGGGTTTTCCTGGCACCCCGCCAGCCCCGGCGTCTTGCGGTGGGCGGTGACGACGAGTCTGGATTTCATGGCCACTCCTTGAAACGGATCGAGCCCGAATCCTTTTAAATATCATCGCACCGGCAGAAGTCGGTGTCCAGTCAGGCAAACTGGGTTCCGGCTTTCGCCGGAACGACGACGTGTAAAGGATGTCGGGCGGGCAGTCAATCAACTTTGAAAAGCCCGGAATCAAATTCCCCGCAGCAGTTCGTTGATGCCGACCTTGGACAGCGTCTTCTCGTCGACCTTCTTCACGATCACCGCGCAATACAGACTATAGCTGCCATCCCTGGACGGCAGGTTGCCGGACACCACCACCGAGCCGGCGGGCACGCGGCCGAAATGGACTTCGCCGGTTTCGCGGTCGTAGATCCTGGTCGACTGGCCGAGGTAGACGCCCATCGAGATCACGCAGTTGTCCTCGACGATCACGCCTTCGACCACCTCGGAGCGCGCGCCGATGAAGCAGTTGTCGCCGATGATGGTGGGGTTGGCCTGCACCGGCTCCAGCACGCCGCCGATGCCGACGCCGCCGGAGAGGTGCACGTTCTTGCCGATCTGCGCGCAGGAGCCGACCGTGGCCCAGGTGTCGACCATCGTCCCTTCGTCGACGTAGGCGCCGATGTTGACGTAGGAGGGCATCAGCACCACGTTTTTGCCGATGTAGGCGCCGCGCCGCGCCGCCGCCGGGGGCACCACGCGGAAGCCGCCTTCGCGGAAGTCGCGGCTGTTGTAGTCGGCGAACTTCGACGGCACCTTGTCGAAATAGTTGGTGAAGCCGCCCTTGATGAAGGTGTTGTCTTCCAGGCGGAAGGACAGCAGCACCGCCTTCTTGATCCACTGGTGGGTGGTCCAGTTCTGGCCCCCGCCGTTTTGATCCTGGCTGTGCTCGGCGACCCGCAGCCGGCCGCGGTCGAGCAGGTCGATCACCGACATGACGGCGTCCTTGAGCCTGGCGTCGGCGTTGCGCGGGGTGATCTCGGCGCGGCGTTCGAATGCGTCTTCGATGACTTTTTGCAGCTCTTGCATGATGGGTTCCTGTGGTTGAAGTGAAATTAACGGATGGGGCAGTAATCGGTGTCGACCCGGGTGTGCGTCACGCCCCGGATCGCGGGTTCTTTTTCCAGCTTCTTCAGCACGGCGTCGATCTGCCAGTCGGCGACCTGCTTGCCGAACAGCAGGGTCAGGCGGCCCTGGTCATTGGCGGTGAAGTAGACCGTCAGCACGTTCTCCTCGATCAGCACGCGCTCAGCCCGAGCCAGTGGGTGCCGAGCGGGTTGTCGGGGCCGGGCGGCACTTTCTCACGCACGATTTTCCCCTCGCGGCGCATTTCCTCCTGGATGGATTTGGGCACCTTCCAGGTCTTGTTGGTCTCCCGAGTGACGATCCTGAATTCGCCTGTCGGCGTGGGCCAGGTGGGCTTGCCGAGGCCGACGGGATAGGCGGCCAGCAGCGTGCCCCGGCTGAAATGGAACAGCATGCGCTGCGGGAGGTTGATGAGGATGCCGTCGTCGAGCGCCGCCGGCACGATGTGGGGATTGTGGATGCGGAAGCGCTGGCCGGGGCGGATGGGCGCCTCGTAGGGAACGGCGTTGTCCCGCGCCAGCAGGGTCGGCGGGAGGCCGAAGCGGGCGCCGATGGCAATCAGGAAATCACCGGGCTGAACGACATAGTCGGTGTTGCCGCCGGTCACCTGGTGTGAAAGCGGCGGCAGTTCGGCCAGGGCCGGCGGGCTGAGGCCCGCAAGCAGGCAGACGCAAAGGCGGCATGCACGTGCCAGCAGGGTGTTCATCGATGCGCGTCCCGGAATGGCCGGTGTGACTGACAGAGCCCGCCGCGCCGTTACTGAACCGGCATCGGCTTGCGCTCGTTGAGGTTGAGCCAGCCTTTGGCGATGCGGTAGACGAACCAGACGAAGGTCACGCCCCACACGATCCAGCCGATCAGGATGACCCAGGTGAGGGCGCCGACGACGCACCACAGCACGCTCCACCAGAAGGTGCCGATCTGCCAGCGGAAGTGGCTTTCCAGCCAGGTGCCCTGGACCTCCTCGCGCTTGATGTAGTTCAGCACGATGGCGACGATGGCGGTGAGGCCGGAAAACAGCGCCAGCGCGTAAAGCGCATAGATGACCGTAGTCAGGGTTTTGAGGCTGGCGAGTTTTTCGTCGGAGACGGGGGAGGTATCCAGGTTCATGGGCGTGCTTTCTCGTGGAGGGGCATCATTTTCGGTACCAGTGCATTCAATGCCTGGATGCGGTGGCGGGAGAGTGGGGCGCTGAGGAAGACGGGCGGGCCGTTGCCGCTGGCGGCGCCCATTCGCTTAGGCCTGCGCCTGTTCTTCGGACACCAGCACCAGTTGCTTGTGGCCGGATACTGGGTTTTCCTGGCACCCCGCCAGCCCCGGCGTCTTGCGGTGGGCGGTGACGACGAGTCTGGATTTCATGGCCACTCCTTGAAACGGATCGAGCCCGAATCCTTTTAAATATCATCGCACCGGCAGAAGTCGGTGTCCAGTCAGGCAAACTGGGTTCCGGCTTTCGCCGGAACGACGACGTGTAAAGGATGTCGGGCGGGCAGTCAATCAACTTTGAAAAGCCCGGAATCAAATTCCCCGCAGCAGTTCGTTGATGCCGACCTTGGACAGCGTCTTCTCGTCGACCTTCTTCACGATCACCGCGCAATACAGACTATAGC
The DNA here is from genome assembly GCA_023475455.1 of Thermoplasmatota archaeon. The sequence continues at coordinate 9,273 of JAMCVR010000258.1, read as the reverse complement.
TGCCATCCCTGGACGGCAGGTTGCCGGACACCACCACCGAGCCGGCGGGCACGCGGCCGAAATGGACTTCGCCGGTTTCGCGGTCGTAGATCCTGGTCGACTGGCCGAGGTAGACGCCCATCGAGATCACGCAGTTGTCCTCGACGATCACGCCTTCGACCACCTCGGAGCGCGCGCCGATGAAGCAGTTGTCGCCGATGATGGTGGGGTTGGCCTGCACCGGCTCCAGCACGCCGCCGATGCCGACGCCGCCGGAGAGGTGCACGTTCTTGCCGATCTGCGCGCAGGAGCCGACCGTGGCCCAGGTGTCGACCATCGTCCCTTCGTCGACGTAGGCGCCGATGTTGACGTAGGAGGGCATCAGCACCACGTTTTTGCCGATGTAGGCGCCGCGCCGCGCCGCCGCCGGGGGCACCACGCGGAAGCCGCCTTCGCGGAAGTCGCGGCTGTTGTAGTCGGCGAACTTCGACGGCACCTTGTCGAAATAGTTGGTGAAGCCGCCCTTGATGAAGGTGTTGTCTTCCAGGCGGAAGGACAGCAGCACCGCCTTCTTGATCCACTGGTGGGTGGTCCAGTTCTGGCCCCCGCCGTTTTGATCCTGGCTGTGCTCGGCGACCCGCAGCCGGCCGCGGTCGAGCAGGTCGATCACCGACATGACGGCGTCCTTGAGCCTGGCGTCGGCGTTGCGCGGGGTGATCTCGGCGCGGCGTTCGAATGCGTCTTCGATGACTTTTTGCAGCTCTTGCATGATGGGTTCCTGTGGTTGAAGTGAAATTAACGGATGGGGCAGTAATCGGTGTCGACCCGGGTGTGCGTCACGCCCCGGATCGCGGGTTCTTTTTCCAGCTTCTTCAGCACGGCGTCGATCTGCCAGTCGGCGACCTGCTTGCCGAACAGCAGGGTCAGGCGGCCCTGGTCATTGGCGGTGAAGTAGACCGTCAGCACGTTCTCCTCGATCAGCACGCGCTCGGCCGCGCGTTCCGCGTCGGCAACCGGGCCTGCCCACGCCAGCGCGGGAGCAAGCAGCAGGAGCGCGGCCAGGCTTTTCACGCAGCCTTGCCGACGAAACGGACGATGCGCCGGGCTGCCTCGACACAGGCATCCAGGCTGTCGACCAGCGCAATGCGGATGTAGCCCTTGCCGGGATTGACGTTGGCGGCGTCGCGCGCGAGATAGCTGCCGGGCAGTACGGTAACGTGCTGTTTTTCATACAGGCCGCGGGCGAACGCGGCGTCGTCGCCGCCCGGCACGCGCGCCCAAAGATAAAAGGCGGCGTCGGGCGCATCGAAAGCCAGCGCGTCCTTCAGCAGCGGCATCACGGCGGCGAACTTCTCGGCGTACTGGCGGCGGTTCTCGATCACGTGCGCCTCGTCGTTCCACGCAGCCTGGCTTGCGGCCTGCACCGCCGGGTTCATCGCGCTGCCGTGATAGGTGCGATAGAGCAGGAAGGGCTTCATCAACTCGGCGTCGCCCGCGACCATGCCGGAACGCAGGCCGGGCACGTTGGAGCGCTTGGACAGCGAGTTGAACACGATCAGGTTTTTGAGCCCGCGGCCGAGCTGCTGGGCGGCGGTCAATGCGCCGAGCGGCGGTTTGCCTTCCTCGAAATAAATTTCCGAATAGCACTCGTCGGCCGCGATGACGAAGCCGTGCCGGTCGGACAGGTCGAACAATTCCTTCCAGTCGGCAAGCGACATCACCTTGCCGGTGGGGTTGCCGGGCGAGCAGACGTAAATCAGGTTGACCTGCTCCCACAGGTCGTCCGGCACCCGCGACCAGTCCATTTTGAAATCGTTTTCCGGCAGCGTGTTGAGGAAGAAGGGGCGGGCGCCGGCCAGGAGCGCCGCGCCTTCGTAGATCTGGTAGAACGGGTTGGGCGAAATGACCACGCGGCGGCCGTGGCGGCTGGAATCGACGCTGGCCTGGGCGAAGGCGAACAGGGCCTCGCGCGAGCCGTTCACCGGCAGCACCTCGGTCGCGGGGTCGAGTTTCACGCCGTAACGGCGTTCGGCCCACGCGGAAATGGCGGCACGCAGCGCATCCGAGCCCTGAGTGATGGGATAATTCGCCAGCCCGCCGAGCCCGGCGACCAGCGCGTCCTTGATGAACTGCGGCGTCGGATGCCTGGGTTCGCCGATCGACAGGTTGATCGGCGCGAGCGCGGGACTCGGCGTCACCCCGGCGAACAGCTCGCGCAACTTTTGAAACGGATAGGGATGGAGTTGTTCGAGACGCGGATTCATTGCAGCACGGAATTTAACTAAGCCACGCATTATAAAGCCCCATGCCGTCGATTCCCTTGCAGCGCACCTTTGCCGTCAGCAGCCTGGTCTATGCCGCCACCCTGTGGGGCCTGATCTGGTATCCCTATCGCCTGCTGGATCAGGCCGGGGTGGGCGGCATCGCGTCGAGCCTGTTTTCCTATGCGACGCCGCTGCTGCTGCTGGGCTGGCTGCACGGCCGTGCGCTGCGCGCGGCGCGCGGGCACTGGCTGTGGCTCGCTGCACTTGGCCTGGCGGCGGGCTGGACCAATCTGGCCTATGTGCTGGCGGTGCTGGAAGGCGAAGTGGTGCGGGTGCTGCTGCTGTTTTATCTGTCGCCCATGTGGACCGTGCTGTTCGCGCGATTCCTGCTGCACGAAAAACTCAACCGCGCAGGCTGGGCGGTGATGGCGCTGGCGGCGGGCGGCGCGCTGGCGATGCTGTGGCAGGCCGGCGACTGGCCGCTGCCCCGCAACTACGCCGAATGGCTGGGGCTGTCGGCGGGCGTGATGTTCGCGGCCAGCAACGTCATCAGCCGCCATCTGGACGGCGTGACCGAAGGTGCCAAGGCGGTGTCGATCTGGGCGGGGGTGGCGGTGCTGACGGTGATCGGCCTGGCGCTCAAGCCGGCCGAACTCGATTTCATGGCGGATGCCGAAACCGCCACCTGGCTGCTGCTGCTCGGCGTCGGCCTCGCCATCGGCAGCATGACCTACGCCGTGCAATACGGCCTGGCGCGCGTGCCGGCCAACCAGGCCATCGTCATCTTCCTGTTCGAACTGGTCGTCGCGGCCGTCGCGGCCTATTTTTTGTCCAACGAGCGCATGGGCGCGCAGGAATGGATCGGCGCCGCCATGATCATCACCGCCAGCCTGTTTTCCGGCCACATGGAAGACGACAGGAAAGGGAAACCCCATGTCTGAAGTCACCGCCCTGCTGCACGCCGGCCTGCAGTAGAAGGCTCTGGCGCGCGCCAAAGCCTTCTACGAATCGGTGCTGGGCCTGCGGCCATATCCGAACCGCCCCGACCTGCCGTACCCCGGCGAATGGTACGACCTGGGCGGCGGCCAGCAGCTGCACCTGATGGCGCTGGCCAATCCAGACGCGGGCTCGGTTCGCCCCGAGCACGGCGGCCGCGACCGCCACATTGCGCTGGCGGTTGCGAACATGGACGCACTGAAAAGCCGCCTCGATGCGGCGGGCGTGAAATACACCGTCAGCAAGTCCGGCCGCGCGGCGCTGTTCTGCCGGGATCCGGATGCAAACACCCTGGAATTTGTCGAGGTCCGCTGACGGATGAGATTTGTCCCGGTGTCGCGGCGAGGGCGCTGCTTCTTGCCGCCGTAGGAGGGGCCGAAAGCTTGCGGAGCGGACTAAAGCATCAGAACCATCGGCAGCAGAAGCAGCACGACGATCACCAGGCGCAGCGCATCGTTGCCCCTTGTGCGGCGCGGCCTGAGGCCGCAGAAACAGCATTTCGGGTCGGGTGTGTGTGTTTCGCGAATAGGTGCATACATGGCGGCCTCCCTCAGGGGCTCGCCGCGGAGCGAGATGGAGTCAATCGCGGTTCAAGCGTCCCGTCCGCAGCGCGGTGATTAACCTCAACATAGGACAAATCTCCGGCGATTGCAGCCGGAGGCAGGCTTTACGGCGGGATTGAAGCGAAGCGCCGCAGACCGTCGCGTGCCAGCAGCGCGGCGCCGTATGCCGCTTCGGTATGGGCGGCGCGCGCGACCGGCACGCCGAGCAGGCGTTGGCGGATGCGCATCCACACGGGATTGCGGGCGCCGCCGCCGGCGGTCTCGACCCGGCGCACGGGCGTGGCGCCCAGTTCGGCCAGCAGGCCGTAGCCGCGCGCCTCGATGCGGGCGAGGCTTTCCAGCAGGCCGTGCAGGAATTCGGCGTCGTCGGCCGGGCGCGGCGTCAGGCGAGGCGCAAGCTGCGGGTCGTTGACCGGGAAGCGTTCACCGGGTTTGGGCAGCGGTTGGTAATCGAGCGGGCTGGCGACGGTCGGATCGATTTTTTCGCTCAGCGCGGCCAACCGGCGGTCGTCGAAGAACTGCCGCAGCACCGCGCCGCCGGCGTTGCTGGCGCCGCCCGCCAGCCAGCGGCTGCCGAACCAGTGTGAATAGACGCCGTGCCCTGTGGATTCCACCCGGGTGTCGGACAGGAGCTTCAGCACCAGGGTGCTGCCGAGCGAGGTGACGGCGTCGCCGCTTTGGTTCACGCCGGCCGCGAGGAAGGCGGCGATGGAATCGGTGGTGCCGGCGTGCACCATGCAGCCAGGGTGGATGCCGAGGTAGCGCGCCCGCGGGCGCGACACGGTGGCGAGCCGCGAACCGGGCGCGACCGGCACCGGAAGGTAGTCGATGTCGGCTAGGTATTCCGCCCAGGCCGGCCATTTCAGGTCGTCGAGGTCGAGGCCCATTTTCAGCGCGTTGTGGTAGTCGGTCATGCCGACGCGGCCGGTCAGCAGGCCCGACAGCCAGTCGGCCTGGTTGAGGTAGAGCCGCGCGCCGGTGAGGCCGAGGCGCTTTTTCAGCCACAGCACCTTGGCCAGTCCCGAGGTCGCCGCCGCCGCGGGGTGCCCCGGCGTGGCGGTTTTGGCAATCAGCGCGGCCTCAATGACGGCGCGGTCGTCGTTGTACAGGAGCGGCGGGTGGCGCGGCGAGAGTTCCTCGTCGCAGGCAAGCACGGTGCCGGACGTGCCGTCGAGCGCGATGTCCGACAGCTGTGAGCGGATCGCGGGCGGCAGCGCCGCGACCAGATCCCACAACGCCTCGCGCCAGATGCCGGCGCGCTCGTATTCCTCCAGCGTGCCGAAGTCGCGTTGGTCCTCGGCAACGATCGCGCCTTCGGCGTCGATGACGCAGCTGCGCGCGCCCGAGGTGCCGAAGTCGATGCCGAGAAAATACAAGCGCTTATCCGCGGGTGTTCGACTGGTGTTCGAACTGGGTGAGGTCGACGCGCGCGGCCGGCTGCCAGCCCTTCTTGCGGTGTTCGGCCACCACATTGGTGAAGATGCCGCCGCGCACGTAGAACTTGGCGGTGATCCGCATGAAGCGCGGCTTGGTCGCCTTCACCAGGTCATCGAGAATGCGGTTGGTGACGTCCTCGTGGAAATGGCCTTCCTCGCGGAAACTCCACATGTAGAGCTTCAGGCTCTTGAGTTCGACGCAGGCCTTGTCGGGAATGTAGTCGAGGATGATCGTGGCGAAATCGGGCTGCCCGGTCTTGGGGCAAAGGCACGTAAATTCAGGGACTTCCATGTGAATATGGAAGTCGCGTCCCGGTTTCGGGTTGGGGAAGGTTTCCAGGGATTTGGCGGGCGTGGAGGGCATGCGGGGCTCGGTGTAGAATGTGGCGAAACAGAAACGCCGCAAACCAGGCGGCGCATTGAGACGACACATTATAAAAGCTTAGGTCCGCTGTCTTGCGTCTAACCCACATCAAACTTGCCGGTTTCAAGAGTTTCGTCGACCCCACCGTGATTCCCGTTCCCGCGCAGCTGACCGGCGTGGTGGGGCCGAACGGCTGCGGCAAGTCGAACGTGATCGACGCGGTGCGCTGGGTGCTCGGCGAATCGTCGGCCAAGCACCTGCGCGGCGAGACCATGCAGGACGTCATCTTCAACGGCTCGGGCACCCGCAAGCCCGCCTCGCGCGCCTCGGTCGAACTGGCGTTCAACAACGAACTCGGCCGCGCCGCCGGCCAGTGGTCGCAATATTCCGAAATCGCGGTCAAGCGCGTGCTCGACCGCAGCGGCGACTCCACCTATTACATCAACAACATGCGGGTGCGGCGGCGCGACGTCGCCGACCTCTTCCTCGGCACCGGGGTCGGCGCGCGCGCCTACGCCATCATCGAGCAGGGCATGATTTCGCGCCTGATCGAGGCCAGGCCGGAGGAACTGCGCGGCTACCTGGAAGAAGCCGCGGGCGTGTCCAAGTACAAGGAACGCCGCAAGGAAACCGAGGCGCGGCTGAAGGACGCGCGCGACAACCTGAATCGCGTCGAGGACATCCAGCGCGAACTCAAGACCCAGGTCGAAAAACTTACCGCGCAGGCCGAAATCGCCCAGCACTACCGCAGTCTTCAAGCGGATTTGACGTTTTCCCAGCACCGCCTGTGGTTCGCCAGGAAGCACGACGCCGCCCAGCAGCGCGCGCGCATCGACAAGGACCTGACCGAGGCGCAGAACCGGCTGGAAGCCGAGACCGCGCGCCTGCGCCACATCGAATCCGAGCTGGAAGCCGCGCGCCAGACCCAGTTCGCCGGCCAGGACACGCTCAACACCGCGCAGGCGGCGTATTACCAGGCGCAGTCCGAAGTGGCGCGCATCGAGCAGACCATGGCTCACCAGAACGCAACCCGCGAGCGGCTCTATCGCCAGGTGCAGGAACTGGTCGCACGCGTGGAGGCCCAGCAGTCCCGCCGCAGCGCGACGCTCAATTCCCTCAACGAGGTCAACGCGCAGCAGCCGGCTTTGCAGGCCGCGCTCGCCGATGCCGAAGCCGCCGCGCGCCAGGCCACCGACAGCACCCTGCCGCAGAAGGAAGCCGCGCTGCGCGAGGCGCAGCAGGCGGTGGGCGAGGCGCAGCGCGTAGTCTCGCAACTGGATCAATCGCGCCAGGTCGACGAAAACAGCCTCGGCCACACCAGGCGCCAGCTCGAGCAGCTGGACGCGCGCCAGCGCCGGCTCGCCCAGGAGCAGGCGCAGTTGCCGCGCCCGGATGCGGCCGGCCTGGCGAAGAAGCAGGTCGAACTCGAGGAACTCGCGCAGACGCTGGCGACCACCGCAGCGCGACGCTCAATTCCCTCAACGAGGTCAACGCGCAGCAGCCGGCTTTGCAGGCCGCGCTCGCCGATGCCGAAGCCGCCGCGCGCCAGGCCACCGACAGCACCCTGCCGCAGAAGGAAGCCGCGCTGCGCGAGGCGCAGCAGGCGGTGGGCGAGGCGCAGCGCGTAGTCTCGCAACTGGATCAATCGCGCCAGGTCGACGAAAACAGCCTCGGCCACACCAGGCGCCAGCTCGAGCAGCTGGACGCGCGCCAGCGCCGGCTCGCCCAGGAGCAGGCGCAGTTGCCGCGCCCGGATGCGGCCGGCCTGGCGAAGAAGCAGGTCGAACTCGAGGAACTCGCGCAGACGCTGGCGACCGCGCAGGCCGGGTTGAAGGACGCCGAGACTGCGCTGCCCGAACTCGACGCCGCGCGCGCCCGGCACACGCGCGAACTCGAGGCCGCGCGTAAGGCGCTGCACCAGACCGAAGCCGAACTCGCCGCGCTGAAGAAACTGCAGGAGAGCCTCAAGGCCGACGAAAAGCTCGGCGCCTGGCTGCGCCAGCGAGGTCTGGATGCCGCGCCGCGCCTGTGGGAAAAATTGCGCGTCGCCCCCGGCTGGGAAGCGGCGGTCGAAGCGGTGTTGCGCGAACGCCTGCAAGCGGTGGCGGCCGATGCGCAGCCCGGCTGGTTTGCCGATGCGCCGCCTGCGCGGCTCACGGTATGGTCCGGGCAGGGCGCGGCAAACGCGGTCGCGCCGGAGTTGCTGGCCAGCAAGATCGCCTGCGACGATGCCGCCATCCACGCGGTTTTGGACGACTGGCTGGCCGGCGTGTACTGGGCCGACGACGCGGATGCCGCGCGCGCCCGCTGCGCCAGCCTCGCCCCCGGCGAATATGCCGTCACCCCGCAGGGTCATCTGTTCACCCGCCACAGCGTCACCTTCCACGGCCCGCACACCGCGGTCGAAGGCATCCTCGCGCGCGGGCGCGAACTCGAACGGCTGACAACGGACGCAGCGTGCCTGCGCGATGAGGTGGCACAGCTCGAAGCCGCCTACGCCGAAACGCAGCAGCGCTACATGGAACGCCAGCGCGAGATCCAGGCGCTGCGCGCGCAGACCGGCCAGACGCAGAGCCGCCACCACACCGCGCAGATGGAACTGCTGCGATTGCAGCAGGCGGTGGAACGGGTGCAGAGCCGTGCCACGCAGATCGCCCAGGAACTCGACGAGGTCACCCGCCAGCAAACCGGCGAGCGCGCCACGCTGGACGCGCTGGAAACCCGCCTCAAGGAGTACCGCGCGCAGAGCGACGCCGCCCGCGAGGCCCTCTACGCCGCGCGCCAGTTGCGCGACCAGGCTGACCGCGCGGTGTTCGAGGCGCGCGAACTGCAGCGCGCGGCCGAACGGCGGCATCAGGAAGCGGGCTTCGCGCTCACCACCTGCACCAACAAGATCAGGGAGCTCAGCGAAACGCTGGCGCGCATCGACCAGGAAATCGCCGACGACGAAACCCGCCTGGCCCGGGCGCGCGACGAACTGGCCCGCCTGCCGGCCGACGCGCTGGACGCCGAGCTGCAGCTCGCCCTGGCAACGCGCACCGAGGCCGAAACCGCACTCGCCGCCGCGCGCGACGCGCTGGAAGGCCTGACCGCGCAGCTGCGCGGCCACGACGAGGCGCGCATGGCCTGCGAGCAGGGGCTCGACCCCTTGCGCCGCACCATCGAGCAGCTGAAGCTCAAGGATCAGGAAGCCATGCTGATGCAGTCGCAGTTCGAACTGCAGCTGCGCGAGGCGGCGGCCGACGAGGCCAGCCTCGAATCGGGCCTGGCCGACAGCCCCAAACCCAGTCAGTTGCAGGCCGAGATCAACCGCCTGCAGAACGAGATCGCAGCGCTGGGCGCGGTCAACCTCGCCGCGCTGGACGAACTGACCCAGGCGCAGAAGCGAAGCGAATACCTCGCCGCGCAATGCGCCGACCTGCTGGAGGCGGTCAGCACGCTGGAAGACGCAATCCGCCGCATCGACCAGGAATCGCGCGCGCGGCTGAAGGAAACCTTCGACACCGTCAACCAGCACATGGGCGAGCTGTTCCCGCAGCTGTTCGGCGGCGGCCGACGAGGCCAGCCTCGAATCGGGCCTGGCCGACAGCCCCAAACCCAGTCAGTTGCAGGCCGAGATCAACCGCCTGCAGAACGAGATCGCAGCGCTGGGCGCGGTCAACCTCGCCGCG
>JAMCVR010000131.1 GCA_023475455.1 Thermoplasmatota archaeon | reverse complement strand
CTCAACTTCTCGAACCGCCCGGTGCGGACCCGCATGCCGGGTGGTGTGGGAGGGGTGCGGTCAGGATTGACCGTCCCCTATCCCGATTGGTGCCCCGGCAGGGCGCAATTTACTTCAGTGTCGCATTCAGGAAGTCGGCCACCGCCGCCACCATCCCGGCTTCGCGCCCGGTGAAGAAATGGTCGGCACGGGCAATCATCACCTGTTTTGAGTCCCTGGCCGCCAGGCTCTGCTTGCGCTTGCCGGCGTTCGCCAGCACCGGCGGCAGGTCGTTGTCGCCGTACAGGTCCAGAACCGGCAGTTTCAACGCCGAGTAATCACCCACCGAAATGCCCAGGCTGGCCCACGACTTCACCGCGGGATCGGGTTTGCCGGCCAGGTACTCGCGGCTCATGCGCGAACCCATGCTGTGGGAGACGATGGCGATCTGCTGGTAGCCCCTGGCTTTCAGAAACGCGACCGCCTCGGCGCCCGGTGAAGAAATGGTCGGCACGGGCAATCATCACCTGTTTTGAGTCCCTGGCCGCCAGGCTCTGCTTGCGCTTGCCGGCGTTCGCCAGCACCGGCGGCAGGTCGTTGTCGCCGTACAGGTCCAGAACCGGCAGTTTCAACGCCGAGTAATCACCCACCGAAATGCCCAGGCTGGCCCACGACTTCACCGCGGGATCGGGTTTGCCGGCCAGGTACTCGCGGCTCATGCGCGAACCCATGCTGTGGGAGACGATGGCGATCTGCTGGTAGCCCCTGGCTTTCAGAAACGCGACCGCCTCGGCGATGCGCTCGGCCGCCTCGGGGAAGGTCGGCGGATAATCTTCGCCCTTGGCGTCGGCGGCCAGGATCGGCATCTGGATCGACAGGGTGGCGAAGCCGCGGTCGGCCAGTTCGGTGCGCAGCGTGCCGGTCATGCCCCAGTCGGGGTGGATGCCCAGGCCGTGAACGACAATCGCCGCCTTGCCGGCGTCCGTCGGGGTGAAGAGCGCCAGGAACATGTGATGTCCGCGCGGGGTCTGCAGATAGACCGGTTCGCCCACCACCAGCCCCGGCAACACCTCGTCCGCCCACTTTTTCTCGCGTGCGTAGTCGGAGGCCCCCGCCCATGTCCCCAGGGGGGAAAGCGCAATCCATCCCGCCATCAGACCCAACAGCATGTTTTTCTTCATATTTCGCCTCCTGCGCATTAAAGTTAGCAATTCGCCCGCCCGATAATTGAACGAAACTGTTCAATTTTCAACTGTTCAAGGTAGACAAATAGTGACCTCCACCCCCTTGCGTGTCGTGCCGCCCGGCTTGCCGTCCGCCCCGACGCGCGATGCACGGCCGCGGAGCGGCGCGCGGGTGGTGATTGTCGACGACCGCAGCACTGCGCGCAGCCTGCTCGAAGGGCTGGCGCGCACGCTGGAACCCGGGGTGGTGGTGAACAGCTTCGCCGACCCCCTGGAGGCGCTGGCGCAAATGCAGCTCGCGACTCCGGATCTCATCATTACCGACTACCGCATGCCGGGCATGGACGGCATCGAATTCACCCGCCGCGTCCGCGCGGAGCGCCGTCTGGCGGACGTGCCGCTGATCATCGTCACCGTGGTGGAAGACCGCCAGGTCCGCTATCAGGCGCTGGAAAACGGCGCCACCGACTTCCTGACCCGGCCGATCGATCCGCTGGAATGCCGCGCCCGCTGCCTCAATCTGCTGTCCCTGCGGCGCAGCCAGAGAATGGTGGCCGACCGCGCAATATGGCTGGAAGAGCAGGTGATGCAGGCCACCCGCGCGGTGCGCACCCGCGAGCGCGAGACCCTGATGAAGCTGGCCAAGGCGGGCGAATACCGCGACCAGGAAACCGGCAACCACATCATCCGCATGTCGAAATACGCCCGCCTGATCGCCGAGGAACTCAGGCTCACCGCGATGGAATGCGACGAGATCGAAGCCGCCTCGCCGATGCACGACATCGGCAAGATCGGCATTCCCGACCAGATCCTGCTGAAACCCGGGCGGCACACCCCGGACCAGCAGGAAATCATGCGCCGCCACCCGCTGATCGGCCACGAAATCCTCGCCGGCAGTCCCTCGCGCTACCTCCAGATGGGCGCCGTGATCGCGCTCGGCCACCACGAAAAATTCGACGGCAGCGGTTATCCGCAGGGTCTGGCCGGCGAAGACATTCCGTTGCCCGCGCGGATTGTGGCGTTGGCCGACGTGTTCGACGCGCTCACCTCCAACCGCCCCTACAAGCGCGCATGGTCGTTTCAGGACGCGCTGAACTACATCCAGTCCGAAAGCGGCAGGCATTTCGACCCCGCCTGCGTACGCGCATTCGAGCTGCGCATCGATGCCGTGGCGGCCATCATGCGCGAACTGGGCGACTCCCCCGACTGAACCCGCCGCCATGTTGAGGTTGCCGCTCTTCGGTTTAGCCAGGCGCCTGCGAGAGCGCATTCGCGCACGCCCGGACACCGAGTTTCAGCAGGCCACAATTCGCCTGTGCATCGTTGTTGGCTTCTATTTGTACTTCTCGCTCGCGGATCTGGGGCACAGCCCCGCAATCGCTGAGCAACTTCATTTCCTCGGCTTGGGCCTGACTCTCATTTCCTTATCCCTGCTGCTTGGTTCGATCATCGATCCGGGTGTCTCCGTCACCCGGCGCAGCATCGGTATGCTGCACGACTTCACCGTAGCCACGTACCTGCTGTCGATCACGAATGAAACCGGCGCGCCCATTGTCGCCACGTATCTGTGGGTCACACTGGGTAACGGTTTCCGCTATGGAATGCCGTATCTGTTCATCTCGACACTGGCGTCGGCGACTGGGTTCATTGTTGTCTATCAGTTCAACCCTTTCTGGCATTCGCATACCCCCCTCTGGTGGGGAATGTTGATCACGCTGATTGTGGTTCCGCTATATGCCTCAAGTCTGCTCAAACAGCTGCACGGTGCCGTTAGACGGGAAAAGGAAGCCAATCTGGCCAAGTCGAATTTCCTGGCTAACATGAGCCACGAACTGCGTACGCCACTGAACGGCGTCATCGGCGTGGCCGATCTGCTGGCCGACACGCCGCTCAACAAGGAACAAAAGGAATTTGCCCAGATTATCCGCGCATCCGCCAACACCCTGCTGGAACTGATCGACAACGTGCTCGACATCTCGCGCATCGAAGCGGGCCGCATCTCCTCCGTCAACGAAGACTTCGACCTGCATCGCCTGACCAACGGCACGGTAGCCATGATGGAAACCCTGGCCCAAAGCAAGGGGCTGGTGCTGGCGGCGCACATCGCGCCGCAGACGCCGTTTCACCTGCATGGCGATGCGCGCCACCTGCGCCAGATCCTCATCAACCTGATCGGCAATGCCATCAAGTTCACCGAACACGGGCGGGTCGACGTCTATATCCGCCCGGCCGGGATAGGCCAGCCGCAGCGGCTGCGCTTCGAAGTCGTCGACACCGGCATCGGCATTCCGGAAGCCATACAGCCACGCATCTTCGACAGCTTCACGCAGGCCGATCCAACCGTCACCCGGCGATTTGGCGGCAGCGGTCTCGGCACCACCATCGCCAAGCAGCTGGTGGAAGCGCTGGACGGACAAATCGGCCTGCACAGCCGGGAGGGCGAAGGGACGACCCTCTGGTTCGAACTTCCGTTCAGGCTGCAACCGGCAGACACCGCAGCATCGGATGAACACTTCGATGCGCCGATGCGGGTCGCCATCCTGGCCGGAAACGAATTGGCGGTCCGGATCCAGACGGTCATCCGCAACTGGGGCGCCGAAACCGTGACCGTGAGCAACACGGCCCGACTCGCCGCCGAGCTGTCCGCGTATTTGTCGGGAGGCACGCCGCTGGGCGCCGTCGTGGTGGAACGCTGCGTGCTGCCGGGCGATCCGGTCGCCTTTCTGCGCCTGCTGCGCGACGACCCCGGTCTGGCTGCGTTGCCGGTCATCCTGATCGAGTCGGACGCCGGTGCGGCGCTATCGCAGGATATGCGGTGGATGCAGGAAGGTTATGCCTCGGTGTTGCGAACGCCGGTCAACACCACCCTCCTGTTCAACGCCATCCACGCCGTCATCAGCCACGACATGCCGCCCAACGTGGTGTCGCTGGCCAATCGCTTCCAGTCCCAGGCAGGGGCCGCACCCGCGCTGCACATCCTGGTCGCAGAAGACAACCCGGTCAACCAGCGGGTCATCCGCGGGCTGCTGGAACATGCCGGGCACAAGACCTGTCTGGCGCACGACGGCGAGGAGGCGCTGGCCATGCTCGAGAGCGCCGAGCAGGCATTCAACCTGGCCATCATCGACATGCATATGCCGCAGCTGTCCGGCCCCGAAGTGGTGCAGCGCTGGCGCTTCATGGAAAGGGGGCGTCTGCCCATCGTCATGCTCACCGCCGATGCGCGCGCCGAGGCGCAGGCGGCCTGCGAAGAAGCCGGGGCCGACGCCTTTCTCACCAAGCCGGTCAACAGCCGCGAACTGATCGACATCATCGCCCGCGTGGCAGGGCAGCCAGCGCATCCGGTTGCCGTCACCACGCCGCCCGCCACACAGCAACTCGGCGAACTGGACGAATCGGTGCTGGACGAACTCGCCCAGCTGGGTGGCCCGGCCCTTGTAGAAGATCTGCTCGCCAGCTTCACGGAAGACAGCGCGCGTGCAATCCGCGACATCGAGCGCGCGCTGTCCGCTCAGGATTATGGCCAGTGGCACGACCAGCTCCACATGCTGAAAGGCGGCGCCAGCGATGTCGGCGCCAATCTGTTGGCGCAGCGATGCGCCGAAGCCGAACGCATAAAACCGTTCGAACTCGCGACCAGCCTGGCGCACGCCAGACTGGATGCCGTGCGGGACGCGCTGACCCTCACCCAGGCCGCACTGGGTGCCTACCAGACCAGCAGGCTACGCGCGGAGCACTGCTGATCCGCTGCCACTCGCGGTTTCGGCTTTGCCGGTCTGACGCGCGACCAGGCGCTCCATCATGCGCAAGTCCTTGGCCTCCAGACGCAAGGCTGCATCCACCCAGATTTCGGTAATACGAATCAGCTCGTCGTATGCGACGGGCTGACTGATTTCGCGTGCGCTGCGCAAAGCCAGGATGCCATTGCGGGCCTTCCCCTCGCGCCGAACGTAGTCACAAACCGCCGCCTCCCCCTCGCCATGGTCGGCAAGCACGTCCACCACGCCCATTTCGTACAACTCCTCGGCCAGATAAAGTTTTCCGCTGCGGATGATTTTTTCAGCCAAGTGATGTCCGACACGACGTCCCAGAAAAGTCATCGCACCCATGCCCGGAAACAGGTTGAACAGAATTTCCGGCAAACCCATCCTGGCGCCGCGCTCGGCAATCAGGACATTGGCTGCCAGCGCACTTTCAAACCCACCCCCTAACGCCTGCCCCTGAACCAGGGCAACGCTTGTCACATTGGACCGGTTCAGATGACTATGCACCGCATACGAACAGTCGATACAGGAAACCGCATAGTGATACAGCGCATCTCGGTCACGCGCCGCGATATGCTGCATGAAAAGGCTCAGGTCGCCCCCTAAACTGAATGTGTCGGGCACTTTCGACGCCAGCACGAAATATTTCACATCCTCCTGCGCGGGATCGTCGATCATGCTGACCATGCCATTTCCCCACGCCAGCAGTTCACGCAACAAAATCGGGGTAAAACAGGGGCGTGGTTCCGCATG
>JAMCVR010000099.1 GCA_023475455.1 Thermoplasmatota archaeon | reverse complement strand
ACGCAAAATACGGCTTTAGCATCGTCGAATCGCGCGTGTTCGAACTCGGCAGCGGTTTCGTGATGGACGACCATGTGATGGAGCGCATGCTGTGACGTTCGTGAACCCCGGCGACGACACCCTGCGCCCACACGCTGACCGGCTTCGCCCACGCCGTCCTCGATGAAAGCGGATGCAAGCTCGACAAGCTCTACGTGCATCCCGACCACCAGCGCCGCGGCATCGGGGCCGCGCTGCTGCGGACGGTCGAGGACTGGGCGCGCCGGCAGCAGGCGCGCCGCCTGTGGCTGCAGGTCAACCGCGGCAACGCGCAGGCAATCCGCGCCTACGCAAAATACGGCTTTAGCATCGTCGAATCGCGCGTGTTCGAACTCGGCAGCGGTTTCGTGATGGACGACCATGTGATGGAGCGCATGCTGTGACGTTCGTGAACCCCGGCGACGACACCCTGCGCACCCTGCTGAAAACCGTCAGGACCATCGCCGTGGTCGGCCTGTCGCCGCAGCCCGCGCGTCCGAGCTACCGCGTGGCGCAGGCGATGCGGCGCTACGGCTACCGCATCGTGCCGGTGCGCCCGCTGGTGGACGAGGTGCTGGGCGAAAAGGCCTACGCCCAGCTTGCCGACATCCCGTTCAGGGTCGACCTGGTCGACGTCTTCCGCGCCGCCGGGCATGTGCCGGCTATCGTCGCGCAATGCCTGGCGCTACACTCCATGCACCGGCCATTTTCGACGGTGCATCATTTACCGGCAGCTATCTGGATCCAGGAAGGCATCGTCCATGAGGCCGCCGCGCGCGCGGCGCAGGCCGGCGACATGACGGTGGTGATGGATCGCTGCCTCTTGAAGGATTACGTCAGGTTGATGACTGAATGAAACTGCGCTTCACCAAAATGCACGGGCTGGGCAACGATTTCGTCGTGTTCGACGGCGTCAATCAGGCCGTCGCGCTCACGCCCGAGCAGTGCCGCCGCATCGCCGACCGCCACTTCGGCATCGGCTGCGACCAGATCCTGCTGGTCGAGAAGCCCGCGCGCGACGACGCCGATTTCCGCTACCGCATCTTCAACGCCGACGGCGGCGAAGTGGAGCAGTGCGGCAACGGCGCGCGCTGCTTCGTGCGCTTCGTGCGCGACAAGGGCCTCACCGGCAAGACCGCGATCCGCGTGGAAACCGCGTCCGGCATCATCGAGCCGCGCCTGCTCGACAACGGCCTGGTGACGGTCGACATGGGCGCGCCGCGTTTTGCGCCCGCCGACATCCCGTTCGCGGCCGAGGCCGAGGCCATGACCTATGCGCTGAAAGTCGGCCAGCACGTCCTCGACATCGCCGCGCTGTCGATGGGCAACCCGCACGCGGTGCTGCGGGTGAACGACCTCGACAGCGCGCCGGTGGACATCCTCGGAGCCGCCATCGAATCGCATGCGCGTTTTCCGCAGCGGGTCAACGCCGGCTTCATGCAGGTGCTCACCCCGCACGACATCCGCCTGCGCGTCTACGAGCGCGGCGCCGGCGAAACCCTGGCCTGCGGCAGCGGCGCCTGCGCCGCGGCGGTCGCGGGCATCCGCCAGGGCTGGCTGAAAAGCCCGGTCAGCGTTCACACGAAGGGCGGCGATCTCGTGATCGAATGGGCGGGCGCGGGCCGGCCGGTTTACATGACCGGGCCCGCCGAAACGGTTTTTGAGGGAGAAATAGAAATCCAATGAACATGCAAGCCACCACCCTGGACAAACAGGCCATCGCCGAATTTCTGACCCGGCACCCCAATTTCTTCAACGACTTCCCCACCCTGCTGGCGGACCTGCACATTCCGCATCCGCACGGCACCCACGCGGTGTCGATGAGCGAGCGCCAGCTGATCGCGATGCGCGACAAGGTGCGGATGCTGGAAAACAAGCTGGCCGAGCTGATTCAATTTGGCGAGGAAAACGACGGCATTTCGGAGAAGCTGCACGCGCTGACGCTGGCGCTGCTGGCGGCGCGCACGCCGCCGGAGGTCGCCGCCGCGCTGGCCCTCCATCTGCGCGAGGGCTTTGCCGTGCCGCACCACGCGCTGCGGGCGTGGAACCTGCCGGCCGGCAGCGTGCCCGGCCTGACCGACCCCGTCACGCAAGCCGTCCGCGACGGCACCGCGGCCATGGCGCAACCGGCGTGCGGCGCGCTGGCGGTGAACGACGCCAGCGACTGGTTCGGCGAGGTGTCGCCGCACCTGCGCGCCTTCGCCTGCATTCCGCTGCGGCCGGCGGCCGGCGCGGCGCCGGCCGGCCTGCTGGTGCTGGCTTCCGAGGAAGCCAGGCGCTTTTATCCCGGCATGGGCACGCTGTACCTGGAACGGCTGGGCCAGCTGGTCGGCGCCGCGCTGGCGCGGATGCAGGCTTGAACCTGAATGCCTCACCACAGAGACACGGAGACACAGAGAAAGGCAAGGAATCAATGGCTTGCCGACCCGATGTTGATCCTGGCGGGTAGGGCGCAGAAACAGGGCAAAGCCTGCTTTTTTCCTCTGTGTTCTCTGTGCCTCTGTGGTGAAAGGTTTTTAGCTTGAACGCGGTCGCGCACTATCTGCAACATCTTGCCGCCGAACGGCGGCTGTCGCCGCACACGGTCGCGGCCTATCGGCGCGACCTGGACACCCTCTTCAGACTGACCTCCGGCAAGCCGCTGGCCGAGCTCGGCGTCACCGACATCCGCGGCGCCATCGTCAAGCTGCGCGGCCGGAACCTGACCGCCGCCAGCGTGGCGCGCCACCTGTCGAGCTGGCGCGGGTTTTACACGTTTGCCTGCCGCCGCCTCGGCTACGCGAACAATCCCTGCATCGGTCTGCGTCCGCCCAAGGCGGCCAAGGCCTTGCCGCAAGTCCTGTCGCCCGACACCTGCACCCGGCTGCTCGACCGCCCCGCCGGGGATGACACGCTGGCCACGCGCGACCGCGCCATGTTCGAGTTGTTCTACTCGTCCGGCCTGCGCCTGTCGGAACTGGCCGGGCTCGACCTCGGCGACGTCAACCTGCAATCGGGCGAAGCCCAGGTCACCGGCAAGGGCCGCAAAACCCGCATCGTGCCGGTGGGCCAGGCGGCGCTCGACGCCATCGCCGCCTGGCTGCCGCTGCGGCAGCCGCTTATGTCCCGCAGGGACGGTATCCCTGGGGAGGCGCGCGACCACACCGCCGCGCTCTTCATCGGCCGGCGCGGCAGCCGCCTGACCCCGCGCAGCGTGCAGCTGCGGCTCGACCGCTGGGCGCGGCAGGCCGGGCTCGGCCAGCACGTGCACCCGCACATGCTGCGCCACGCATTCGCCACCCACGTGCTGCAGTCGTCCGGCGACCTGCGCGCGGTGCAGGAAATGCTCGGCCATGCCAGCATCAGCAGCACCCAGGTCTACACCCACCTCGACTGGCAGCACCTCGCCAAGGTGTACGACCAGGCGCATCCGCGCGCGCGCAAGAAAAGCTGATTTCCGCCCGCGGCGACGCCGCCCCGGGTTTGACGTCCGCTTCAGAAACGCCGGATGCGGCCGATTCCTTCCGCATGCGCGCCCACTTTCCCGCCCTCTGCGACCGCCTTGCGCAAACCCTGCGTCCGGGCCTCGGCACCCAAGGCCGGGTGGCGGGCATGCTTGTGCTCGTCCTGGTTGCCGTGCTTGTCCTGGCGGGGCAGCAGGCGCTGCAGATTGTTCGCCGGGATGCCGGCGCCACGCTGCGCATCCAGGCCTCGGCCCAGCTTGCCGCGCTGTCGCAGGGGGTGGTCGACCCGGCCGTCCTGCGCGATCGCACTGCCTTGCGGGCCCACCTGAAAGCCCCGCTCGCCCGCGGCAACCTGCGGTATGTGGAATACACCGCGCCGAATGGCCACATCCTGCGCGAAGAAGCGCCTCCTTACCGCGCCGACCGCCCCGACTGGTTTGCCGAGTTGACGGGCCTGGCCGTCCCGCTCGTGCAGGAAGCCATCGTCATCGGCGGCACCTACCATGGCCGGTTGACGGTCCAGCCGTCTTCCCATGCCTATGAAGACTTTCTGTGGCATCTCGGTACCCGTCTGTCCGTCCTGCTCGCTGCCGCGTTTGCCCTGCTCGGCTGGCTGACCCCTGTGCTGCCCAGAATCAAGCTGCGGGACCTGACCCGCCTGCGCGCGACCGCGCGCCGGATCGAGGCGGGCGATTACAGCACGCATATTCCCATTCGCGCCGGCAGCCCGCCCGGACTGCAGCAGACCACCCGCGCGTTCAACCATATGGGCGCGGCGCTGGAGCAGTTGCTGACCGATCTCAACGAACAGCAAAAGGCGCTCGACAGCACGGCCAACGTGTCCGAGACCGACCTCGCCGGCAACATCACTTTCGTCAACGACCTGTTCTGCAGCATCAGCGGCTACACGCGCGAAGAGCTGATCGGCCGGAATCACCGCATCGTCGATTCGGGCTGGCACGACGCCGCGTTTTTCAGGGACTTGTGGGAAACGATTTCGAACGGGCGCACCTGGCGCGGCGAGATCTGCAACCGCGCCAAGGATGGCCGGCTGTTCTGGACGGCGTCGACCGTCATCCCGATCAAGGACGACGCCGGCCTGCCGCTGAAATACCTGTCGATCCGCTTCGACATCACCCAGCGCAAGCTCGACGAAGCCGCGCTCAGCGAGGAAAAGGCACGCTGGCAGGTGACGCTGCAGTCGATCAACGACGCCGTCATCGTCACCAACGCCCGCAACCAGGTGACGTATCTCAATCCGGCTGCCGAGAACCTGCTCGGCATAGCGCTTGACGAGGCTGCGCTGAGCCCGCTGAAAAGCCTGATGCAGATTGACCAGATGGGCGGCGGCGACGAAGCCCCGGTCTGCTTCCTGTCGCCGGCATCCGCGCCGCACAACCAGACCGGCTCCGCCCAGTTGCACACCCGCCTGGGCCAGAATCTTGCCATCAGCTACAGCTGCGCGCCGCTCTCCGGCCACGGCGGCCTTGGCGCGGTCTACGTGCTGCGCGACGAGACCGAAAAAAAGCAGCTGCTCGACAGCCTGCGCGAAATGGCGTTCCACGATCCGCTGACCGCGCTGCCGAATCGCCGCGCCGTGGAGGGGCGCCTGGCGCGCGCCATGCGCACCGCGCGCGACCGGTCTCAGCAGCACGCGTTCTGCTATATCGACCTCGACCAGTTCAAGCTGGTCAACGACACCTGCGGCCATTCGGTGGGCGACACCCTGCTGACCGACATCGCGCAGACCATGAAGGCCGCCCTGCCCGCGCATGCCTATCTGGGCCGGCTGGGCGGCGACGAATTCGGCCTCATCCTGTTCGACACCCGCCCCGAGCTGGCCCTCCAGGTCTGTCGGCAGCTGGTGCAGCGCATTCGCGACTTCCGCTTCGAGCACAAGGGACGGCGCTTCACCCTCGGCGCCTGCGCCGGCATTGCGCCGATCACCCAGGCCGCGACCACCGCGGGCGGCATCATGGTCCAGGCCGACATGGCGTGCTATCGCGCCAAATCGGAGGGCAGCGGGCGGGTCGTGCTGTACGAGGCGGACGAAGTCGGGTTCCGCCGGTTGGAAGCGGAAATGGGCTGGGCGGCAGACTTCGCCCAGGCGCTGGAGGCCAACCAGTTCCTGCCGTATCGCCAGCTGATCCAGCCTGCCTCGCACGACGGCCAGCCGCATTATGAAGTGCTGATCCGCTGGCAGCGCAATGGCCTGATCGAATTCGGCCTCATC
>JAMCVR010000147.1 GCA_023475455.1 Thermoplasmatota archaeon | reverse complement strand
TCGAAACCACCACCGGCCCGCTCGGCCAGGGCATCAGCAATGCCGTCGGCATGGCGATGGCGGAAAAGATCCTCGCCGCCGAATTCAACAAGCCCGGCCACGCCATCGTCGACCACCACACCTACGTGTTCCTGGGCGACGGCTGCATGATGGAAGGCGTCTCGCACGAAGCCTGCGCGCTGGCCGGCACCTGGAAGCTCGGCAAGCTGATCGCCTTCTGGGACGACAACGGCATCTCGATCGACGGCCACATCGAGCACTGGTACACCGACGACACCGCCAAGCGCTTCGAAGCCTACGGCTGGCATGTCATCCCCAATGTCGACGGCCACAATGTCGTCGCGCTGGAAGCCGCGATCCAGGCCGCCAAGGCCGAAACCGGCAGGCCCACCCTGATCTGCTGCAAGACCGTCATCGGCAAGGGTTCGCCCAACAAGGCCGGCACCCACGACGTGCACGGCGCCGCGCTGGGCCACGAGGAAGTCGAGGCCACCCGCAAGAACATGGGCTGGAACCACCCCGCGTTCGAAATCCCCGCCGACATCTACGCCGGCTGGGACGCCAAGACCAAGGGGCAGGGACTCGAAACGCTGTGGAACAACAAGTTCGCCGAATACAAGAAGGCCTATCCTGCCGAGGCCGCCGAGTTCGAGCGCCGCATGAAGGGCGACCTGCCCGCCAACTGGAAGGCGCACGTCGCCGACAGGCTGGCCGCGATCAACGCCAAGGGCGAAACCGTCGCCACCCGCAAGGCCAGCCAGATCGCGATCAACGCGCTGGCGCCCGCGTTGCCCGAGTTCCTCGGCGGCTCGGCCGACCTCACCGGCTCCAACCTCACCAACTGGGAAGGCTGCCATCCGGTGCGCTTCGAAGCCTACGGCTGGCATGTCATCCCCAATGTCGACGGCCACAATGTCGTCGCGCTGGAAGCCGCGATCCAGGCCGCCAAGGCCGAAACCGGCAGGCCCACCCTGATCTGCTGCAAGACCGTCATCGGCAAGGGTTCGCCCAACAAGGCCGGCACCCACGACGTGCACGGCGCCGCGCTGGGCCACGAGGAAGTCGAGGCCACCCGCAAGAACATGGGCTGGAACCACCCCGCGTTCGAAATCCCCGCCGACATCTACGCCGGCTGGGACGCCAAGACCAAGGGGCAGGGACTCGAAACGCTGTGGAACAACAAGTTCGCCGAATACAAGAAGGCCTATCCTGCCGAGGCCGCCGAGTTCGAGCGCCGCATGAAGGGCGACCTGCCCGCCAACTGGAAGGCGCACGTCGCCGACAGGCTGGCCGCGATCAACGCCAAGGGCGAAACCGTCGCCACCCGCAAGGCCAGCCAGATCGCGATCAACGCGCTGGCGCCCGCGTTGCCCGAGTTCCTCGGCGGCTCGGCCGACCTCACCGGCTCCAACCTCACCAACTGGGAAGGCTGCCATCCGGTGCGCCACGGCAAGCCCGGCAACTACATCAGCTACGGCGTGCGCGAATTCGGCATGGCCGCGATCATGAACGGCATGGCGCTGCACGGCGGCGTGCTGCCGTTCGGCGGCACCTTCCTGATGTTCTCCGAATATTCGCGCAACGCCATCCGCATGGCCGCGCTGATGAAGCAGCGCGTGATCCACGTGTTCACCCACGACTCCATCGGCCTCGGCGAAGACGGCCCCACCCACCAGCCGGTCGAGCAGACCGCCACCCTGCGCATGATCCCCAACATCGACGTCTGGCGTCCGTGCGACACCGTGGAGACGATGGTCGGCTGGGTGGCTTCGGTCGAGCGCACCACCGGCCCCACCTGCCACATCCTCAGCCGCCAGAACCTGCCGTTCATGAAGCGCGACGAAGCGACTCTCGCCAACATCGCCCGTGGCGGCTACGTGCTGCGTGACGCCGCCTCTGCCCGCGCCGTCATCATCGCCACCGGCTCCGAAGTCGAACTGGCCGTCAAAGCCCAGGAAGCGCTGGCCGCCGAAGGCATCGCCGTGCGCGTGGTCTCGATGCCGTCGACCAACACCTTCGACCGCCAGGACGCCGACTACAAGGCCAGCGTGCTGCCGAAAGGCCTGCCGCGCGTCGCGGTGGAAGCCGGCGTCACCGACTTCTGGCGCAAGTACGTGGGCCTGGAAGGCGCCGTGGTCGGCATCGACCGCTTCGGCGAATCCGCCCCGGCTCCGGCGCTGTTCAAGCACTTCGGCTTTACGCCTGAGAACGTGGTCAGCGCCGTCAAGAGCGTTCTGTAAATAAGGGACTAGGAGCTAGGATTTAGGGGCTAGGGGAGGTGCGGGCTGTGCCCGCGTCTTTCCCCCCTAGATCCTGGCCCCCAGTTCCTAGCCCCTAAAAAGATTTTCACCTCACTGGAGACTGACACATGGCAATCAAAGTTGGCATCAACGGTTTTGGCCGCATCGGCCGCATGGCTTTCCGCGCGATCGCCAAGGACTTCCCCGACATCGAAGTCGTCGCGATCAACGACCTGCTCGATCCCGAATATCTGGCCTACATGCTGAAGTACGACTCGGTGCACGGAAACTTCAGGGGCGACATCGCGGTTGAGGGCAACAATCTCATCGTCAACGGCAAGACAATCCGCCTGACCGCCGAGCGTGAGCCCGCCAACCTGAAGTGGAACGAAGCCGGCGCCGACATCGTGATCGAGTGCACCGGCTTCTTCCTGACCAAGGAAACCTGCCAGAAGCACATCGACGCGGGCGCCAGGAAAGTGGTGCAATCGGCGCCGTCCAAGGACGACACCCCGATGTTCGTGTACGGCGTGAACCACGAGAAGTATGCGGGCGAAGCCATCGTCTCGGCCGCTTCGTGCACCACCAACTGCCTGGCACCGATCGCCAAGGTGCTGAACGACAACTGGGGCATCAAGCGCGGCCTGATGAGCACCGTGCACGCCGCCACCGCCACCCAGAAAACCGTCGACGGCCCGTCCTCCAAGGACTGGCGCGGCGGCCGCGGCATCCTGGAAAACATCATCCCGTCCTCGACCGGCGCCGCCAAGGCCGTCGGCGTGGTGCTGCCCGAACTGAAGGGCAAGCTGACCGGCATGGCCTTCCGCGTTCCCACCTCCGACGTGTCGGTGGTCGACCTGACCGTCGAGCTGGAAAAGCCCGCCAAGTACGCCGACATCTGCGCCGCGATGAAGAAGGCCTCGCAGTCCGGCGACATCAGCAAGACGCTGGGCTACACCGACGAGAAAGTGGTCTCCACCGATTTCCGCGGCAACGGCTTCTCCTCGATCTTCGACGCCGAAGCCGGCATCGCCCTGGACGACACCTTCGTCAAGGTCGTGTCCTGGTACGACAACGAGTACGGCTACACCTGCAACATGCTGCGCTTCGTGCAGCACGTGGCGAAGTGAGGAGCTAGGGGCTAGGGGTTAGGAACTAGGGATAGTGCGGGCTGTGCCCGCGCCTTTTCCCTAGATCCTAGCTCCTAAATCCTATCCCCTGGCCTGTGAGTCTTAAGGCCTGGCGCGCATTGCGCGCCAACCCTTAAACCTTACTTTCAGGAGAAGCAAACCATGGCATTTATCCGCGTCACCGATCTCGATCTGGCAGGCAAGCGCGTGTTCATCCGCGCCGACTTGAACGTCCCGGTCAAGGACGGCAAGGTCACCTCCGACGCCCGCATCACCGCGTCGATGCGCACCATCGAGCACTGCCTCAAGGCCGGCGCCAAGGTGATGGTCACCTCCCACCTCGGCCGCCCGACCGAGGGCGAGTTCAAGGAAGAGGATTCTCTCAAGCCGGTGGTCGACGTGATCGCGCAGAAGCTCGGCAAGAACGTCCGCCTGATCCGCGAATGGACCGACGGCGGCTTCGACGTCGCCGACGGCGAACTGGTGGTGCTGGAAAACTGCCGCGTCAATATTGGCGAGAAGAAGAACGTCGACGAGACCGCCAGGAAATACGCCGCGCTGTGCGACGTCTTCGTGATGGACGCCTTCGGCACCGCCCACCGCGCCGAAGCCTCGACCCACGGCATCGCCAAGTTCGCGCCGGTGGCAGCGGCCGGCATCCTGCTGACCGAAGAACTCGAAGCGCTGGAAAAGGCGCTGGCCAACCCGGCGCGCCCGATGGTCGCCATCGTCGGCGGCAGCAAAGTTTCCACCAAGCTGACCGTACTGGAAGCGCTGGCCGAGAAATGCGAGCAACTGGTGGTCGGCGGCGGCATCGCCAACACCTTCCTCAAGGCCACCGGCCACAACGTCGGCAAGTCGCTGTGCGAGGACGACCTGGTGCCGACCGCGCAGGCGCTGATCGAGAAGATGACCGCGCGCGGCGCGACCATCCCGATTGCCGTCGACGTGGTGTGCGGCAAGAAATTCGACGCCAACGAGCCCGCCGTGCTGAAGGATGCCAGCGACGTCGCCGACGACGACATGATTTTCGACATCGGCCCGAAGAGCGCGCAGCAACTCGCCGACATCATCATGAAGGCCGGCACCGTGGTGTGGAACGGCCCGGTCGGCGTGTTCGAGTTCGACCAGTTCGGCGAAGGCACCAGGACCATCGCGATGGCGATCGCCAACACCAACGCCTTCACCCTGGCCGGCGGCGGCGACACCATCGCCGCGATCCAGAAGTACGGCATCTACGACAAGGTGAGCTACATCTCCACCGCCGGCGGCGCCTTCCTCGAATACCTGGAAGGCAAGGTCCTGCCTGCCGTGGCCATCCTGGAGGAGCGGGCGCAGTAAAGGGGTTAGGGGCTAGGATTCAGGGAACGGCGCGGGCACAGCCCGCTCCTCCCCTAGCCCCTAAATCCTGGATCCTAGTCCCTCAAATAATCTCACGCCTCACCCACACAATGATCCGCAGAACCAAAATCGTCGCCACCCTCGGCCCCGCCTGTTCCGATTCCAAAACCCTGGACCGCATGATGGAAGCCGGCCTGGATGTGGTGCGTCTCAATTTTTCCCACGGCACGGCGCAGGACCACATCGACCGCGCCGAGCTGGTGCGCTCGCTGGCGCGTGCGCGCGGCCGCGCGGTCGGCGTGCTGGTCGACCTGCAGGGCCCGAAAATCCGCATCGGCAAGTTCAAGGACGGCAAGATCACTCTGGCCAAGGGCGACACCTTCATCCTCGATGCCGCCTGCGCGCTGGGCGACCAGACCCGCGTCGGCCTCGACTACAAGGAATTGCCGAATGACGTGAAGCGGGGCGTGACCCTGCTGCTGGACGACGGCCGCATCGAATTCTGGGTCGAGGAGGTCAAGGACACGGAAATCGTCTGCAAGGTGGTGCAGGGCGGCGTGCTGTCCAACAACAAGGGCATCAACCGCAAGGGGGGCGGCCTGTCGGCTGCCGCCCTGACCGAAAAGGACATCGAGGACATCAGGACTGCCGCGGCGCTGAATGCGGACTACCTGGCGGTGTCGTTCCCGCGCTCCGGCGCCGACATGCGCCAGGCGCGCGAACTGCTGCGCGCGGCCGGCGGCAAGAGCCAGCTCATAGCCAAGATCGAGCGCACCGAGGCGATCGAGCACCTGGAAGAGATTCTCGAAGCGTCCGACGCCATCATGGTGGCGCGCGGCGACCTCGGGGTCGAAGTCGGCGACGCCGCGGTACCCGCGCTGCAGTTCGACCAGTTCGGCGAAGGCACCAGGACCATCGCGATGGCGATCGCCAACACCAACGCCTTCACCCTGGCCGGCGGCGGCGACACCATCGCCGCGATCCAGAAGTACGGCATCTACGACAAGGT
>JAMCVR010000098.1 GCA_023475455.1 Thermoplasmatota archaeon | reverse complement strand
ACTTTTCCGCCACTTTCAGGTTCACCGCCTGCATGCCGCCGGGCAGTTCGACAGCACGCGCGACGCGGGCGATGGCTTCGGCGTTGGCGGCGGCGATGGCCTTGATCGCTTCGGCCTCGCCCTGCGCGACGTTGATCGCCGCCTGCATCTCGCCTTCCGACTGCTGGATCGCCGCATTGCGCTCGCCGGTCGCGATGTTGATCTGCTCCTGCATGCGTCCTTCCGACGAGGCGATCAACGCGCGCTTCTCGCGTTCGGCGGTAATCTGGCGCTGCATCGCGTGGAGAATCTCCTTCGGCGGCGTCAGGTCCTTGATCTCGTAGCGCAGCACCTTGACGCCCCAGTTGGTCGACGCCTCGTTGAGCGCCATCACCACGCCGCGGTTGATCTCCTCGCGCTCCTCGAAGGTGCGGTCGAGTTCCATGCGGCCGATCAGCGAGCGCAGCGTGGTCTGCGCCAGCTGCGATACCGCCGAGATGTAGTCGCTCGAGCCGTAGGACGCCATCTTCGGATCGGTGACCTGGAAGTACAGGATGCCGTCGACCGCCAGCTGGGTATTGTCGCGGGTGATGCAGACCTGGCTCGGCACGTCGAGCGGGATTTCCTTCAGCGAATGCTTGTAGGCGACGGTGTCGATGAAAGGGATGACCAGGTTGAGGCCGGGGCCGAGCACCGCGTGGAACTTGCCGAGGCGTTCGACCACCCAGGCGTTCTGCTGCGGCACCACGCGCACTCCTTTGGCGACGACAATGGCGATGACGATAAGAATGACGAGTGCGACGATGTCCATTTGTTTTTCTCCCTGATTAATTGCCCAGAACCAGCGTATTGCCCCGGACGGCCCGGATCACCAGCGGGCGCGTGCTGTCGACGCCGGCCGATTCGGCTTCGGCGTCCCACAGCGCGCCGCGGTATTTGACCTGGCCGCGGCCGTCCTGCCAGGACTCGATCTGCACGGTCTGGCCGATGTCGAGATCCTGCACGGTGGATTCAGGCTGCCCGGTTCCCCGTTTCCAGCGGCGCAAGGCCAGCGTGCCCAGCACGGCGATCACGCCCGCCGTCACAAGTTGCGCCAGCAGGCCAGCCCCGAGCCAGGCGGCCAGTCCTGCAGCTGCCGCGGCCAGGCCATACACCAACAGATAGAAGGTGCCGCTGGTGAGCTCCACTCCCACCAGCACCGCCGCCAGAATCCACCACCCCGCATACGCCTGCATCTCGTCTCCTCACAAAATAACGGGCTGGTTCGCCAGTTCGTCTGGATTATGCCCCGCAGGTGGAAAATGCGCCGCCAGCAAATCGCCGATCCGGGCAATGCCGGCAAGCGCGCCCTGTTCGAACTGGCCGTTGCGGAACACGGCTTCCATCGTTTGCGCCACCTGCTCCCATGTGCCCGCCTCGACCCGCGCGGCGATGCCGCGGTCGGCGACGATCTCGCCATCTTCGGATCGGTGACCTGGAAGTACAGGATGCCGTCGACCGCCAGCTGGGTATTGTCGCGGGTGATGCAGACCTGGCTCGGCACGTCGAGCGGGATTTCCTTCAGCGAATGCTTGTAGGCGACGGTGTCGATGAAAGGGATGACCAGGTTGAGGCCGGGGCCGAGCACCGCGTGGAACTTGCCGAGGCGTTCGACCACCCAGGCGTTCTGCTGCGGCACCACGCGCACTCCTTTGGCGACGACAATGGCGATGACGATAAGAATGACGAGTGCGACGATGTCCATTTGTTTTTCTCCCTGATTAATTGCCCAGAACCAGCGTATTGCCCCGGACGGCCCGGATCACCAGCGGGCGCGTGCTGTCGACGCCGGCCGATTCGGCTTCGGCGTCCCACAGCGCGCCGCGGTATTTGACCTGGCCGCGGCCGTCCTGCCAGGACTCGATCTGCACGGTCTGGCCGATGTCGAGATCCTGCACGGTGGATTCAGGCTGCCCGGTTCCCCGTTTCCAGCGGCGCAAGGCCAGCGTGCCCAGCACGGCGATCACGCCCGCCGTCACAAGTTGCGCCAGCAGGCCAGCCCCGAGCCAGGCGGCCAGTCCTGCAGCTGCCGCGGCCAGGCCATACACCAACAGATAGAAGGTGCCGCTGGTGAGCTCCACTCCCACCAGCACCGCCGCCAGAATCCACCACCCCGCATACGCCTGCATCTCGTCTCCTCACAAAATAACGGGCTGGTTCGCCAGTTCGTCTGGATTATGCCCCGCAGGTGGAAAATGCGCCGCCAGCAAATCGCCGATCCGGGCAATGCCGGCAAGCGCGCCCTGTTCGAACTGGCCGTTGCGGAACACGGCTTCCATCGTTTGCGCCACCTGCTCCCATGTGCCCGCCTCGACCCGCGCGGCGATGCCGCGGTCGGCGACGATCTCGATGTCGTGATCGGCGAGCAACAGATAAACCAGCACGCCGCTGTTGTGTTCGGTATCCCACACGCGCAGGTCGGAAAACACCTCGATCGCGCGTTCGCGCCCGCGCACGCCGCGCCACACGCGCCCCGGCGCGAGGCTGTTCTCGATGGCGAAGCGGATTTCCCCGCTGTGGCGCGTTTCGGATGCGCGGATCGCGGCCTCGATCGCATCGAGCGTGGCCTGCGGAAACGCGCGCCGCCACGCCCACGGCGGCATGAAGAGATGCCTGAACCAGCGCCTGATCCTAAGAACCATAGCTGGGCGCACTCGATGGTGCGTTTGTGGGTGTGGCTGCCGCATGCGATTCCACACGGGCTTCAGCCCGTGGTGGATCGGAGTCCTTTAGGGCGAAGCAACGAGGCGGCAGGCCGGCGCCTGCAACGAGGCGCGAGAGCGGAGTCGTTGCCGCTTTAGCGGCTTTACGAATCCGGCCTACCCCTTGCGGGTACAAAGGCAGGCGCGCACACGGACGTGCCAGCGAGTGCGTAGCGCCCTCACCTGACAGGTGAATCGTATCGAAGAGGAGCAGGCCAATTTTCATAAAAGCCTCATTAAGACAGCAAGCGATCAACTGTGGTTTTTAGGATCGTGTTCACCATGAGCCCGATGCGCCTCCGCCGCCGAATCCGCCGCCGCCCCCGCCCCAGGAACCGCCGCCGAATCCGCCTCCCCTGCCGAATCCACCTCCGCCACTGGTCCAGCCGCCGCCGTGGCGGAATCCCGATGCCACCCCGGCAAACACGAACACGGCAATGAACAGCAGCACCGGCGTGAAGCCCAGCAGCATCGCGCCCACCGCCCCGCTGCCGAGCGCGGCGATCCCGCCGGCGGCCGGACGGCTCATCAGCATGGAGAGCAGCCAGCCTGCGACGATGCCGCCGACGACGAGCATGACGAAGGAACCATCGTCCCCGCTGCTGCCCGCCTCGCTGGGCGGCGGCAGCGACTCGCCCTCGATCAGCCGCATCAGCTGCTGCACGCCCGCGTCGATGCCGCCGTAGAAATCCCCCGCCTTGAAATAGGGCGTGATGGTTTCGGCGATCACCCGCTTGGCGATGGCGTCCGGGATCGCGCCCTCCAGCCCGTAGCCGACTTCCAGCCGCAGCGTGCGGTCGTCCCTGGCGACGATCAGGATCACCCCGTCGTCGATTTTTTCGCGGCCGATTTTCCATTGCTCGGCGACGCGGATGCCGAACTGGGCAATGTCCTCGGGCTGGGTGGTCGGCACGATCAGCACGGCAATCTGGCTGCCCTTCTGCGCCTCGAAGGCGGCCAGCTTGCTTTCCAGTGCGGCAACTTGTTCGGCGCTGAGCGTGGCGGTCAGGTCGGTGACACGGCGCGACAGGTCGGGCACCGCCACCTGGGCCCAGGCGGACAGCGCAAACAGCAACAGAAGGAGGCCGGACGCGAAGCGCCCCACAAGGGGATCTCGATGCCCCTTGTGGGTACTCCGACTTTCCATGGGCTGAAGCCCATGAAAGGTCGTATGCGTCCGGAGCAGCCGGTTCATCCGGAGATCAATAGCCGCTTGCCGGTGCGGGTGTGGGGGCGCCGAAATCGACCCTGGGCGGCACGGCGATGGCCTTCTCGTTTTCCACCGTGAAGGTCGGCTTGGTCTTGTAGCCGAACAGCATCGCAGTGAGGTTGGAGGGGAAGGAGCGCACCGTGACGTTGTAGGTTTTCACCGCGGCGATGTAACGGTTGCGCGCGACGGCGATGCGGTTCTCGGTGCCTTCGAGCTGCGCCTGCAGGTCGCGGAACAGGCCATCGGCCTTCAACTGCGGATAGTTCTCCGCCACCAGCAGCAGGCGCGAGATCGCGCCGGTCAACTCGCCCTGGGCGGCGATGAATTTCTGGAACGCGGCTTCGTCGTTGATGAGTTCGGGCGTCGCCTGAATCGCGCCGACGCGGGCGCGCGCTTCGGTGACGCGGGTCAGCACGTCCTTTTCATGCGCCGCGTAGCCCTTCACCACGTTGACCAGATTCGGCACCAGGTCGGCGCGGCGCTGATACTGGTTCAGCACCTCGGCCCAGGTGGCCTTGATGTCCTCGTCGGTGGTCTGCAGCGTGTTGTAGCCGCAGCCGGAAAGGGTCAACGCCATGAATGTCGCGCTTACCCATTTGAATGCATTGCGCCATTTGAACATATCAGCCTCCTGTGATGGTTGTGTAATGCGAGTTTACGCCACGCCCCAGGTTGCAAACACGGGATCGGATTCGGCGAGCGTGTCGGCGTAGCGGTCGTCCTTGGGGCGCTTGAGGCCGCGCTCGACGTAGGTTTCCACCTTCCTGAAACCGGCCTGCTTGATCAGCGTGCCCACCCAGGCCATGCGCTCCATCGGATGCAGCTCGGTCCACAGTTTGATGACCTTGGGCGGAAAGTAGCGGTGCGACAGCGTCACCACGAACATGCCGCCCGGTTTCAGCACCCGTTTGGCTTGGGCGACGATCCTGCGCGGCTGCGTCAGGTACTCGAATGACACCGTGCACACCACCGCATCGAAGCTGGCGTCGGCAAACGGCAGCCTGGGATCGGCGTTGAGGTCGTGCACGATGCGCTCGGCAAGCTGAGGATTGTCGGCCAGTTCCTCGGCGTTGAGTCCCAGTCCCACCGCGGATTGCACCGTGTCCGGCAGGTGCGAGCGCCAGCCCGCCATCAGGTCGAGCACCCGCAAGGGGTACGCCGCCAGACGCTCGCCCTCCGGGCGGTCTTGGCGCAGCACCCGCGCGTTCTCCGGCAGCACGGTGCGGTACAGCGCCTGGATGCGGCGCGCGCACACGGCGTCGACGTGGGTGATCTTGCGGGCGAGCGCGTAGAACTCGGTATCGGGAAATTCGTCCTCGCGGCTGAACGAATCCGGCCCCTCGAAGTCGGTCGGCGTCTGCAGCTGCGTTTCCATGCCGCTCCATTCCAGCAGCTGTTCCACCTTGCCGACCGGCTCGGTCGAGATGTCGCTCTTGCCGCTGTCGATGCTGAAGATGCGGCCCTGCAGCGGGTGGCTGAAGTTGGCGACGAAGCTGGATTCGTTGAGCCTCATCACGCGGAACATCGGGCCCGGCGCGTCGTCGGCGTGCAAGAGCTGCGAGGGATAGAAGCGCCCCAGTTTCAGCGGGGCGATGTCGCTGCGGAACACCTCGTTCGGCACCTCGTGCTCGATCCTGGGTCCGACGTCGACCTGGGCGTCGACCGGCGGGGTGTCGCCCGGCATCCACACCACCACCTGATGGCGGCCGAGGTCGGAAAAATAATTGACGCGAAAACGCAGCGCGGAATGCAGAAGTTTCATATGGGTTTAAATATCAGGTCAAAAAACAAATCTC
>JAMCVR010000034.1 GCA_023475455.1 Thermoplasmatota archaeon | reverse complement strand
CGCGCGGAGAATTTCAGATTCGGCGTGCCGCTGCAGAAGGACCTGCAATTCTTCGGCAACGCCGAGGCCGAAAGGCTGTTCGGCGAAGCGGTGGAACGACTGAAATCGCTCGGCGGCACGCCGGTCGTGGTTTGAGTGCAGGAACGAATCGTACTGCCGCTGCTTCCCGGTTTCGGGTTTGAACTGCTCGTCTTCCTTCAGGTTGGCGGCGATCAGCGTCACGTCGGCGCCGCCGACCAGCCAGGCGTACACGCCCTGCAGGGTGAATTCGCGGGCGGTTTTGCGGGAGCCGGCCATTTCAGAGACGCTTCAGGAGGTTGGCCATTTCGATCGCCACGCGGGCGGCGTCGCGGCCTTTTTCGGCCATGCGCGCGTGCGCCTGCTCTTCGGTGTCGACGGTCAGGATGGCGTTGGCGATCGGCACGCCGGTTTCCAGCTGCACGTCGAGAATGCCGCGCGCGGATTCGTTCGACACCACTTCGAAGTGGTAGGTGTCGCCGCGCACCACCGCACCGATGGCGATCAGGGCGTCGAAATTTCCGGATTGCGCCATTTTCTGCAGCGCCAGCGGATGCTCCAGCGCACCGGGCACGTCGACCAGCAGCACGTCATCCTTGGCGACGCCGAGGCGGGCCAGTTCGATTTCGCAGGCTGACAGCAAGCCCTCGCAGATGTCCTTGTTGAAGCGGCTCATGACGATGCCGATTTTGAGTCCGCGGCCCTGATAGACGGGGTCGAGCTCGAAGATGTCGTCGGTGATTCCCATGATGCGTTCCTTTTTAACAGGGTCAGGCTTTTTCAGAATAGCCGGTGACTTCCAGCCCGAAGCCGTCCATCGCCGGC
The DNA here is from genome assembly GCA_023475455.1 of Thermoplasmatota archaeon. The sequence goes on along the minus strand of JAMCVR010000034.1, from coordinate 4,891 downwards.
ATCTTGCGCGGGCTGGCCAGCAGCTTCATTTTGCCGACGCCGAGGTCGCGCAGGATTTGCGCGCCGATGCCGTAGTCGCGCAGGTCGACCTTGCGGGTGGCACTCGCCACCGGATTGATGCGGGCCGGATTAACACGGGCGAGCAGCGCATCGGCGGTCTCCGGTCGATGCAGCAGCACGATGACGCCGGACTGCGATTCGGCGATGCGCTCCATAGCGCCCAGGATCGGCCACGAGTGGCCGCCGCCGGTGACGTCGAGAAAATCCATCACCGAGATCGGCTCGTGCACGCGCACCAGGGTTTCGCGGTCGGCATGAATCTCGCCCTTGACCAGCGCGAGATGGGTTTCGCCGGCGCACTTGTCGCGGTAGGCGATCAGGCGGAAGGCACCATATACCGTCTGGATCAGGCGGTCGGCGGCGCGCTCGACCAGGCTTTCGGTCTGGTTGCGGTAATGGATGAGGTCGGCGATGGCGCCGATTTTCAGGCCGTGTTCCTGCGCGAACGGAACCAGGTCGGGCAGCCGCGCCATGGTGCCGTCGTCCTTGAGGATTTCGCAGATGACGGAAGCCGGCTCCAGTCCCGCGAGTCCCGCGAGGTCGCAGCCGGCCTCGGTGTGGCCCGCGCGCACCAGCACGCCGCCGGGCTGCGCGCGCAGCGGGAAGATGTGGCCGGGCTGGATGATGTCGGTGGGCTTGGCGTTTTTCTTCACCGCGGCCTGGATGGTGACCGCGCGGTCGGCCGCCGAAATGCCGGTGGTCACGCCCTCCGCCGCTTCGATCGACACGGTGAAGGCGGTGCCGTGCGGCGTCTGGTTGTCGGAGACCATCTGCTTCAGGCCGAGCTGGCGGCAGCGCTCGTCGGTCAGCGTCAGGCAGATCAGGCCGCGTCCGTACTTGGCCATGAAGTTGATCGCGTCGGGCGTGACGTGCTCGGCGGCCATGACGAGATCCCCCTCGTTTTCGCGGTCTTCCTCGTCGACCAGCACGACCATGCGGCCAGCTTTGAGTTCTTCGATAATTTCCAGGGTGGAGGCGAGGCTCATCAGTCTTTGTCCATTGGGTTGGTGAATTGCATCATGCGTTCGACATAGCGCGCGATCATGTCGACTTCCAGATTGACGCGGCTGCCGGCCTGCAGATGCTTGAGCGTCGTCATTTCCAGCGTGTGCGGGATGAGATTGAGCGCAAAGCGCGCGCCTTCGACCGCATTGACCGTGAGCGACACGCCGTTCACGGTGATCGAGCCCTTGCGGATGATGTAGCGCGCGAGTCCGCCCGGTGCGTCGATTTCCAGCAGATGCGATTCGCCCACCGGAACGAAGCGGTGCACCGTGCCGACGCCGTCGACGTGCCCGGAGACCAGATGGCCCCCCAGACGGTCGGCCAGGCGCAGCGCCTTTTCCAGGTTGACCTCGGCGCCCGGTATGAAACCGGCAGTGACGCGCAGGGTCTCGGCCGAGACATCGACGGTGAAGCGGTCGGGCGTCAGCGCCACCGCGGTGAGGCAGACGCCGTTGACCGCGATGCTGTCGCCGATGGCGACGTCGGAAAAATCCAGTCCGCCGCCGGTGATGACCATGCGGGCGTCGGCGCCGCGGGTTTCGTATTCGTGGATGCGGCCGATGGCCTGGATGATGCCGGTGAACATGCGTGTAAAGGCCAGCCAGTGAGACCCGGCATTGTAGGCGTTTAGGCGGGGTGGGTGAACCCCGTTGACGCCCCGGTGACCCGCAAGCAGACACGGGCTGATGCTCTTATCAGGATAAGCGGGTCTTCAAGTTGCTATAATAATAGCTTTTCAAGGATTCCAGTACCGGCATGACGACGCCCCCATCATTTGCCATTCGCGGCCGCACCCTGTTGCCCATCGTGCAGGGGGGCATGGGGGTGGGCATATCGGCCCACCGGCTGGCAGGCACCGTGGCGCGTGCCGGCGCAGTGGGCACGATCGCGAGCATCGACCTGCGCCACCACCACGCCGATCTGTCCGAACAGGCGAAGCCCTGCCGCGACAAGGACGAACTCAACCGCTTGAATTTGATTGCGCTCGACCGCGAGATCAAGGCCGCGCTCGAGATCGCGGCGGGCCGCGGGCTGGTGGCGGTCAACGTGATGAAGGCGGTGACCGAGCATTCGGCTCTGGTACGGCAGGCGTGCGCTTCCGGCGCGCAGGCGATCGTGATGGGCGCGGGGCTGCCGCTCGACCTGCCGGAACTGACCGAAGGCTATCCCGAAGTCGCGCTGATCCCGATCCTGTCGGATGCGCGCGGCGTCGCCATCGTGCTGAAGAAATGGGCGCGCCTGAAAAAATTTGGGAGCGGCGGTCGATTGCCCGACGCCATCGTGATCGAGCATCCGTTGTATGCGGGCGGGCACCTCGGCGCTCCGAATCCCGCCGACCTCGCCAGCGCCCGCTTCGATTTCGCCGAAGTGCTGCCCGGCATCTTCAGACTGTTCGACGACATGGGCATCGCGCGCGGGCAGATTCCGATCATCGTCGCCGGCGGCATCAACAGCCACGAAAAACTGCTGGCCGCGCTGGCGCTGGGGGCGAGCGCGGTGCAGGTCGGCACGCCGTTTGCCGTCACCGCGGAGGGCGACGCCTCCCCCGACTTCAAGCGGGTGCTGCTGGATGCGAAACCCGAGGACATCGTCACCTTCATGAGTGTCGCCGGGCTGCCGGCGCGCGCGGTGAAAACCCCGTGGCTCGCCAATTACCTCAAGCGCGAAGCCAAGTTGCAGTCCGTAGCCAAGGCCGATCCCGCGCGCTGCGCCATCGGCCTGCATTGTTTGACACAATGCGGCCTGCGCGACGGCATCAGGAAGGCCGGGCAGTTCTGCATCGATTCGCAGCTGGTGGCGGCGTTGAAGGGCGACGTCAGCAAAGGCTTGTTCTTCCGCGGTTCGGAACCACTGCCCTTCGGCGGCGAAATCCGGCCGGTGCGAGACCTGATCGACTATCTGCTCACCGGCGTGAAACCCATGGAGGCAGCAGCGGCGTGAGCGACCTCGGCGAGCGCATCCATACTTTCGGCCGCGCCATGCTGGAACGGCACGGCGAACGGGTGCACAAGATCGCGCTCGACGCCGGCTTCACCTGCCCCAACCGCGACGGCAGCAAAGGCATCGGCGGCTGCACCTTCTGCAACAACAAGTCCTTCGCCCCCGGCGCGCGCGACCAGGTCCCGCTCGCCGCGCAGTTCGACCGCGCGCGCGTCCGCATCGCAAAGGGCACCGGCGCGCGGCGCTTCATCGCCTATTTCCAGGCCTACACCAACACCTATGCCCACGTGGACGAACTGCGCGCGCTCTACGATGCCGCGCTGGCGGCGCCGGACGTGACCGGGCTGGCGATCGGCACCCGGCCCGACTGCGTGCCGCCGCCGGTTCTCGATCTGCTGGCCGAATACCGCGGGCGCGGCCACGAGGTATGGCTGGAGCTCGGCCTGCAGTCTTCCTTCGACGCCACGCTCGCGCGCGTCAACCGCGGCCACGGCTTCGCCGAATACGAATCCGCCACCCGCGCAGCACGGGCGCGCGGCATCCCGGTGTGCTGCCACCTCATCGTCGGCCTGCCGGGCGAGGACGAATCACACAGCCATATCAGTCTCGACCGCGTGCTCGAGGTCGGCGTCGACGGCCTCAAGCTGCATCCGCTGCACGTGGTGAAGCACACCCGGCTCGCGATCGAATGGAAGCGCGGCGAATACGCCCCGCTGGCCGAGGCGGACTACGTGCGCATCGCCGCCGACCTGATCGAGCGCACGCCGTGGGAGGTGGTGTACCACCGCGTCACCGGCACCGCCTCGCCCGACATCCTGCTGGCGCCCCCGTGGTGCGCCAAGAAGTGGGACGTGCTGAACGGCATCGCCGACGAACTGGCGCGGCGCGGCAGCCGCCAGGGTTTGCGCGCGGGACAAATCTGGAAGGGGAAATCTCATGCCGCTTGATCTGGTGTGCCCGGCGGGCAGTCTGGTTTCGCTCAAGGCCGCCATCGACAACGGCGCCGACGCGGTCTACATGGGGTTCCGCGACAACACCAACGCGCGCGCCTTCCCCGGCCTCAATTTCGACGAGGCGCAGGCGGCCGAGGGCCTGCGCTACGCGCACGACCGCGGCCGCAAGGTACTGCTCGCGCTCAACACCTATCCGCAGACAGACACTTGGCAGCACTGGACCGGCGCGGTCGACCGCGCGGCGAAACTCGGCATGGACGCGGTGATCCTGGCCGACGCCGGGCTGATGCGCCATGCGGTCGAGCAGCACCCGAATCTCAGGCTGCATCTGTCGGTGCAGGGCTCGGCCACCAGCTACGAGGCGGTGAATTTCTACCGCGAGCACTTCGGCATCCAGCGCGCCGTGCTGCCGCGCGTGCTGTCGCTGCCGCAGGTGGAAAACGTGGTGAAGCACACCGACGTCGAGATCGAGCTGTTCGGCTTCGGCGGATTGTGCGTGATGGTGGAGGGGCGCTGCCTGCTGTCGTCGTACTGCACCGGCGAGTCGCCCAACTCGGCGGGCGTGTGCTCGCCGGCAAAAGCGGTGCAGTGGAAGGAAACGCCGGCCGGGCTGGAGTCGCGCCTCAACGGCGTGCTGCTCGATCGCTACGGCAAGGACGAAAAGGCCGGCTATCCGACGCTGTGCAAGGGCCGCTTCAAAGTCGGCGGCGAAACCTATTACGCCATCGAGGAACCCACCAGCCTCAACACCCTCGACCTGCTGCCGGAGATGCTGAAGATGGGCGTCGCCGCCATCAAGATCGAAGGCGAAACTCGGCATGGACGCGGTGATCCTGGCCGACGCCGGGCTGATGCGCCATGCGGTCGAGCAGCACCCGAATCTCAGGCTGCATCTGTCGGTGCAGGGCTCGGCCACCAGCTACGAGGCGGTG
>JAMCVR010000158.1 GCA_023475455.1 Thermoplasmatota archaeon | reverse complement strand
ATTTCGACAAACTCGGCGTACCCCGACTCTCATGACCTCAACTTCTCGAACCGCCCGGTGCGGACCCGCATGCCGGGTGGTGTGGGAGGGGTGCGGTCAGGATTGACCGTCCCCTATCCCGATGTGCAGCCGCCGTCACACGATGAGGCGCTTCAGCCAGGGGCGGCGCCCGGGAACCGCAGCGGACACAAAAGCCATGAGGATTCCGACGCCGCGCGCCTCCGATCAAGCGCGCGCCATGGATGCACCCGATATACGCTGCCAGCGCCCCTCCATCAGCCCTTCCAGCGGCGGGTACTGTTTCTTGTAGGCCATCTTGCGGCTCTCGGCGATCCAGTAGCCGAGATAGAGATAGGGCAGTTCCAGCCGCTGCGCCAGTTCGATCTGCCACAGCACGCCGTAGACGCCGAGGCTCTGCTGCTCGCGCGCGGGGTCGAAGAAGGTGTAGACGGCGGAAATGCCGTCGTCGACCTGGTCGATCACCGAGACCATGACGAGTTCGTCGCCGTCGCGGAATTCGACCAGCACCGAATCGACGTTGGACGACAGCAGGAACTGCGTGTACTGGTCGGGGCCGTCGCGGTCCATGCCGCCGCCGGCGTGGCGGCTGAGGAGATAGGCGCGATACAGCGCGTAATGCTCTTCCCTGAAATCGAGCGGCAGGAAGCGCGCGGCCAGGTGGCGATTGCGCCTGAGGCAGCGGCGCTGGGTGCGGTTGGGCGCGAAGCCGGCGACTTCGACCCGCACCGGCACGCAGGCGCGGCATTGCTCGCAGTGCGGGCGGTAGGTGAACTGGCCGCTGCGGCGGAACCCGGCGCGGATCAGCGCGCTGTAAGCGTGGCGGTCGATCAGATGGGTGGGCGTGGCGACCTGCGAGCGTGCGCGCCGCCCCGGCAGGTAGCTGCAGTCGTAGTGCGCGGTCAGGTAGAACTGGATGCGCTGGAACGGCGGTTCAGTCGGGTGCATCGAAACTCCACGGCCCTGGGTGGTGCGGCAAGTTTACCAACTCCGCCAGGCGCGCTGTGAAGGCCGCGCGCGGCATCGTGCGCGCGCTCAGGCTGGCGAGGTGCGCGGTTTCCATCTGGCAGTCGATCAGGCCGAACTCCCAGCGCTGCAGCTGTCGCGCCAGCCGCACCAGCGCGACCTTGGAGGCGTCGGGCTCGCGGCTGAACATCGATTCGCCGTAGAACATGCGGCCGATCGCCACGCCGTACAGGCCGCCGACCAGCGCGCCGTGGTGCCAGGTTTCCACCGAGTGGGCAAAGCCCGCTTCGAACAGGCGGGTGTAGGCCGCGACCATCGCCGGCGAAATCCAGGTAGCGGGGACGCGCCCGTCCCTATCAAGGCGACGCGGGGCGGCACAGGCGCGCATCACGTCGGCAAAGGCAGTGTCGACCCGCACTTCGAAGCCGGCGTTGCGGATGCGCTTGGCGAGCGAGCGGGTGACGCGGATCTCGTCCGGCACCAGTACCATGCGCGGGTCGGGGCTCCACCACAGGATGGGCTCGCCGGGATTGAACCAGGGGAAGATGCCGTGGCGATAGGCGTCCAGCAGGCGCTCCACCGACAGGTCGCCCCCCATCGCCAGCAGGCCGTTGGGGTCGGCGAGCGCGGTCTCGACCGGGGGAAAGAATGTGGCTTTTTGGAGACGTTCGCTCATGCCGCCATGGTAGCGGATTCGAATTCCGTTGCACCTCATCAAACGTAGTATTACGATATCAATATCTTCAATTTTAGTTACTGAGAGGCCGACCATGAAAAAATCCCTGCTTGCCCTGGCGTTGATCGCTGCCCTTCCCGCGTCCGCCCTCGCCGACGACTGGATGATGCGCGTACGCGCCATCGATATCGTCCCCGACGTCAAGTCCTCCAGCCTGCCCGGAGTCGACGTTTCCGACGAATGGGTCCCGGAAGTCGATTTCACCTATTTCGTCACGCCCAATATCGGCGTGGAACTGATTCTGGCCACCTCACGCCATGAAGTCACGCTGGCCGGCGCTGGAAGCCTCGGCAAACTGAATGTTCTGCCGCCGACGGTGACCGTGCAGTACCACTTCAACCCCACGTCGACGATCAAGCCTTATGTGGGCGCCGGTCTGAACTACACCCGCTTCTATAATGTCGATTTGCCCGGCTTCAAGGTCGACAGCAACAGCTTCGGCGGCGCACTGCAGGCGGGCGTGGACATCGCTGTCACCAAGAATGGCTATATCAACCTCGACGTCAAGAAAATCTGGATCGACACCACGGTCAAAACGACCGCGGGCGCCACGGTCACCGATCTGGACATCAACCCGGTGGTCTGGGGTATCGGTTACGGGTTCCGGTTCTGAAAACAATCACGGTTTGACGCCTGCGGCCGGCACGATCTCTCTCCCGGGCTTGCCGCGTAGCGTTCCCCTGCGGGGCGTTTCATGAGCGACTCTCCTGCGCTCACGGGCGCCCCGTTTTTTTCGGGCTGCTTCCACTGCGGCCTGCCGGTTCCGGACGGCGCCCACTATCCCATCCAGTTCGAAGGCGAAACGAAAGCGGCCTGCTGCCGCGGCTGCCAGGCGGTGGCGCAGACCATCATCGACAGCGGCCAGGGCGCCTACTACACCCACCGCACCGCCCTGCCCGCCACGCCGCGCGAGGCCGAGGCCGAACTGGCGCAACTGGGGCTGTACGACCTGCCGGAAATCCAGGAAAGCTTCGTTCGGGTGGAAGCGGAACACATCCGCGAGGCCGCGCTGATCCTGGAAAACATCGTCTGCGCCGCCTGCATCTGGCTCAACGAGCGCCACATCGCCGGGCTGCCCGGCGTGCTGTCGGTGGACATCAACTACGCCACCCGGCGCGCGCGGGTGCGCTGGGACAACAGCCGCATCCAGCTGTCGGCGATTCTTAAAGCCGTCTCCGACATCGGCTACATCGCCCACCCGTTCGACCCCGGCCGCTCCGACGACATCCACCGACGCGAGCGCAACACCGCGATCAAGCGGCTTGCCATCGCCGGGCTCGGCATGATGCAGGTGATGATGTACGCGCTGCCGGCCTACACCGCGACCGACATGACCGCCGACATCCGGCTGCTGATGCGCTGGGCGAGCCTGATCCTCACCATCCCGGTGGTGGGGTATTCGGCGTGGCCCTTCTTCATCGGCGCCTGGCGCGATCTCAAGCGGCGCATGCTGGGGATGGACGTGCCGGTCGCGCTGGGGGTGGGCACCGCCTTCGTCGCCAGCGTCTACAGCACCTTCTCCGGCGAGGGCGAGGTGTATTACGACTCGGTCACCATGTTCGTCTTCCTGCTCTTGACCGGCCGCTTCCTCGAAATGAACGCGCGCCGCCGCGCCGGCGCCGCGGTCGAGGAACTGGTGAAGCTCATCCCCGCCGCCACCACGCGGCTGCCCAACTGGCCGGCGCGCGGCGAGGAGCAGGTGCCCGTGGCGCGGCTGGCGGTGGGCGACCACGTGCTGGTGCGCCCCGGCGAGACGCTGCCCGCCGACGGCGAGGTGGTCGAAGGCGACAGCGCGGTGAGCGAGGCGATGCTGACCGGCGAATCGCTGCCGGTGTCGAAGACGGTGCGTTCGAAAGTGGTCGGCGGCAGCCTCAACCAGGCGAGCCCGCTGGTGGTGCGGGTGGAGAAGCTCGGCGCCGATACGCGGCTCGCTGCCATCGTGCGACTCTTGGACCGCGCACAGAGCGAGAAGCCGCGCATCGGCCAGCTGGCCGACCGCGCGGCTGCCTGGTTCGTCGGCCTGCTGCTGGCGATCACCGTCGCGGTCGGCCTCGTCTGGTACGCCATCGACCCCTCGAAAGTGCTGTGGATCGTGGTGTCGATCCTGGTCGTCACCTGCCCCTGCGCGCTCGGTCTGGCCACCCCCGCCGCGCTCACCACCGGCACCGGCCGGCTCACCCGGCTGGGCCTCTTGACCACGCGCGGCCATGCGCTGGAAACCCTGGCGCGCGCCACCGACCTGGTGTTCGACAAGACCGGCACGCTCACCCACGGCCGCTTGAGCGTGCGCCGCGTGGTGCCGCTGGGCGGACGCAGCGAAAGCGAAGTCGGTGCCATCGCCGCCGCGCTCGAAGCCGGCTCCGAGCATCCCATCGCGCGGGCGCTCCGAGAGGCCGCTACAGCATCAACCCATGCCAGCCAGATCCGCAACACGCCCGGGCGCGGCGTCGAAGGCACGCTGGACGGCCGCGTCTACCGCATCGGCTCGCCGCGCTTTACCGCCGCCTGCGAGACGTCGCCTGTGCCGCCCGAATCCAGTGGCGGCGAGAGCTGGGTGGCCCTGACCGAAGAAAATGAACTGATCGCCTGGTTTGCCCTGGCCGACACCCCGCGCGCGGACGCCGCCGCCGCGCTCGCCGCGCTGCAGCGGCAGGGACTGCGCCTTCATCTGCTGTCGGGCGACGCCGAGGGCGCGGTGAAGGCCACCGCGCAGCAGCTCGGTATTGCCGACTGGCACGCCGGCGCGCTGCCGGAAGACAAGCTCGCCTACGTCAAGGCGCTGCAAAGCGATGGCCGCATCGTCGCCATGGTGGGAGACGGCATCAACGACGCCCCGGTGCTGGCCGGCGCGCAGGTCTCGATCGCCATGGGCGAAGGCGCCGACGTCGCCCAGGCCGCCGCCGACATGGTGATGCTCGGCAGCCGGCTGGCCACCCTGTCGGAAGGCGTCGCGCTCGCCCGCAAGACGCAGCAGATCATCCGCCAGAACCTCGGCTGGGCGCTCGGCTACAACCTCATCGCCATCCCCGCCGCCGCGCTGGGTTACGTCACGCCGTGGATCGCCGGCATCGGCATGTCGGCCAGCTCGCTGCTGGTGGTGCTGAACGCGCTGCGGTTGTCCGAATTCAAACAGCCGGTCAGACGTGAGGCGTTAGGGGTGAAGAACGCGGCCCTTACGCCTTACCCCTAACCCCTCACGCATCCCCATGGACATCCTCCTCCTGCTCATCCCCCTGAGCCTCGTCCTCGTCGGCGTCATCGCCTGGGTCATGCTGTGGGCGGCCAAAAGCGGCCAGTTCGACGACCTCGAAGGGCCGGGGCACAGCGTCGTCATGGACGACGACAGCCCGCCCCCGCACAAGCCCCCCAGCCCTGAAAAACAGACGCGCGTGTAGAGCCGCAAGTCCTGAACGTGCGGGCCGCAGCGAGGATATTCTGTTGGGCCGCCCGACGCCCGCCAGTAAAATCCCACCACCTTCTGTCAGGAGCCTTCCGATGACCCGCTCGTCCCTCTTTTCCTCCGCGCTGTTTCTCGGCGCGCTGATGCTCGGCATCTCCGGCTGCGGCGCCAGCGAACCCGGCACGCAGACCGTCTCCACCGCCCCCGCCGCCGGCCAGCCGGCCAATCCGCGGGTGCTGATCGAAACCAGCAAGGGCAACATCACGGTGGAAGTGTTCCCCGCCCAGGCGCCGCAATCGGCCGGCAACTTTCTCAACTATGTGAAGACCGGGTTTTACGACGGCCTGGTGTTTCACCGCGTGATCCCCGGCTTCATGGTCCAGACCGGCGGCATGACGGCGGACATGGCGGAAAAACCCAAGAACGCGCCGATCCGGAACGAGGCCGACAACGGCCTGAAAAACCTGCGCGGCACCCTGGCGATGGCGCGCACCGGCGCGCTGATGCTCGGCATCTCCGGCTGCGGCGCCAGCGAACCCGGCACGCAGACCGTCTCCACCGCCCCCGCCGCCGGCCAGCCGGCCAATCCGCGGGTGCTGATCGAAACCAGCAAGGGCAAC
>JAMCVR010000248.1 GCA_023475455.1 Thermoplasmatota archaeon | reverse complement strand
AGTTTCGCTCCACGCTTCCTCCCCACACCCGGTCACCCTCATGCAGTTGCGCTTCGCTTCGTTCGTCGTGATCAACTTACGGTGGGACTTCCACCCACAAGAGTGCGCCCGTGCCGGGCGCACATGGAAAAACGGCTCGCAGTACGCGAGCCGTCGTGCCGCCAACCCGCTCAGTGGCGGATGCCCGGTGCGTTCACTTTCTGTCCCTGATTGATGACTGCCAGGGCGAGCTCCAGGTCGCCGTATTCAGCTGCGTCAGGCGGCAGCTCGTTGGCCCGGATGGCGACATTGCACCACTGGAAACGTTTGCGCAAATCCCAGATTTCGCTGCGACTGGTGCGAAAAGTGGGGAAGTGGGCAATCTGTCCCCTGGATTCGGTCAGCCACTGGCCGCGGATCCACTTGTTTGCGCCCTTGTCCGGGCTGTGGCAGTCCATGCAGGCGAAGTTGAGTTGCCCGATTTTTCGCGCCATCAAGGCGTTGCCGCGCTTGATCGCTGCGACCGAGTCTTTCGACGTGGTGTCGACTTTGATCGGCGTGCCGTTGGCGAGGTATCGCAGATAAATGGACAGGTCGATATTGTCCGCGCTTTGCATCAACAGGTTATCCCCCGTTGTGCTGCGCGCGTGGCGCGTGATGAACTCCTCGACGCCGATGACTTTCTTCAAACGCGCTTCGTATCGGGGCATGCTGGCGGCCCAGGTACTGAAGCGCTTTTCCGGCGTGGCATGGCACGAAGCGCAGGATTTGCCGTTGGCACCGGCACGCGAATAAATCACTTTGGCGCGTTCTACCGCAGCCATGCCCTCGTTGACAAAGGGATCCAGGTTGTCGCGGGTTTCGACCGGAACCGGGCGGGTGGCGGGGTTGTCCAGGTCATCCTTGAAAACGTGGGGTTCCCTGAGGGTTTTCAGGAACGCCACGATGTCCCGGATCTCTTGCACGCTGAAGAGCTTGTGGGCTCCCCAGGGCGGCATCATGGAATTCGGGTTGACGCTGCGCGGATCGTACACATAATTGAACAGCCATTCGTCAGACCGCCCCCAGGTGCCGACGGTGGACAAGTCGGGGCCGATGTTGCCGGGCAGCGCGGGGGTGGTCTTGCCCATGACGTGGCACGCCACGCAACTGCCGCCACGCCCCCGGTCGAAAGCCAGTTTCTCGCCGTTTTTGGGGTCGCCGGCAATCGGGCCATCCAGTTTCGGCGGCGGCGCATAGTCGGGCGATGCGGTTTTGGCCAGTGTGTTGTAGTCTTTCCAGTCGGTGGCAGGCCAGCCGTTGTAGCGTGACCAGGGCGTGGCGGATGCCGGTTGCTCCAGTTCCATCGGTGCCGGCGCTGCCTTCTTCGATCTGGCATCGCTGTCGAGCGGAAACATCGCAAACGCCATCGTGCCAAGCAGGGTGGATAATGAAAGGCGCGCTGCCCTGGCGGGCAGGAAGGCTGGATTCTCCATCTTGAACTTCCTCCTGGGTGGCGATTAAATGCGATTGCGGATAAAACGTGCATGGGTGGCAAGCCCACGTCAAATATAGACGATTTTCCGGAAAATGAACTGCCCGAATTCCAATACAAGAGGGTCGCTTGCAGGCTTGTTTCTGGCCGCTGTGTGCATGCTGCTCGCCGGCTGTGCGCTGACGGCCAGCCATCCCCGGGCGCTGCTTCCGCTTGAAAACTTTGTCCCCCATCCGGTCGATTCGCGCATCCAGGTCGAGCCCGGTTTCGAGGGGTATGGCGAGCGTGTCGCCCGGGCGCTGCCGCAGGCCATCGCCGCAGTCGAGACGGCGCATTACCTGCCTTTCGTCAGCCCGCCGCGCGTGCAAGTGTGCGGCAGCGCGAACTGCTTCAAGCGCTATGTGGCGACGCCGAAACTCTCGGCCGCCGTGGTGCCCGACAACCGCCTCATCCTGTCGCCCAATCTCGACGGCCGCGAAAAGCACCGCCTGCCCGCGCTCTTGACGCACGAGCTCGCGCACCTGCACCTGGGCCAGCGCATCGGCCACTATCACAGCACCCTGCCGGTGTGGTTCCACGAAGGTTGGGCTTCGCTCACCGCCGACGGCGGCGGCGCCGAATACGCAAGCGATGCGCAGGCGTTTGCTGCGGCCCGCGCCGGGCGGCGGGTCAACCTCGGCGCGCGCGACACTCCCGACAAGCGTCATCGCGCGGGCGCGTCCGGGCTCAGCATCCATGAGTTCTACCGCCAGTCCATGCTGCTGGTCGGCTGGCTGCGTGCGCAGGACGAAGCGCGTTTTCGTGAGCTGGCGCTCGCCGTGCAGGACAATGCCGACTTCGAGATCGCGTTCTGGAATCTCTACGGCCAGGCGCCCGCCACCCGGCTGGCGGGATTTTTCGATGGCGCGCTGAACGAAACGACCGCATCGAACGATAATCAGGCGGTCCAGGCCGCACCCGCAAAACCCTGAGTCCACTTCACCATGAAACCCTATCTCGACCTGATGCGCCACGTGCTCGAGCACGGCACCCGAAAAGACGACCGCACCGGCACCGGCACCCTGTCCGTGTTCGGCTGGCAGATGCGCTACGACCTCGCCGAAGGCTTCCCGCTCGTCACCACCAAGAAATGCCACCTGCGTTCCATCATCCACGAACTGCTGTGGTTCCTGCAGGGCGACACCAACATCAGGTACCTGAAGGAAAACGGCGTCTCGATCTGGGACGAATGGGCGGACGCGAACGGCAACCTCGGCCCGGTGTACGGCCACCAGTGGCGCAGCTGGCCCAGGCCCGACGGCGGCACCATCGACCAGATCAGCGAAGTGGTCAAAACGCTCAAGACCAACCCCGATTCGCGCCGCATCATCGTCTCGGCCTGGAACGTGGCGGACCTGGACAAGATGGCGCTGGCGCCGTGCCACGCTTTCTTCCAGTTCTACGTCGCCGACGGCAAGCTCTCGTGCCAGCTGTACCAGCGCAGTGCCGACATCTTCCTCGGCGTGCCGTTCAACATCGCGTCCTACGCGCTGCTGACGCTGATGATGGCGCAGGTCACCGGCCTGAAGCCGGGCGACTTCGTCCACACCCTGGGCGACGCCCACCTCTACCTCAACCACCTCGACCAGACGCGTGAACAACTGAGCCGCGAGCCGCGCCGGCTGCCGACCATGACGCTGAACCCGGACGTGAAGGACATCTTCGCGTTCCGCTTCGAGGACTTCACCCTGGAAGGCTACGATCCGCACCCGGCGATCAAGGCCCCGGTGGCGGTATGAGTCAAACCATTAACCACAGAGGCACAGAGGCACAGAGAAAGACGACGGCAGATGCTTTTCTCCTTGTCTCTGTGCCTCTGTGGTGAGAGGTTTATTTATGACTCAACCCCGCATCAGCGTCATTGCCGCGCTCGCCAAAAACCGCGTCATCGGCATCGAAAACCGCCTGCCTTGGCGCCTGCCGGAAGACCTCGCCCATTTCAAGGCGCTCACCCTCAACCACCCCGTCCTCATGGGCCGCAAGACCTTCGAGTCGCTCGGCCGCCCTCTGCCGGGGCGCACCAACGTGGTCATCACCCGCAACGCGACGTATAAGCCGGACGGCTGTCTCGTTGCCGATTCCATCCCCGCCGCCATCGCCCTGTGCCAGGATGCCGACGAGCTCTTCTTCATCGGCGGCGCCGAACTCTACGCCCAGGCCATCCCGCTCGCCGACCGCCTGTACCTGACCGAAGTCGACATCGAAGCCGAAGGCGACGCCTGGTTCCCCGACTACGACAAGAGCGCGTTCAGGGAAGTCTCGCGCGAGCCGCACACCGGCGGGAAGGGCGATGCGCTGGGGTTTGATTTTGCGGTGTACGAGCGGGGCTGAATATCGTGTCTGAACTGACCCAATTTCTTTCCTGAGCCTGAAGGTCCGGCAACTAGGTTGATGACGCATTCACTCTCATGTTAGGTTGCAGGCACCATGAGCGAACCTCTCGCTCACGTCGTAGCCGGAGCGCGGGATCGAGCCGCTGTCATCGCGATGGCGATGAGGAGAGCGGCCGCCGCGGCGGCGGCGCCCCCGTAGCCAACAGCCCCGACGCCGTGGTGGTCCACGATTCGGCCACCGAGCGTCGCGCCCAGGCCGATGCCGAGATTGCAGACTGAGATATTCAAAGATAGGGCGAAGGCTGCCGCCTCACGTCCAGCCCTCATCACGCGGACTTGAGTGATGACGAATGCCGCCATGTGCGCAGCGCCCCACAACCCGACAACGAGGCCGAGCAAACTCGACAGGCTCTCACCTGCGGCCATCGCACCGGCAGGAACGCCCGGCACCGTGGCGGCGACCACCCCGATATTGACGCGCGAGATTGCCCAGCCTTCACGCTCGGCGCCCGCCAGGCGGGCGGCCGCCACGGCGGCGACGCTGGCAACGGCGGGCAAGGCGCAACCCTGCAACAGGCGGACGGCAACGACGATGGAAGAATGTGACGCCAACGCGATCGCGAGATTGCCGGCGGCGAAAACGATCGCCGCCGTGATAAGGACACGGCGCGGATCGCACCGGCCAGCCAGCATCGTCAGCGGCGGGCCGAGCAGCGCCGCAGCCAGCGCGAACCACGTGACGAACCAGCCGGCTTCGGCGAGCGACAGGTCGAGATCCTTCGCCCTCGCCGGCAGCAGGCCCACGACGACGAACTCCGTCGTGACGATCACGAACATCGTGAAGGCGAGCAAGCCAATGGCTGGGGTGAAGGAGGACGCGGGCTCTACGGCCCGCATCCGCGTTCCAGGCGGCGCCCCCGTAGCCAACAGCCCCGACGCCGTGGTGGTCCACGATTCGGCCACCGAGCGTCGCGCCCAGGCCGATGCCGAGATTGCAGACTGAGATATTCAAAGATAGGGCGAAGGCTGCCGCCTCACGTCCAGCCCTCATCACGCGGACTTGAGTGATGACGAATGCCGCCATGTGCGCAGCGCCCCACAACCCGACAACGAGGCCGAGCAAACTCGACAGGCTCTCACCTGCGGCCATCGCACCGGCAGGAACGCCCGGCACCGTGGCGGCGACCACCCCGATATTGACGCGCGAGATTGCCCAGCCTTCACGCTCGGCGCCCGCCAGGCGGGCGGCCGCCACGGCGGCGACGCTGGCAACGGCGGGCAAGGCGCAACCCTGCAACAGGCGGACGGCAACGACGATGGAAGAATGTGACGCCAACGCGATCGCGAGATTGCCGGCGGCGAAAACGATCGCCGCCGTGATAAGGACACGGCGCGGATCGCACCGGCCAGCCAGCATCGTCAGCGGCGGGCCGAGCAGCGCCGCAGCCAGCGCGAACCACGTGACGAACCAGCCGGCTTCGGCGAGCGACAGGTCGAGATCCTTCGCCCTCGCCGGCAGCAGGCCCACGACGACGAACTCCGTCGTGACGATCACGAACATCGTGAAGGCGAGCAAGCCAATGGCTGGGGTGAAGGAGGACGCGGGCTCTACGGCCCGCATCCGCGTTCCGTCCAATCGACGGTCATGCGTTGGTTCCGCCGTCGATGGTGAGACCGGCGCCGGTCATGAAGCGGCTTTCCTCGCTCGCAAGCCAGGCGACGAGGCCGGCGATGTCGCGCGGCTCGGCAAAGCGGGGAATGGCCATCAGGTTGCGCTGCGCATCTGCGTATTCACCGTTGGCGGGATTCATGTCCGTGTCGGTCGAGCCAGGATGCACGATGTTGACGGTGATGCCGCGCGGTCCCAGGTCGCGCGCCATGCCCTTGGTGAAGCCGATCAGTGCTGCTTTGCTGAGACTGTAGAGGCTTACCCCCGGCATGGGCACGTGCTCGGCCAGGTTGCTGCCGATCGTGATAATTCGGCC
>JAMCVR010000172.1 GCA_023475455.1 Thermoplasmatota archaeon | reverse complement strand
CGGGCAGACCCTCTACGTGATCGAACTGGCGCGGGCGCTGGGACGGCATCCACGGATCGAGCAGGTCGAGGTGCTGACCCGCCTGGTCGACGATCCCGCGGTGTCGCCGGACTACGCGGCGCCAAGCCGTTGCCCGATGGGGTCGATACCGTGGGCGCGGGCGACGGCTTTGCCGCCGTGTTCATCCTCGGCATGTTGCGCGGCTGGCCGCTGGCCGACCGTCTTGCGCGCGCCGACGCGTTCGCCCGCGCGCTGTGCCGGATCCGCGGCGCGGTACCGGACTCGCGGGATTTCTATCAGCCGTTCATTCGCGACTGGCAACTCGAAACGGAGGGGGCGCGTGCGTGATCTGTATGTACTGATGCTGAGCGTGCACGGCCTGATGCGCGGGCACGATCTGGAACTCGGACGCGATGCCGACACCGGCGGGCAGACCCTCTACGTGATCGAACTGGCGCGGGCGCTGGGACGGCATCCACGGATCGAGCAGGTCGAGGTGCTGACCCGCCTGGTCGACGATCCCGCGGTGTCGCCGGACTACGCGGCGCCAAGCGAAGGGCTGGGCGAGCGCGCCCGCCTGGTGCGGCTGCCGTGCGGGCCCAAACGCTATCTGCGCAAGGAAAGCCTGTGGAACCATCTCGACCAGCTGGTCGACCGCATCCTCGGCTATCTGCGCCAGCAGCCGCGCCTGCCCGACGTCATCCACAGCCATTACGCCGACGCCGGCTACGTCGGCGTGCAGCTGTCGCAGCTGCTCGGCATTCCGCTGGTGCACACCGGCCATTCGCTCGGCCGCTGCAAGCGCCAGCGCCTGCTCGACCACGGCCGCCGCGCCCAGACGATCGACCGCCAGTTCAACTTCGGCCGCCGCATCGCCGCCGAGGAGGACGTGCTGGCGCACGCCGCGCTGGTGGTCACCAGCACCGCGCAGGAAAGCCACGAGCAGTACGGCCTCTACGACAATCATCAGCCGGCGCGCACGGCGGTGATTCCGCCCGGCACCGACACTTCGCGCTTCGCGCCGCCCGTGCGCGCGCCGATCCCGCCGCACGTGCCGGCGCTGGTCGACCGCTTTTTAGCGCAGCCGAAAAAACCGCTCGTTCTCGCCATCTGCCGTCCCGAAATGCGCAAGAACCTGAGCCGCCTGGTGGCGGCCTTCGGCGAATCGCCCGAACTGCGCGAACGCGCCAACCTCGCCATCGTCGCCGGCAACCGCGACGACATCCGCAGCCTGGACGAGGCGCAGGCCGGCGTGCTCAGCGACCTGCTGCTCGACGTCGACCGTTACGACCTGTGGGGCGTCGTCGCGCTGCCCAAGCAGCATCGGCCGGACGACGTTCCCGCGCTCTACCGGCTGGCGGCGCAGCGGCGCGGCGTGTTCGTCAACCCGGCGCTGACCGAGCCGTTCGGCCTCACCCTGATCGAGGCGGCGGCGAGCGGCCTTCCGGTGGTGGCGACCCACGACGGCGGCCCGCGCGAGATCCTCGCGCACTGCGAAAACGGCGTGCTGGTCGACCCGCTCGATCCCGCCGACATCGCCCGCGGCCTGCTCGCCGTGGTGTCGGACGCCCGCACCTGGCAGCGCTATGCGCGGCGCGGCCTCGGCGGCGTGGCGCGCCACTACACCTGGGATGCCCACGTCGAGAAATATCTGAAGGCGGTCGACCGCGTGGTTCATCGCGCCCGCAAGCAGGTGCGGCGCGAACGCGTGGCGCAGCGTCCCGTGCCCACCCCCATGCCGTACGTGCAGCGCATGCTGGTGAGCGACATCGACAACACCCTGATCGGCGACCGCGCCGGGCTTGCCGCGCTGGCGCGCGTGCTGCGCGAGCGGCCGCGCAGCTTCGGCTTCGGCGTCGCCACCGGGCGCCATCTGCCGAGTGCGCTCGAGGTGCTGCGGCAGGCGCGGGTGCCGCAGCCCGACGTGTTGATCACCGCGGTCGGCAGCGAAATCCATTACGGTCCCGAGGTGCGCCCCGACAGCGGCTGGCAGCGCCATGTCCAGCACCTGTGGCGGCGCGATGCGCTGGCCGCGCTGTTCGACGGTCTGCCCGGTCTGACGCTGCAATCGGACGACCAGCAGAGCGAATTCAAGCTGAGCTTCATGGTCGATCCGCTGGCCGCGCCGAGCCTGCGCGAACTGAAAACGCGCCTGCGCGAGGTGCGGCTGCATGCCAACCTGATTCATTCGCACGACATCTATCTCGATGTGCTGCCCATTCGCGCCTCCAAGGGTCAGGCCATCCGCTACCTGGCCTATAAATGGGGGATGCCGTTGCGCGCTTTTCTGGTAGCCGGCGATTCGGGCAACGACCTGGAAATGCTGGTCGGCGACACCCAGGCGGTGGTGGTGTCCAACCACAGCGCCGAACTGGACAAGCTGCGCGGCATGGAGCAGGTGTATTTTGCCGGCACGCCGTGCGCATTCGGCATTCTCGAAGGCATGGACCACTACGGTTTGAGATGGCGGGCCGCGCAGGCAGAACTGAAGGAGGTCGCATGATCGATGCCCTGAAAATCTGGACGGCGGAACACCGCGATCCGGTGGATGCCTTCCTGCGCCGCTGTTTTGCCGAAAACCGCGCACTTCTGCTGCAAAGCGACCTGTGCGCGGTACTCGATGCGTTGGCGACCGAATCCGCCGGTTCGCTTGACGGTACGCCGCTGCAGCAGGCGGTGCGGCATTTCCAGGAAGGCGTGCTGCAAAGCCCGTGGGCCTATTTCGCGTTGCGGGAAGGGGCCGGCCGCTGGCGCTACCTGCGCATGCATCAGGAACAGCTCGTCCCCGAACGCGTGTCGGTGAGCGAATTTCTCGCCTTAAAGGAACAGTTCGTGAAGCCGGCGGACGACGGCGGCAGCGTGCTGGAAATCGACTTCGAGCCGTTCGGCCGCCATGTGCCGCGGCTGCAGGAAACGCGCTCGATCGGGCAGGGCGTGCTGCACCTCAACCGTCATCTGGCGAGCGCGATGTTCACCCGGCCCGAGATCGGCCACGCCAGGCTGCTGAACTTTCTGCGCATGCACACGCTGGACGGCCGCCAGCTCATGCTCGCGCCCCATATCGGCGAGGTGGAAGCGTTGCGGGGCGCGCTGCGCGAGGCGCTGCGGCAGCTCGAAGCGCTCGATCCCGAGACGCCGTGGACGGCGTTTGCCGCCCCCCTCGGCGGGCTGGGATTCGAGCCGGGCTGGGGCGCCACGGCGGCACGGGCGAGCGAGACCATGGGGCTGCTGGTCGACATCCTGGAGGCACCGTCGCCCGCCGTGCTGGAGGCCTTCCTCGCGCGCATTCCGATGATCTCGCGCCTGCTGATCGTGTCGCCGCACGGCTATTTCGGCCAGGACAACGTGCTGGGACGCCCCGACACCGGCGGCCAGGTGGTCTACATCCTCGACCAGGTGCGCGCGCTGGAACGCGAGATGCGCGACCGCATGGCGGCGCAGGGGGTGCAGGTCGATCCCCGGATCGTCGTCGTCACCCGGCTGATTGCCGAGGCCGACGGCACCACCTGCAACCAGCCGCTGGAAAAGATCCAGGGCACCGACCACGCCTGGATCGTTCGCGTGCCCTTTCATCACCCCAACGGCGAGATCGTGCGGCAGTGGATTTCGCGCTTCGAGATCTGGCCCTATCTGGAAACCTTCGCAACCCACGCCGAGCGCGAGGCGCTGGCCCAGCTGGGCGGGCGCCCCGACCTCATCATCGGCAACTATTCCGACGGCAACCTGGCCGTGGACGGCGTTTGCCGCCCCCCTCGGCGGGCTGGGATTCGAGCCGGGCTGGGGCGCCACGGCGGCACGGGCGAGCGAGACCATGGGGCTGCTGGTCGACATCCTGGAGGCACCGTCGCCCGCCGTGCTGGAGGCCTTCCTCGCGCGCATTCCGATGATCTCGCGCCTGCTGATCGTGTCGCCGCACGGCTATTTCGGCCAGGACAACGTGCTGGGACGCCCCGACACCGGCGGCCAGGTGGTCTACATCCTCGACCAGGTGCGCGCGCTGGAACGCGAGATGCGCGACCGCATGGCGGCGCAGGGGGTGCAGGTCGATCCCCGGATCGTCGTCGTCACCCGGCTGATTGCCGAGGCCGACGGCACCACCTGCAACCAGCCGCTGGAAAAGATCCAGGGCACCGACCACGCCTGGATCGTTCGCGTGCCCTTTCATCACCCCAACGGCGAGATCGTGCGGCAGTGGATTTCGCGCTTCGAGATCTGGCCCTATCTGGAAACCTTCGCAACCCACGCCGAGCGCGAGGCGCTGGCCCAGCTGGGCGGGCGCCCCGACCTCATCATCGGCAACTATTCCGACGGCAACCTGGTGGCCAGCCTGCTGTCGACCCGGCTGGGCGTGACGCAGTGCAACATCGCCCACGCGCTGGAGCAGACCAAATACCTGCACTCGGCGCTGTACTGGGAAGCCAACGACGCGACCTATCACTTCGCCTGCCAGTACACCGCGGATCTCATCGGCATGAACCACGCCGATTTCATCATCACCAGCACCTACCAGGAAATCGCCGGCACCGCGCACAGCATCGGCCAGTACGAGAGCTACCGCGCGTTCACCCTGCCGGGGCTGTACCGGGTGGTCAACGGCATCGACCTGTTCGACCCCAAGTTCAACATCGTCTCGCCGGGCGCCGATGCCGACATCTATTTTCCCTACACCGACACGGCGCGGCGCCTGCATTCGCTGATGCCGGAGATCGAGCGCCTGCTCTACGCGCCCGACCCCGGGGTGCCGCACCGCGGACGGTTCGACGATCCCGACAAGCCCATGCTGTTCACCATGGCGCGGCTCGACCGCATCAAGAACCTGTCCGGGCTGACCGAATGGTTCGGCGCCTGCGAGCGCCTGGCCGAAACCGCCAATCTGCTGGTGGTCGGCGGCCACGTCGACGCGACCGCTTCGACGGACGAGGAGGAGAAGGCGGAGATCGAGCGCATGCATGCGCTGATGGAGCGGTACCGGCTGGACGGGCGGATGCGCTGGCTCGGCGCCCGGCTCGACAAGAACCTGGCGGGCGAGCTCTATCGCCATGTCGCCGACCGCCGCGGCGTGTTCGTGCAGCCGGCGCTGTTCGAAGCCTTCGGCCTCACCCTGATCGAGGCGATGGCCTCGGGGCTGCCGGTGTTCGCCACCCGCTACGGCGGACCGCTCGAAATCATCCAGCCCGGCGTGTCGGGGTTCCACATCGATCCCAACGACGGCGCCGCGGCGGCCACGGCGATCGCCGATTTTCTGCAGCAGTGCGCGAGCGAGCCGCCACGCTGGCAGCGCATTTCGGACGCCGCGCTGGCGCGGGTGGCGGCGCGCTACACCTGGAAGCTGTACGCCGAACGCATGATGACGCTGTCGCGCATCTACGGCTTCTGGAAATTCGTCAGCAACCTGGAGCGCGAGGAAGCCGGACGCTACCTGCAACTGTTTCATCACCTGCAATTCCGCCCGCTGGCGCGCGCCGTGGGCGAACGCTGAAAGGCCTTGCCCATGGCGTTTCTGAATACCCTGACCGACCATCTCGGCGAATGGCGCGACTTCGCCGTGACCGCGCTGCACGTCGCCCTCATCCTGGGACTGACCTGGCTGGCGCTGCGGGTGGTGCGCAAGATGCTGGCACGCTTGCGGCTGCACATGCAGCAGGACCTCGACGACCGCGAACGGATCAAGCGCCTGGATACGCTGGAGCGCGTGTTCCGCTACGTCGCCGCGGTGATCGTCACGCTGGTCGGCGCCATGCTGGTGCTCAGCGAGGTCGGCATTTCCATCGCGCCCATCCTCGCCACCGCCGGGGTGCTCGGCATCGCCATCGGCTTCGGAC
>JAMCVR010000166.1 GCA_023475455.1 Thermoplasmatota archaeon | reverse complement strand
CCGCTCCAGCCGCGCCAGCCAATCGTCCAACGACATGCTGGAATATCCCAAAATCATTCACACAGAGGACGCAGAGGACGCAGAGGAAAACCTTTCTCCTCGTTCTTCCTCCGTGTTCTCTGCGTCCGGGCCGCGATATAGCCAACGGTCACCTTCGCGCCGCGCGGAAAAATCCCGCTCCACGCAACGCAGGTCGGCGCCGATGCGCCGCGCATGATCGAGCAGGCTGGCGGGGGGCGCCGGGTCGGCGCAAATGGCGGGGCGACCCGCACGGTAAATGCCGGCCTTTTCGAAACCGATCTGCTCGCGGGTGTCGCCCAGATACTCCATATGGTCGAGGTCGACGCTGGTGACTATGGCCGCGTCGGCGTCGAACACGTTGACCGCGTCGAGCCGTCCGCCCAGACCGACCTCGAGGATCGCCACCTCGACGGCGGCGTCGATGAACAGCGCCATCGCGCCCAGCGTGCCGAATTCGAAGTAGGTCAGCGAGGTATCGCCGCGCGCGGCCTCGATTTTTTCAAATGCGGCGACCAGGTCGGCGTCGCTCGCTTCCCTGCCGGCAATGCGCACCCGCTCGTTGTAGCGCAGCAGGTGCGGCGAAGTGTAGAGGCCGGTCCTGTAGCCGGCGGCGCCGAGGATGGCTTCCAGGCAGGCGCAGGTCGACCCCTTTCCGTTGGTGCCGCCGACGATGACGAGCGGGAAAGCCGGATCAAGCCCGAGAGTTTCCTTGACGCGGCGCACCCGCTCCAGCCCCATGTCGATGGCGCTGGGATGCAGCCGCTCCAGCCGCGCCAGCCAATCGTCCAACGACATGCTGGAATATCCCAAAATCATTCACACAGAGGACGCAGAGGACGCAGAGGAAAACCTTTCTCCTCGTTCTTCCTCCGTGTTCTCTGCGTCCTCTGTGTAAAAAACCTACGCCGCCAGCGCGGGCCGGCCCATCATCATCGCCAGCGTGGCGGCGAGTTCGTCGCGCATCTGGCGGCGATCGATGATGCGGTCGATGGCGCCCTTTTCCTGCAGGAACTCGGCGCGCTGGAAGCCTTCCGGGAGCGTCTCGCGCACTGTCTGCTCGATCACGCGCGGGCCGGCAAAACCGATCAGCGCGTTGGGCTCGGCGACGATCAGGTCGCCCAGCATGGCGAAGCTGGCCGACACGCCGCCCATGGTCGGGTCGGTCAGCACCGAGATGAAGGGCAGCCGGTGGCGCGACAGTTGGGTGAGCGCGGCCGAGGTCTTGGCCATCTGCATCAGCGAGAACAGGCCTTCCTGCATGCGCGCGCCGCCGCTGGCGGAAAAGCAGACGAAAGCCGAATTCGACCCGATCGCCGCTTCCACCCCCTGGACGAAGCGCTCGCCCACCACCGAACCCATCGAGCCGCCCATGAACTTGAACTCGAACGCCGCCGCCACCACCGGCACCGCCTTGACGCTGCCGCCGATCACCACCAGCGCGTCGGTTTCCGAGGTGCCGGCCTGGGCTTCCTTCAGGCGGTCGGGATATTTCTTGCTGTCCCTGAATTTCAGCGGATCGAGCGGCGCCACCTGCGCGCCGATCTCGTGCTGTCCCTCGGCATCCAGCAGCATCGCCAGCCGCGCGCGGGCGCCGATGCGATGATGATGGCCGCACTTGGGGCACACCTCCAGATTGCTTTCGAGGTCGGCGCGGTAGAGCACCTCATTGCACGCCGGGCACTTGGACCACAGCCCTTCCGGCATCGATTTGCGCGCCTCGACCCGGCGCTTGATTTTCGGGGGCAGAATTTTCTGGAACCAGCTCATAAAAAATATCCTAGCTCTATCCCCCTCTCCCCTGAAGGGAGAGGGCGGGGAGAGGGTGAAACGCACCCCCGACGTTTATTTATTTCGTTGCGGCGTCGACCCCGCGGCGCAAATCGGCCACCAGATGTCGGACACGGTTGGCGCACTCGCCTTCCGGCGCGGTCTCGATTTCGCTCACGATGCGGCTGCCCACCACCACGGCATCGGCGATGCGCGCCACCGCCTCGGCCGTCGCCGCGTCGCGGATGCCGAAGCCCACGCCGACCGGCAGGCTGCAATGCTTGCGCACCATGGCCAGCTTCTCAGCGACTTCCCCGGTGTCGAGGTTGGCCGAACCCGTGACGCCCTTGAGCGACACGTAATAGATGAAACCGCCCGCCGCCGCCGCGACCCGTTCCACCCGCGATTCGGGGGTGGTCGGCGACAGCAGGAAAATCGGGTCGAGCCCGGCGGCCTTGAACACGTCCGACACGCCTGCCGATTCCTCCGGCGGAATGTCCACCGTCAGCACGCCGTCCACCCCGGCCGCCTTCGCCGCCCGGGCAAAGGTCTCGTAGCCCATGCGCTCGACCGGATTGGCATAGCCCATCAGCACCACCGGCGTGGTCGAGTTGGTCTTGCGGAATTCCGCCGTCATCATGAGCACGTCCTTGAGCCCGACCTTGTTCGCCAGGGCCCGTTCGGACGCGCGCTGGATCACCGGGCCGTCGGCCATCGGATCGGAAAACGGCACCCCCAGTTCGATGATGTCCGCCCCGGCTTCGACCAGCACGTGCATCAGCGGCACCGTCAGGCCCTTGCCGGGATCGCCGGCGGTGATGAAGGGGATCAGGGCTTTCCTGTTTTGCGCTTTCAGCGCGGCAAAAGTCTGGCCGATGCGGCTCATGTTCGGTCTTCTGAAAAATTCGGTTCAATCGGGCGGCGGGCTTACAGCGTAATCCCCGCCGCCTTCGCCACGGTGTTGATGTCCTTGTCGCCGCGCCCGGACAGGTTGACCAGGATGATCTGGCCCCGCTTCATGGTCGGCGCGAGTTTCCTGGCGTGGGCAATGGCGTGGCTGGATTCGAGCGCGGGGATGATGCCTTCCAGGCGGCACAGGTCGTGGAAGGCGGCCAGGGCCTCGTCGTCGTTGATCGCGACGTATTCGGCGCGGCCGGCGTCCTTCAGATAGCTGTGTTCGGGGCCGACGCCGGGGTAGTCGAGGCCGGCGGAGACGGAGTGGGTTTCGATGATCTGGCCGTTCTCGTCCTGCATCAGATAGCTGCGGAAGCCGTGCAGCACACCGGGGGTGCCGGCCGTGAGCGGGGCGGCGTGGCGGCCAGAGTCCACCCCGGAGCCGCCGGCTTCGACGCCGATCAGGCGGACGTCTTCATACGGGAGGTAGGGATGGAAGATGCCGATGGCATTGGAGCCGCCGCCGACGCAGGCGATCACCGCGTCGGGCTGGCGGCCGCTCAGCTCGGGCATCTGCACAAGGCACTCGCGGCCGATCACGCACTGGAAGTCGCGCACCAGCATGGGATACGGGTGCGGGCCGGCGGCGGTGCCGAGGATGTAGAAGGTGGATTCGACGTTGGTGACCCAGTCGCGCATCGCCTCGTTGAGCGCGTCCTTCAGCGTCCTGGAACCGCTGGAGACCGGCACCACGGTGGCGCCCAAGAGCTTCATGCGGAAGACGTTGGGCGCCTGCCGGGCGACGTCCTCGGCGCCCATGTAGACCACGCATTCCATGCCGTAGCGCGCGGCGACGGTGGCCGAGGCGACGCCGTGCTGACCGGCGCCGGTCTCCGCGATGACGCGCTTCTTGCCCATGCGCCGTGCCAGCAGCGCCTGGCCGATGGTGTTGTTGATCTTGTGCGCGCCGGTGTGGTTGAGGTCTTCGCGCTTGAGGTAGATCTGCGCGCCGCCGTATTGTTCGGAAAGGCGCCTGGCGTGGTACACCGGGCTGGGACGGCCGACGTAGTGCTTCAACTCGTATTCGAATTCGGCCACGAAGGCGGGATCCCGGCGCGCTTTTTCATACTCGACGCGCAGTTCTTCCAGCGCCGCCATCAGGGTCTCGGCGACGAAGATGCCGCCGTAGGGACCGAAGTGGCCGCGGGAATCGGGAAGGTCAGTAAGTTTCATCGCTTGGCGGGCATTCTCAAATTCTTTCAGAAATATTCGACACAAAGGGAACAGAGGCGGCAGAGAGAAGCGTTATTTTTACTCTGCCGTCTCTGATTCCTCTGTGTTAACGCTTTGTCCCGGAAGTCGCGCGTTCAATAAACGCTGCCACCCTGGCCGCGTCCTTGATGCCGGGCGCCGCTTCCACCCCGCTGCTGACATCCACCGCCCAGGGACGTACGCGTTGTACGGCCTCGGCAACGTTGTCCGGCGTGAGTCCGCCCGACAGGATGACCGGTTTGGGCAGATCCGGCGGGATCAGGCCCCAGTCGAAGCGTTCCCCGGTGCCGCCCAAGAGCTTCATGCGGAAGACGTTGGGCGCCTGCCGGGCGACGTCCTCGGCGCCCATGTAGACCACGCATTCCATGCCGTAGCGCGCGGCGACGGTGGCCGAGGCGACGCCGTGCTGACCGGCGCCGGTCTCCGCGATGACGCGCTTCTTGCCCATGCGCCGTGCCAGCAGCGCCTGGCCGATGGTGTTGTTGATCTTGTGCGCGCCGGTGTGGTTGAGGTCTTCGCGCTTGAGGTAGATCTGCGCGCCGCCGTATTGTTCGGAAAGGCGCCTGGCGTGGTACACCGGGCTGGGACGGCCGACGTAGTGCTTCAACTCGTATTCGAATTCGGCCACGAAGGCGGGATCCCGGCGCGCTTTTTCATACTCGACGCGCAGTTCTTCCAGCGCCGCCATCAGGGTCTCGGCGACGAAGATGCCGCCGTAGGGACCGAAGTGGCCGCGGGAATCGGGAAGGTCAGTAAGTTTCATCGCTTGGCGGGCATTCTCAAATTCTTTCAGAAATATTCGACACAAAGGGAACAGAGGCGGCAGAGAGAAGCGTTATTTTTACTCTGCCGTCTCTGATTCCTCTGTGTTAACGCTTTGTCCCGGAAGTCGCGCGTTCAATAAACGCTGCCACCCTGGCCGCGTCCTTGATGCCGGGCGCCGCTTCCACCCCGCTGCTGACATCCACCGCCCAGGGACGTACGCGTTGTACGGCCTCGGCAACGTTGTCCGGCGTGAGTCCGCCCGACAGGATGACCGGTTTGGGCAGATCCGGCGGGATCAGGCCCCAGTCGAAGCGTTCCCCGGTGCCGCCCGGCACGCCCGGCACGAAGGCATCGAGCAGCAGGCCGCGCGCGGCATCGAAGTCAGCCGCGTATTTTAGCAAATCCGTGTCCCGGTTCACCCGCACCGCCTTGATATACGGCCGGCCATAGCGTGCGCAGTCGGCCGCCGTTTCGTCGCCGTGGAATTGCAGCAGGTCGAGCGGAACGGCATCCAGCACCTCCTCGACGAACGCAGGCTCGGCATTCACGAACAGGCCCACGCTCTGCACGAAAGGCGGCAGCTCGCGCACCAGCGCGGCGGCGGCCGCGATCGTGAGGTGGCGCGGGCTTTTTGCGTAGAACACGAAACCCAGCGCGTCCGCCCCGGCGCCGCAGGCGGCATGCAGATCCTGCAAGCGGGTGATGCCGCAGATTTTTACGCGAACAGCCATCGTTCAGAGGTTTCCGGCAAGGCAAAGTGCGCAGGATACCGGATGTGGGTGAGATACAGGCCGGCGGCGTCGAAGGTCGGTGCGGCCAGCGTGCGGTCGCGGCTTTGCAGAATCTCGTGCAGCCACTCGGGCGGCTGCACGCCGGCGCCGACCTGCACGAGACAACCCATGAGGTTGCGCACCATGTGGTGCAGGAAACCGTCGGCGCGGAAATCGCACATCAGGTAATCGCCGCGCCGCTCGACGTGCGCCAGCCGCAACTCCTTGACCGGCGATCTGGCCTGGCACTCGGCCGCACGGAAGGCGGAAAAATCGTGGGTGATGCCGCAGATTTTTACGCGAACAGCCATCGTTCAGAGGTTTCCGGCAAGGCAAAGTGCGCAGGATACCGGATGT
>JAMCVR010000069.1 GCA_023475455.1 Thermoplasmatota archaeon | reverse complement strand
ATCGATTTCGATCGCGCGCCGGCAGAGCGGGCGGCGGCGCAGCGGAACCGGCTGGTGCTGGCTATCGCCGCCGCCTCCGCCCTGGCGATGCTGGCGATGGTCGCGTTGCTGTTGCGTTACCTGGTCCGAATTCCGCGCCGCCGACGGCAGCCCTCTGCTGCGCGTCCTCAGCCCGATCCCCAAGCAGCCTGCCTGCGCCCGCTGCCACACCCGGCCCGAGGCGTTCCGCGGCATGATCGCGATCGATTTCGATCGCGCGCCGGCAGAGCGGGCGGCGGCGCAGCGGAACCGGCTGGTGCTGGCTATCGCCGCCGCCTCCGCCCTGGCGATGCTGGCGATGGTCGCGTTGCTGTTGCGTTACCTGGTCCACAAGCCCGTGCGCGCCCTGGCCAAAGCGGCATCAGCGATCACCCGCGGCGACATGGACACGCGGGTTCCGGTGCGGCGGCGCGACGAACTCGGGCTGCTGACCAAGCGCTTCAACCAGATGGCGGCGCAGATCGAGGAGCAGATGGCGGCGATGGAGCGCACCAATAAGGAGCTCGGCCTGCTCTACGCCATCATGGTGGAAGCCAGCCGCAGCCTGCACGTGACGGATGTGCAGTCCATCGTGCTGATGATTCTGCGCGACCGGCTGCCGCTCAGCCTGCTGGTGTTCTGCGTGGAAAGCGGCAAGGCAGGGTGGTGCTGCAGCGTGGCCGGAGCGGGCGGCGAGGAACCCCATGTCTGCGGGACCGGGCGCATGGAAGAATGCCCGGCGCTGGCGCGCATTCCCCCGACGCTGGTGGGCGAGGCTTGTGCGCAGCGGACGGAAATGCAACATTCGATCGAGGGGCAATGGTATTTCGTGATCCCGTTCTTCGATGGCGAGCGTTTGGTGGCGCTGCTGGCGGGCTGCGGCTTCGCGGCAGAGGTACTCTCCCTTCTGGACGACAAGCTGCTGCGCAATCTGTCGGCGCACATCGGCCTCGCCCTGCAGAACGCCCGCCATTACACCAATGCCATCACCGATGGGCTGACCGGTTTGCGCGCCAAGAACTACGGGCTTGCCCGCCTCAACGAAGCGATCTATTACGCGGAACGTCACGCGGCTCCGCTCGGCGTATTGATGTTGGACCTGGATCACTTCAAGGCCGTCAACGACAACCATGGACATCAAGCGGGTGACTGCGTACTGCGGGAAATCAGCGCGCGCCTGCTGAACCGGGCGCGCAAGTCGGACGTCCTGACACGCTACGGCGGCGAGGAATTCATGATTATCCTGCCCGGTGCCGATGCCGTGAAACTGGCGGAAGCGGCGGAAGCGTTCCGCGCTTGCGTCGCCGCCTCTCCGGTCATGATCGACCAGGGGAACACCCCGCTGAACATTACCGTCAGCGTGGGCGGAGCCTTGCTGTGCAGCGGCGAAGACCGGGCCGAGGACATCATCCGCCGGGCCGATGAAGCCCTGTACCGGGCCAAGGAGTTGGGGCGGAACCGGGTGGTGATTAGCACCGACAGGAACGATGTTCCCCGTGCGAATATTCCGGAAGCGGCGTAACGCGGAAAACGCTGTCCGCGAAGCGCTCAACCCGAAGCGGTTGCGCCACTCCGCTACGCTGCTCGCGCTGGGGCTGGCCGTTGCGCTCGGCGCATGCACGGGCACGCTCGACCGACATGCGGACGCGCCGGCGCTTTATTGGCCGACGCCCCCGGAGACGCCGCGCTTTGCGTTCGAGACGGCGCTACGCAACCCGTCGGATCTCGTCGAGAACAATGAAGCCGACCGTTTCCGGCGCCTGGTTGCGGGAGACGCGGACCCGCGACCGGCTTTCGAAAAGCCGTTCGGGGTGGCGGCGCGCATGGGCAGGATTTATGTCACGGACACCGTCACGCGCAGCGTGGCCGTGTTCGACGTGCCGCGGCGCAGGTTTTTCCACATGGGATTGCGCCCGCCGGGAACCCTGCTGAAGCCGGTCGGCATCGCCCTGGACGGGAAGATGCGCGTGTACGTGGCGGACGTGAGCGCGCGCAAGGTGGTGGTATACGACAGCCTCGGGCTGTATTTGCGGGAGATCGGCGGCGAAGCCGATCTGGAGCGGCCGACCGGGGTGGCGGTGGACGCCGCCGGGGAGCGCGTCTACGTCGTCGACCGGAGCAGCAACGAAAGCCTCAACCACCGCGTGGTCGCCTACGACGGCACCGGGCGCAAGTTGTTCGTCATCGGCACGCGCGGCTCCGCCGAGGGACGGTTCAACGTGCCGGTGCAAGCCGCGGTGGCGCCGGACGGCACGCTGTACGTGCTGGATTCCGGCAACTTCCGGGTCCAGGCGTTCGACCGGGATGGCCGGTTTTTGCGCACCTGGGGCAAGGCCGGCAGCGAGTTCGGCGATTTCGCGCGCCCGCGCGGCATCGCCGTGGACGGGGAAGGAAACATATACGTGACGGACGCCGGCTACGGCAATTTCCAGGTGTTCAACCCCGCCGGGCAATTGCTGCTCCCGGTGGGGAGGCGCGGCGACAGCGACAAGCCCGGGCGTTACGCCCTGCCGGGCGGCATCGCGGTGGACGAAACCGGGCGCGTATACGTGGTGGACCAGTACTTCCGCAAGGTGGAAGTGATCCGCCGCCTGTCGGCGGAGGAGGGCGAGCGCGTCGTCCGCGCGCGCCGTTGATTCCCTTTGTTCGATTGTGAAAGCACGCGATTTGCCGACCGGGGTGGCGGTGGACGCCGCCGGGGAGCGCGTCTACGTCGTCGACCGGAGCAGCAACGAAAGCCTCAACCACCGCGTGGTCGCCTACGACGGCACCGGGCGCAAGTTGTTCGTCATCGGCACGCGCGGCTCCGCCGAGGGACGGTTCAACGTGCCGGTGCAAGCCGCGGTGGCGCCGGACGGCACGCTGTACGTGCTGGATTCCGGCAACTTCCGGGTCCAGGCGTTCGACCGGGATGGCCGGTTTTTGCGCACCTGGGGCAAGGCCGGCAGCGAGTTCGGCGATTTCGCGCGCCCGCGCGGCATCGCCGTGGACGGGGAAGGAAACATATACGTGACGGACGCCGGCTACGGCAATTTCCAGGTGTTCAACCCCGCCGGGCAATTGCTGCTCCCGGTGGGGAGGCGCGGCGACAGCGACAAGCCCGGGCGTTACGCCCTGCCGGGCGGCATCGCGGTGGACGAAACCGGGCGCGTATACGTGGTGGACCAGTACTTCCGCAAGGTGGAAGTGATCCGCCGCCTGTCGGCGGAGGAGGGCGAGCGCGTCGTCCGCGCGCGCCGTTGATTCCCTTTGTTCGATTGTGAAAGCACGCGATTTGCATTCATTTAAATTCTGGAGGTATGCGCGATGACAGGGAAAGCTGAACGACTGCTTGGACTGGCCGTTTTGATCGCCTGGGGGACGGCCGTCTTCGGCGACGGCGATGTGCCCAGCAAGGCGCTCAACCAGGGCGGCATTATCAACACCCGCCATAATATGACTCAAAGCTTTATGTCAGGCGCGGGAAAGATTTTCATGGATCTGAGCCGCAACGACTATGGCGAGGTGTGCGTGTACTGCCACACCCCCCACGGCGCGAGCGCGGTGGTGGCGGCGCCGCTGTGGAACCGCACCGCGACCAGCGCCGCCTACGCGCTGTACAACCGTCCCACCAGCGCGACGGTGACGCAGCCGGGCGTCAATTCGCTCACCTGCCTGTCCTGCCATGACGGCACCGTGGCGATCGACTCCATCATCAACATGCCCGGCTCCGGAAAGTACAGCGCGGCCCAGGCATCCTCCCAAAACAACGCCTTCCTCAACACCTGGAGCAACGCCAGCGGCAGCAATCCGACCGATAACCACGAGGCGCTGAACGCCACCGGCTGCCTGTCTTGCCATAATCCTGCGGGGCCGGCCCTGGCGGCCGATTTCACCGTATTCGCCATCGGCACCGACCTGACCAATGACCATCCCGTAGGCATCCGCTACCCAACGACTTTCGGGGCGGGGCTGGATTTCAAGCCGCCCACCGCGACTGTCGGCGGCGTCTCGTTTTTCGACAGCGACGGCAACGGCCGCGCCGATCCCAAGAACGTGCGCCTGTACAGCAGCGGCGAAGGCCATGAAGTGGAATGCGCGTCCTGTCACGATCCGCACGGCGTGCCCAGCGGCGGCCCCGGCAGCGTGTTCAATCCTTCGTTCCTGCGGGTCGCCAACAACAACAGTGTCCTGTGCCAAACCTGCCACGACAAGTGACCTCGGCAGGCTGCTATGGTAATGCCGTCTGCATGGCTTCGGCCCTGGCGCGGATCAGGTCGGTCGTCCCGGCCGCGGTCAGCGGTTTCCCGAGTAGAAAGCCCTGTATGCGAATTCCGGCATATTCCTTGAGCTGAGCCAGCTGTTCGTGGTTTTCGACCCCCTCCAACACGACCTGGAGGCCGAGTTTGTCGGACATGGCGATGATGGCGCCGACGATGGCCGCGTCGTCCTGATCGCTGGCAATATCCCGGATGAAAGACCGGTCGATCTTGAGGACGTTGATCGGCAGTTTCTTCAGGTAGCCCAGGGAAGAATAGCCGGTGCCGAAGTCATCCACCGAGAACCGTACGTCCCGTTCCGCCAGCGACTCCATGATGCGAATACTGTTGTCGATTTCCTGCATGATTATGCTTTCGGTAATTTCCAACTCCAGGCAATTGGGGGGCAGGTTCGTTTTTTCCAGCGCCGCGATGACCTGGCTCACCAGGTCGGCGTGCTGGAACTGGCGCGGGGACACGTTCACCGCCATGACCAGGTTGGGAAAGCCCATCTCGCACCAGATCTTTGCCTGGGTGCAGGCGGTTTCCAGCACCCAGTTTCCGATCGGGATGATGAGACCGGTTTCTTCCGCCAGATGTATGAACGCCTCCGGATAGAGCAGTCCGCGTTGCGGGTGTTGCCAGCGCAGCAAAGCCTCGAAGCCTGTAAGCCGGCCGCCCTGGAAATCGAACTGGGGTTGGTAATGCAGCACCAGTTCGTGACGTTGCAGCGCCTTGTGCAGCCCGGTCACAAGTGACAGACGCTCGTCCGCGCGCACACTCATTTCCTCGTTGTACAACTGGTACCACATCCCGCCGGTGCTCTTGGCGCGATACATGGCGGTATCGGCATTTTTCAGCAATATGTCGGACGTGATGCCATCGCCGGGGAACAGGCTGATGCCAATGCTGAGGGAGGCGTATACCTCCTGGCCCTCCAGCGTGAAAGGCAGGCTGAAACTGTCCAGGATTTTCTTGGCGACGATCGCCGCGTCCTCCGCGTGCGCGATCTTGGTCAGGATGACGGTGAATTCGTCGCCGCCCATCCGCGCCACCGTGTCGGTATCGCGAGCGCAGCTTTTCAGGCGTTGACCGACCAATTTCAGCAGGCTGTCGCCGGCGTCGTGGCCCAGGCTGTCGTTGATCAGCTTGAAATTATCCACGTCGAGAAACAGCACCGCGAGGCTGTTCTCGGGATGACGCATGGCCAGGGCGATGGCCTGGTTCAGCCGGTCCACGAAGAGCACACGGTTGGGCAAATCGGTCAGGTAATCGTAGTAAACCTGGTGCAGAATGCGGTCCTCGGCCGATTTGCGTTCCGTGATGTCGCTGAACACCCCCACGTAATTGATCGCCTTGCCGTATTCGTCCGACACGCGGCTGATGTTCAACCACTGCGGATAGATATCGCCGTCTTTGCGGATATTCCAGATTTCCCCCTGCCATTGCGCATTCTCGCCAAGCGAGGCCCACATTTCCTTGTAAAATTCGGGCGGCTGCCGGCCGGAACCCAGGATGCGCGGGTTTTTGCCCGCCCATCCGCGCCACCGTGTCGGTATCGCGAGCGCAGCTTTTCAGGCGTTGACCGACCAATTTCAGCAGGCTGTCGCCGGCGTCGTGGCCCAGGCTGTCGTTGATCAGCTTGAAATTATCCACGTCG
>JAMCVR010000104.1 GCA_023475455.1 Thermoplasmatota archaeon | reverse complement strand
CGACCTGTTCCTTGGATACGTTGTCGCTCATCATGATTTCCTGGTAAGGGTTGAGGAAAGGATGCGGGCATTTCAACCACGCTCCACCCGCAAGGGGTAGGCCGTGGTTGTAAAGCCGATCAATCGGCAACAACCACGCTCCTCTATAGTTGGGGGGCACAGCTTGGAATTCAAGAGGGCTGAGGCCCCGTCAGCCCCATCAGGGTCGGCGCTGACAGGTTCCCCGTCAGCCATTCCGGTTCAGGCGCCGGCAGCCAGCGGCTGCTCGCCCTGGTCGGAGTAGATCAGCAAGGGCTTGCCGTCGCCGCTGATCAGGCCGTTGTCCACCACCACCTTGCTGACGCCCTTGAGGGAAGGATGCGGGCATTTCAACCACGCTCCACCCGCAAGGGGTAGGCCGTGGTTGTAAAGCCGATCAATCGGCAACAACCACGCTCCTCTATAGTTGGGGGGCACAGCTTGGAATTCAAGAGGGCTGAGGCCCCGTCAGCCCCATCAGGGTCGGCGCTGACAGGTTCCCCGTCAGCCATTCCGGTTCAGGCGCCGGCAGCCAGCGGCTGCTCGCCCTGGTCGGAGTAGATCAGCAAGGGCTTGCCGTCGCCGCTGATCAGGCCGTTGTCCACCACCACCTTGCTGACGCCCTTGAGGGAAGGCAGGTCGTACATGGTGTCGAGCAGGGCGTGTTCGATGATCGAACGCAGGCCGCGCGCGCCGGTGCGGCGCGCCAGCGCGCGCTTGGCGATGGCGTTGAGCGCATCCTCGCGGAATTCGAGTTCGACCCCTTCCATCTTGAAGAGCTTGACGAACTGTTTGGTCAGCGCATTCTTCGGCTCGGTCAGGATTTGCACCAGCGCAGCTTCATCCAGTTCGTCCAAAGTTGCAACAACCGGCAAACGCCCGACAAATTCCGGGATCAACCCATATTTGATGAGATCTTCGGGCTCGACCTGGTGCAGCAGCTCGACATCGCGCTTGGTCTCGTCGACGTTCTTGACCTGAGCGCCGAAGCCGATGCCGCCTTTTTCGGTGCGGCCGCGGATGACCTTTTCCAGCCCGCTGAACGCGCCCCCGCAAATGAACAGGATGTTGCTGGTGTCGACCTGGACGAATTCCTGGTTCGGGTGCTTGCGCCCGCCCTGCGGCGGAACCGAGGCGGTGGTGCCTTCGATCAGCTTCAGCAGCGCCTGCTGCACGCCTTCTCCCGACACGTCGCGGGTGATCGAGGGGTTGTCGGCCTTGCGCGAAATCTTGTCGATTTCGTCAATGTAGACAATGCCCTGCTTGGCCTTGTCGACGTCGTAATCGCACTTCTGCAGCAGCTTCTGGATGATGTTCTCGACATCCTCGCCGACATAGCCGGCTTCGGTCAGCGTGGTGGCGTCGGCAATCACGAAGGGCACGTTCAAGAGGCGCGCCAGCGTCTGCGCCAGCAGGGTCTTGCCCGAACCGGTCGGCCCGATCAGCAGGATGTTGCTCTTCGCCAGTTCGACGTCGCCGCTGCCCGAATTGCTGCGCAGACGCTTGTAATGGTTGTAGACCGCAACCGCCAGCGCTTTTTTCGCCTGGGCCTGACCGATTACGTACTGGTCGAGAATGCCGGCGATTTCGTGCGGTGTCGGCAGATCGGAGCTGGCGCCCTTCTGGCTGTCGGCCTGCTGGATTTCCTCGCGGATGATGTCGTTGCACAACTCGACGCATTCATCGCAGATGAATACCGACGGCCCGGCAATCAGCTTGCGCACCTCGTGCTGGCTCTTGCCGCAGAAGGAGCAGTAAAGAAGTTTGTCGCCCGAGCCTTTGTCCGCCATGCCAGTTCCTTGCTTAATTGCCTGATGCTTCGTTGCGGCTGGTCAGCACCTTGTCGATCAGCCCGTAGTTCACCGATTCGTCCGCGCTCATGAAGTTGTCGCGATCGGTGTCGCGCTCGATCGCTTCCATGCTCTGACCGGTGTGCTTGGCCAGCATGTCGTTGAGGCGTGCTTTCAGATAGAGGATTTCCTTGGCGTGGATTTCGATGTCCGACGCCTGCCCCTGGAAGCCGCCCAGCGGCTGGTGGATCATCATGCGCGAGTTGGGCAGGCTGTAGCGCTTGCCCTTGGCGCCCGCGGTCAGCAGGAACGCGCCCATGCTGGCCGCCTGGCCGATACAGAGCGTCGACACGTCCGGCTTGACGAACTGCATGGTGTCGTAGATCGCCAGCCCGGCCGAAACCGAACCGCCGGGCGAGTTGATGTAGAAGTAGATGTCCTTGTCGGGGTTTTCCGATTCCAGGAACAGCATTTGCGCCACGACCAGATTGGCCGTCGCGTCGTTCACCGGGCCGACCAGGAAAATCACCCGCTCCTTGAGCAGGCGCGAGTAGATGTCGTAGGCGCGTTCGCCACGGCCGCTTTGCTCGACGACCATGGGCACCAGCCCCAGACCCTGGGGCTCGATAGCCCGAGAGTTAATAGCAGCGCGTTCAAAGTCCATAACCATCAGGCACGTCCCATCAATTCTTCAAAAGCGGTTGGCACGTCTTCCACTTGCGCCTGACCTGCGACCCATGCTACCACATTCTCTTCCAGCGCCAGGGACTCGATCTCCCGCATCCGTTCCGGGCTCTGGTAGTACCACTGCACCACCTGTTCGGGCTCCTCGTAGCTCTGCGCCTGCTCCTGGATCAGGCTGCGAATCTGCTCGGGCCGGGCCGTGAGCTTGTGCGCCTGCACGATCTCGGCCAGGATCAATCCAAGACGCACGCGACGTTCGGCCTGTCCAGTAAACATATCGGCCGAAAGCTTCATGGTCTGAACCCCGCGCGACTGCATGTCCGCTTCGGTCATTTTCAGCAGGCGGTCGGTTTCCATCGCCACCAGGCTATGCGGCAGGTCCAGCGTGCTTTTCTGCAGCAGCAACTCCATCGCCTGCTCTTTCAGTTTCGTCTGCACGCGACGTTTGACTTCGCGCTCCAGGTTGGACTTCACCTCGGCCTTGAGCTTTTCCACGTCGCCGTCCTCCACGCCCAGCGCCTTGGCAAATTCCGTGTCCACCGGCGGCAGCACGGGCGCCTGCACGTCCTTCACCTGCACCTCGAAATGCGCGGCCTTGCCGGCGAGTTCCTTAGCCGCGTAGTCGGCCGGAAAGGTCAGATCGAAACCCTTGCTGTCGCCGGCCTTGAGGCCGGCCAGGTTCTGCTCGAAGTCCTTCAGCAGACGGCCTTCGCCGATCACCGCGGCGAAGTCTTCGCCCTTGCCGCCTTCGAACGGCACGCCATCGACCGTGCCCTGATAATCGAATTTGACCAGGTCGCCTTCCGCTGCGGCCCGATCGGTGGATTCGAAGGTGCGGCGCTGCTTCTGCAGCACTTCCAGCGTCTTCGACACCTCAGCGTCGCCCACGTTCACGACGGGACGGCTGATCTTGCCGTTGCTCAGGTCGTCGATCTTGACCTCAGGATAGACCTCGAAGCTGGCGCTGAACGTCATTTCCATGGCAGCGGCCTGCCCGGCTTTCGGTTCGAAGCGCGGATAGCCCGCAATCTTCAACTGGTGAGCCTGCACCGCCTCGCCAAAGCGACACCTCAGCGTCGCCCACGTTCACGACGGGACGGCTGATCTTGCCGTTGCTCAGGTCGTCGATCTTGACCTCAGGATAGACCTCGAAGCTGGCGCTGAACGTCATTTCCATGGCAGCGGCCTGCCCGGCTTTCGGTTCGAAGCGCGGATAGCCCGCAATCTTCAACTGGTGAGCCTGCACCGCCTCGCCAAAGCGGGTCTGCAGGGTCTCTCCCAGCACTTCCTGGCGCACGCCGGCGCCGTGCTGACGTGCCACCGCGCTCAAAGGCGCCTTGCCGGGACGGAACCCGTCCATCTTGACGTTGCGTGCCAGCCGCTTGAGGCGGCTTTGCACTTCGTTTTCCAGCTGGTCCATGGGAACGCTGATGTCCAGGCGCCGAACCAGTCCTTCGAGAACTTCAAGATTTGCTTGCATCAAAATACTTCCTGGCTGAATTGAGGAGGAGTGAAAGGCAAAAAACCGATGGTGCGAAAGGGGGGACTCGAACCCCCACGCCTTGCGGCGCTGGAACCTAAATCCAGTGCGTCTGCCAATTCCGCCACTCTCGCGGCTTGGCCGCAAAACTATCGACCGATAAGTGTAATATAATCAATGCGATGCTGTCACCCAAGCCCACCCGGCATCCTGCCTAAGTCATTATTCCCATTCCGTTTTTTGTTGCCGGTGCCGGTCGATCACTACGAAAACTTCCCCGTCGCGTCCTGGCTGCTGCCCAAGCGGCTGCGCCGGCCGGTCGAAGCCATTTACCGGTTTGCCCGCAGCGCGGACGACATTGCAGACGAAGGCGACGCGCCGCCGGCCGAGCGGCTGGCCCAGCTGGCGGCGTATCACGCCGAACTGGACCGCATCGAACGCGGCGAGCCATCGACCCATCCTGTTTTTGTGCCGCTCGCTGCCGCGATCCGCGAGTACGCCGTCCCGCTCGCCCCGTTCCGCGACTTGTTGTCGGCGTTTGCACAGGACGTGGAAAAGACCCGCTACGCCAGCTTCGTTTTCCAGCTGGTCCATGGGAACGCTGATGTCCAGGCGCCGAACCAGTCCTTCGAGAACTTCAAGATTTGCTTGCATCAAAATACTTCCTGGCTGAATTGAGGAGGAGTGAAAGGCAAAAAACCGATGGTGCGAAAGGGGGGACTCGAACCCCCACGCCTTGCGGCGCTGGAACCTAAATCCAGTGCGTCTGCCAATTCCGCCACTCTCGCGGCTTGGCCGCAAAACTATCGACCGATAAGTGTAATATAATCAATGCGATGCTGTCACCCAAGCCCACCCGGCATCCTGCCTAAGTCATTATTCCCATTCCGTTTTTTGTTGCCGGTGCCGGTCGATCACTACGAAAACTTCCCCGTCGCGTCCTGGCTGCTGCCCAAGCGGCTGCGCCGGCCGGTCGAAGCCATTTACCGGTTTGCCCGCAGCGCGGACGACATTGCAGACGAAGGCGACGCGCCGCCGGCCGAGCGGCTGGCCCAGCTGGCGGCGTATCACGCCGAACTGGACCGCATCGAACGCGGCGAGCCATCGACCCATCCTGTTTTTGTGCCGCTCGCTGCCGCGATCCGCGAGTACGCCGTCCCGCTCGCCCCGTTCCGCGACTTGTTGTCGGCGTTTGCACAGGACGTGGAAAAGACCCGCTACGCCAGCTTCGTCGAAGTCATGGATTACTGCCGGCGCTCGGCCAACCCGGTTGGACGCCTGATGCTGCACCTATACGGCGACCGCGACCCGCGGCATCTGGCCTATTCCGACGCCATCTGCAGCAGCCTGCAACTGATCAACTTCCTGCAGGACATCGCGGTCGATTACAGGAAGGGCCGCATCTACCTGCCGCAGGACGAACTGGCCGCATATCGCGTCAGCGAAACGCAGATCGCCCAGGGCGACACGCGCGGCCTGTGGCACATGATGCTGCACAAGCAGATCGAGCGCGCCCGCAAGCTATTGCAGGCCGGCGCGCCGCTCGGCCGGCGGTTGAAAGGGCGCATCGGCCTTGATCTGCGCGTGACCATTCTCGGCGGCGAAACCATCCTGCGCAAGCTGCACGCCGATCCCGGCTGCGTGTTCCACAACCGTCCAGTGCTGGCAAAAAAAGACTGGATCACGATGCTCGCACGCGGACTCTTCTGATTATGGACGCTCATCAGTACTGCCAGGAGCGCGCTGCCGCCAGCGGCTCAAGCTTCTATTACAGCTTCGTCTTCCTGCCGCCGGACGCGCGGCGCGCGATCACCGCGTTCTACGCGCTGTGCCGCGAACTCGACGACGTGGTGGACGAATGTCGCGAGCGCCAGGTGGCCGAAGCCAAGCTCGACTGGTGGCGCGCCGAAATCGGCCGGTTTGCGGCCGGCGTGCCGCTCGGCCGGCGGTTG
>JAMCVR010000150.1 GCA_023475455.1 Thermoplasmatota archaeon | reverse complement strand
GGATTCAATTCCCCGCTCTACGCCAACCGCCCGTTCCATTCCTTCGAATACAACGTCTACCTGCGCCAGCCCTACAAGACCCTGTCCGGCCGGCAGCAGTTCTACGTCGATCACCCGGTGTTCCGCAAGATGGGCTGCGCCACGCCGACGGCGATGGGGCCGCTGCGTCCGGACACCTTTCCCTTCGCCTTCTATACGCCGCACGCCCGCCACGGCATACATTCGCAGTGGCGCAGCAACACCCACCTGCTGCGCCTGCAGCGCGGCGAGCCCTGCATCGGGCTCAACCCCGCCACGGCGGCGGGCAAGGGCATCGCGGAGGACGACGCGGTGCGGGTGTTCAACGACGTCGGCGAATTCCAGGCGCGCGCCCGGCTCATGCCCGGCGTGCCGCCCGGTTCGGTGGTGATGGATCACGCCTGGGAGCCGTACCAGTTCCGCCGGCGGCTCGGGCTCAACAACGTGGTGGCGGGCATGATTTCGCCGCTGGAACTGGTGGATGGCTGGGGGCACCTCAGCTTCAACCCCAACTGGGACGGCAACATGATCGCCTTCGAATCGGCGGTGGATGTCGAGTTGGCGAAATCCTGACGGAGGCCGCGGGGCTCGGGAGCGCATATGGTTCAAAGACAACTGGCGATGGTCATCGACCTCAACAAGTGCATCGGCTGCCAGACCTGCACGCTGGCCTGCAAGACGCAGTGGACGGACGGGGAGGGGCGCGAGTTCATGTACTGGAACCACGTCGAAACCCATCCCGGCAAGGGCTACCCGCGCGACTGGGAAAACGCCGGCGGCGGCTGGGACGGCGACGCGCTCAAGCCGGGGCGGCTGCCGCGCCTGGCGGAGGACTACGGCATCCCGGCGGAATTCAACCATGGCGCCCTGCTGCAGGAGGGCGACGCGCCGCTGCGCGCCACCGAGCCCATGCAGTGGGGCCCCAACTGGCAGGAAGACCAGGGCGCGGGCGAATTTCCCAACAGCTATTTTTTCTATCTTCCGCGCCTGTGCAACCACTGCAGCAAGCCCGCCTGTCTCGCCGCCTGTCCTCGCCAGGCCATTTACAAGCGCGAGGAAGACGGCGTGGTGCTGATCGACCAGGAACACTGCCGGGGCTACCGCCACTGCGTGGCCGCCTGTCCGTACAAGAAGATTTATTTCAACCCGCTGGCCGGGCGCTCGGAAAAGTGCATCTTCTGCTACCCGCGCGTGGAACAGGGCATCCCCCAGGCCTGCGCCTACCAGTGCGTGGGCCGGGCGCGCCATGTGTCCTGGCTGGACGACCCGGACGGCGCGGCGCACCAGCTGGTCAAGGTATGGCAGGTGGCGCTGCCGCTGCATCCCGAACACGGCACCCGGCCCAACGTGTATTACGTGCCGCCGCTGTCGCCGCCGGGTTTCGACGCCGCCGGCAAGCCGACCGGCACCCCCCGCCTGCCGGACGATTATCTGGAACACCTGTTCGGGCCGGCGGTGCATGCGGCGCTGGCCACGCTGCAAAGGGAAATCGACCGCAAGCAGCGCGGCGAAGGCTCCGCGCTGATGGACCGGCTGATCGCCTACCGGCACGGCGACATGTTCCGCCTGCACCGGCCGCAGGGGCAGGAAAAATGAAAAGCTTATGGCTGCTGCTGGCGCTGGCGGCGCTGGGCAATGCGTATGCCGCGTCTTCCGGCCCCGGGGTGGCGCCGGAAAGCGGGCGCCGGGTGGAGGCAGGCAAGGCCACCGGCCTGCCGCCGCGGGTGCCCGACGACGCGGCGTGGGCCGGCGCGCCGGAAGTGCTGGTCCGGCTCTACCCCCAGCTTTCCGTCCCCCCCGCCCTGGAAGCGGGCGAGCCGCTCGTGCTGCGGGTGCGTCTGCTGGTCGGCCAGGGCAGGCTCGCGGTGCGGCTGGCGTGGCCCGACAAGACGGCGGATCGCCACACCCTGAAACACACCGACCGCTTCGCCGATGCCGCCGCCGTGCAGTTTCCGGCCCGGCCCGGCCCGACGCTGCCCTATATCGGCATGGGCGAGCCGGATCGTCCCGTCGCCGTCTGGTACTGGCGCGCCGGCGCCCCGGTGCAACGGCTCGGCGCGCGCGGATTCGGAACGCTTGCGCCTGCCGCGGGCACGGCACCCGCGGCGGCGGAGATGCGCAGCGGCGATGGCTGGGCGGTGGTGCTGCGCGCAGCGCTGCCGGCCAAGTCGGCCAACCCCCTGCCGCTGGCGTTCGCGGTGTGGGACGGGGCGGAACAGGGGCGCGCCGGGCGCAAGCGCCTGTCCGGCTGATCGCCTACCGGCACGGCGACATGTTCCGCCTGCACCGGCCGCAGGGGCAGGAAAAATGAAAAGCTTATGGCTGCTGCTGGCGCTGGCGGCGCTGGGCAATGCGTATGCCGCGTCTTCCGGCCCCGGGGTGGCGCCGGAAAGCGGGCGCCGGGTGGAGGCAGGCAAGGCCACCGGCCTGCCGCCGCGGGTGCCCGACGACGCGGCGTGGGCCGGCGCGCCGGAAGTGCTGGTCCGGCTCTACCCCCAGCTTTCCGTCCCCCCCGCCCTGGAAGCGGGCGAGCCGCTCGTGCTGCGGGTGCGTCTGCTGGTCGGCCAGGGCAGGCTCGCGGTGCGGCTGGCGTGGCCCGACAAGACGGCGGATCGCCACACCCTGAAACACACCGACCGCTTCGCCGATGCCGCCGCCGTGCAGTTTCCGGCCCGGCCCGGCCCGACGCTGCCCTATATCGGCATGGGCGAGCCGGATCGTCCCGTCGCCGTCTGGTACTGGCGCGCCGGCGCCCCGGTGCAACGGCTCGGCGCGCGCGGATTCGGAACGCTTGCGCCTGCCGCGGGCACGGCACCCGCGGCGGCGGAGATGCGCAGCGGCGATGGCTGGGCGGTGGTGCTGCGCGCAGCGCTGCCGGCCAAGTCGGCCAACCCCCTGCCGCTGGCGTTCGCGGTGTGGGACGGGGCGGAACAGGGGCGCGCCGGGCGCAAGCGCCTGTCCGGCTGGCTGCTGGCGGTCGTGCCCGGCCTGGCGACGGAGCCGGCCCGCTACCGGGCCCTGGCGCGGGAAAACAACGTACGCGGCGACGCCGCGCGCGGCAGGGCGCTCGTGGCGGCGCGCGGCTGCGGCGGATGCCACTGGCTGCCGGGCGAACCACCGACGCATCTCGGCCCGGCGCTGCTTTACGCCGGCGGCATCCACTCGCCGGCCTACCTGCGCCGCTCGATCCTGGACCCTTCCGCCTTTGTCGTGCCGGGCAAGGGGTACGGCGTAACGGGGGCGGATGGAAAACCCGCTTCCATCATGCCGCGTATGGAGTGGAAGGCGGACGAAGCGGAAGACATGGTCGCCTATCTGGCCGGCCTGCAATAGCATTTTTGGGACAACGGGGTATTTCATGACAATTCTAGCCATTCTCGCCGGCGCCTTCACCGGCATCGTGCTCGGCCTGTTCGGCAGCGGCGGCTCCATCGTTGCCATGCCCGCGCTGCTCTATCTGCTGCACCTGGAGCCGAAATCGGCCATCGCCATGAGCCTCGGCATCGTTGCGGTGACCGCCACCATTTCGGCCTTCGACAACTGGCGGCGCGGCAACGTGGACGTGAATATCTCGCTGGTGTTCGGCCTGTTCGGCGTGGCCGGCACCTATGCCGGGGCGCGCCTGGGGGTGCATACGCCGGTGGCCCTGCAACTGATATTGTTTGCCCTGGTGATGTACGCCGCCGCTTGGAAAATGCTGGTGAAAAAACAGACCATGCCGGCGCAGCTGGCGGGCGCCGGCGGGCCCAATATCGGCGTGGAGGAAAACAGGATAGGCGCGCACATGGGCCACATCGCCCTGCACGGCATCGGCGTGGGCGTACTCACCGGCCTGGTGGGCGTGGGCGGCGGCTTTCTGATCGTGCCGGCGCTGGTGCTGCTGTCGGGCGTTCCCATGAAAGTGGCGGTGGGGACTTCGCTCGCCATCGTCGCGGCCAAATCGTACGCCGGTTTCGCCGGTTACCTGGGGGCGGTGCCCGTCGATTACGCCATGATGGCCGGGTTTACCGCCGTCACGGTGCTGGGCAGCCTTGTTGGCACGCGCATCGCGCACCGCTTCTCGGCGGAGACGCTCAAACGCGGTTTTGCCGTATTCCTGATTTTGGTGGCGACTTACATCCTGCTGAAAAGCGTGATCTGAGGATAATGCGGGCTTGATCCTTCGTCGAGCGCCCTCATGCCCAAACCTGATTCCCTCTCTCCGAAAAAGGCATTGTTCGAGCAGTTTGCGCGTTTGGCCAAAGCCATGGCCAGCGCCAATCGCCTGGAATTGCTGGAAACCCTTGCCCAGGGGGAGCGCAGTGTCGACGCGCTCGCCGAAGCCAGCCAGATGTCCATTGCCAATACCTCCCATCACTTGCAGGTATTGCGCGAGGGCGGCCTGGTGGAGTCCCGCAAGGAAGGCGTACAGGTGTTTTATCGGCTGAAAGACGAAGCGATCCCGGCATTGCTTTCCATCATGGGTGAAATCGCCGAACGCCAGCTGGCGGAGGTGGAACGCATCGTGCGCGAACACTTCGCCAGCAAGGATGGCTTGCAGCCGCTGCGCCGCGAGGAGCTGATCCGGCAGGTGCTGGCCGGAGAGGCCGTCGTGATCGATGTCCGCCCCGAAGGGGAGTATCGCTCGGGGCATATCCAGGGCGCCGTCAACATTCCGCTGGAGGATCTGCCGAAGCGGCTGACGGAGTTGCCCAAAGACCAGGAAA
This sequence comes from Thermoplasmatota archaeon, assembly GCA_023475455.1. The sequence continues at coordinate 1,230 of JAMCVR010000150.1, read as the reverse complement.
TCGTCGCCTATTGCCGCGGCCCTTACTGCATACTGGCCTACGAGGCGGTCGAGCAGTTGCGCAAACACGGCTACAGGTCACGCCGTCTGGAAGGCGGGTTTCCGGAATGGAAGGCCGAACGCTACCCGACCGCGCAAGGCGACAAGAAATGAGTTTTCCCCGCTGTTGCGATGAGGGCGGTCTTCATAAATTGAAGGGTGGTCAGGATAGCCACACCAGGACAATATGAACGGGGCAGGCCACCGCCTTGCGGGGCGACCGGCGAACGATGTCCTGTTTTTCTTAGGCCATCCCGATCACAAACCGGTGCTTCCCCGAAACCGTGCGCGGGATGGCGTCGAGGACATTCACCTCCAGCCTCATCTGCGCATCCACATCCCTGCGGATGCTCGCTTCCAGCGACGCCTGCGTTTCGGTATTCAGCGGCTGCGAGGCGACCAGGTTCAGCACGAGCCGGTCGAAGTCACGCTGCACCCACTGGTATTGCCGGATCTGCGTCTGCCCGTACAGCAGGCGGTTGAACCAGGACGGGTGGACGGTCTTGCCGCTGCGGGTGCGGATCAGGTCGTTCTGCCGGCACAGGTCCATTTCCATCAGCGGAAACGGCAGGCCGCAGTCGCATTCGCCGTCGAGCAGCCGGCCGGAATCGCCGATGTCGTAGCGGATCATCGGCATCAGCCGGTTGGTGAGCGAGGTGAGCAGCAGCCGGTTTTCATTGCTGCCTGTTTCATTTTTCTGCGGCACCGATTCGAGATGGACCATGTCGGTGAACACGTGCATCCTGCCGAGCCGGCACTCGCAGGCGATGTTGGGGATTTCGCGGCTGCCGTACTGGTTGAATACCTTGCAGCCGAAGGCCTGTTGCATCCGCTGGCGCTGGCTGTCGTTGAGCACTTCGGCGGTGGAGTAGACGCCGATCAATGTCCTGGGCATGGGGATGCGGTTGTCGATCACCACGCGCGCGACCTCGGCCAAAATTGATGCGTAACCCTGCAGCAGGACGGGTCGGTAAGACTGGATCAAGCGCGCCCATTCAACGAGTTGCGCTTCGGTGTACTCATAAGCGGCGATGGTGTGCTCGGCCGCAATGAAGTCGCCGATCTGAGCGCCGAACACCCCGCCGGGAACGACATCCTGCCGCGCGCCCCAGAAGTTGAGGATTTTCTGCCCCGGCCGCCAGCCCGACAGCCTGTAGCTGCGCATCATGCCGGCGCGCATGAGTTCGTGCTT
>JAMCVR010000103.1 GCA_023475455.1 Thermoplasmatota archaeon | reverse complement strand
GGAAATTGCTGCCGCGCCCGGACAGCAGCACGACGACGCGACAACTCACGAATAAATCACCTGCTCCGCGCCGTCGGGACGCGCGACGATTTCGCCGATCCGCCACACGGTTTCGCCGCTGGCGGTGAGGTGCGCCATCGCCGCCGCGGCGTCGCTTGCCGCCACCACCACGCACATGCCGATGCCGCAGTTGAAGGTGCGCAGCATCTCGGCCGGCTCGACGTTGCCGGCCTGCTGCAGCCAGTCGAACAGCGGCGGGCGCGTCCAGCTGGCTTGGTCGACGCGCGCGGCGACGCCTTCCGGCAGGCAGCGCGGCAGGTTGCCGGTGATGCCGCCGCCGGTGATGTGCGCCATGCCTTTGACGTTGAGCTTTTCCATCAGCGCCAGCAGCGGCTTGACGTAAATCCGCGTCGGCGCCATCACGGCGTCGGCGAACGGCTGGCCGTGGAAATCGGATTTGAACCCGACGTGGCTGATGTCGATCAGCTTGCGGATCAGCGAATAGCCGTTGGAATGCGCGCCGGATGACGCCAGCCCCAGCACCACGTCGCCTGCCGCGATCGACTGGCCGCCGATGACTTTCGATTTCTCCACCACGCCGACGGCAAAGCCGGCCAGGTCATATTCGCCATCGGGGTACATGCCGGGCATCTCGGCGGTCTCGCCGCCGATCAGGGCGCAGCCGGCCTGCTCGCAGCCGGTGGCGATGCCGGCGATCACCGCTTCGGCGGTGTCGAGGGAGAGCTTGCCGGTGGCGAAGTAGTCGAGGAAGAACAAGGGCTCGGCGCCCTGCACCAGGATGTCGTTGACGCTCATCGCGACGAGGTCGATGCCGACGGTGTCGTGGCGGTTCAGTTCGAACGCCAGCTTCAGCTTGGTGCCGACGCCGTCGGTGCCGGAAACCAGCACCGGCTCCTTGAATTTCTTGGAAATCTCGATCAGCGCGCCGAAGCCGCCGATGCCCGCCAGCACTTCGGGACGCAGGGTGCGTTTGGCCAGCGGCTTGATGCGCTCGACCAGCGCATCGCCGGCGTCGATATCGACCCCGGCATCTTTATAGGAAATGGAAGACACAGCCGGCTCCAGAATCAAAAAGTGCGGTATTTTACCGCCTATGTCGACTCCCCGCCGCCCGAGTTTCTCTGGCAACCTGCCCTGGCTCGCGCTCGCCGTGCTGCTCGTCGCGGGCGGACTGGTTTATCTGCTCGGCCCCATCCTCACGCCCTTCCTGGCCGGCGCCCTGCTGGCCTACATGTTCGACCCGCTGGTCGACCGGCTGGAAACGCGCGGCCTGTCGCGCACCAGCGGCACCCTGCTGGTCATCGTGTTTGCCTGCACCAGGATGTCGTTGACGCTCATCGCGACGAGGTCGATGCCGACGGTGTCGTGGCGGTTCAGTTCGAACGCCAGCTTCAGCTTGGTGCCGACGCCGTCGGTGCCGGAAACCAGCACCGGCTCCTTGAATTTCTTGGAAATCTCGATCAGCGCGCCGAAGCCGCCGATGCCCGCCAGCACTTCGGGACGCAGGGTGCGTTTGGCCAGCGGCTTGATGCGCTCGACCAGCGCATCGCCGGCGTCGATATCGACCCCGGCATCTTTATAGGAAATGGAAGACACAGCCGGCTCCAGAATCAAAAAGTGCGGTATTTTACCGCCTATGTCGACTCCCCGCCGCCCGAGTTTCTCTGGCAACCTGCCCTGGCTCGCGCTCGCCGTGCTGCTCGTCGCGGGCGGACTGGTTTATCTGCTCGGCCCCATCCTCACGCCCTTCCTGGCCGGCGCCCTGCTGGCCTACATGTTCGACCCGCTGGTCGACCGGCTGGAAACGCGCGGCCTGTCGCGCACCAGCGGCACCCTGCTGGTCATCGTGTTTGCCGGGCTGGCGCTGTTCGGCCTGCTGCTGGTGGCGCTGCCGCTGTTCCAGGGGCAGTTCGCCGAACTCTCCCAGCGCGTGCCGGCCGCGCTCGACCTGCTGCAGACCCGCTTCCTGCCCTGGCTGCACCAGACCTTCGGCGTCGCCATCGATTTCAATCTCGATGCAGTCAAAACCTGGCTCACTGAAAAAGCCACGCAAAACGGCGTCGACTGGCTGCCCACCCTGCAAACCGGCGCGCTCGCCATTGTCGGCGTGCTGGCCAACCTGCTGCTGATTCCGGTGGTGATGTTCTATCTCCTGAAGGACTGGGACGCGATGGTGGCGCGGGTGGCGGCGCTCATGCCGCGTCCCTGGATGGGCGCCGCCACCCGCGTCGCCCGCGCGATGGACGCGGTGGTCGGCGAGTTCCTGCGCGGCCAGCTGGCGGTCATGGCCACCCTGTCGTTGTATTACGCCGTGGCGCTGTGGGCGGTGGGGCTGGAGTACGCGCTGCCGATCGGGATCCTCACCGGGGTGCTGTCCTTCGTGCCCTTCCTCGGCTTCGGCCTCGGCATGATCCTGGCGCTGCTGGTGGCCGTGCTGCAGTTCACCGACTGGAGCGGGGTGGCCTGGGTGGCCGGCATCTACCTTGCCGGGCAGGCGCTGGAAAGCTACGTCATCACCCCGCGCCTGGTCGGCGAGCGCGTCGGCCTGCATCCGGTGGCGGTGATTTTCGCGCTGGCGGCGTTCGGCCAGCTGTTCGGCTTCGTTGGGGTGCTGCTGGCGGTGCCGCTAGCGGCGGTGCTGCTGGTGGCACTGCGCGAACTGCGCGGGATATACGAGGCGAGCGCCTTCTACCGCGGCGGCTATAATGCCGCCTCCGTTCATTCTGCCATGCCCGCCATGACCGCCCCGCTCCTCGGCCAGCCCCTATTCGAATCGCGCATCGCCTCCCTGCCGCTGGTGCATCGCGGCAAGGTGCGCGACATCTATGCCGTCGGCGACGACAAGCTCCTGATCGTCACCACCGACCGCCTGTCCGCCTTCGACGTGGTGATGCCGACGCCGATCCCCGGCAAGGGCGAGGTGCTGACCAAGGTATCGGCCTTCTGGTTCGACAAGCTGAAAGCCATCGTGCCGAGCCAGGCGCTCGACATCGCGCCGGAATCGGTGGTTCTCGACAGCGAGCGCGACCAGGTGGCCGGCCGTGCCATCGTGGTCAGAAAACTGAAGGCACTGCCGGTCGAGGCCATCGTCCGCGGCTACCTGGTCGGCTCGGGCTGGAAGGAATACCAGGCCAGCCAGTCGGTGTGCGGCATCGCGCTGCCCGCCGGATTGAAGCAGGCCGACCGTCTGCCCGAGCCGATCTTCACGCCGTCGACCAAGGCGGCGGTCGGCGCGCACGACGAGAACATCGCGTTTGAACAGATGGCCGAGTTGATCGGTCAGGATCTCGCGCAGCAGGTGCGCGACGTCAGCCTTGCCCTGTACAGGGCTGCCGCAGAGTACGCGCTCACTCGCGGCATCATCATCGCCGACACCAAGTTCGAGTTCGGCCTCGACGCAGCCGGCAAGCTGGTGTGGATCGACGAGGCGCTGACCCCGGATTCGTCGCGTTTCTGGCCGGCCGACCAGTATCGGCCGGGCAGCAACCCGCCCAGCTTCGACAAGCAGTTCGTGCGCGACTGGCTGGAAGCCAGCGGCTGGAACAAGCAGGCGCCGGGACCGGCGCTGCCGGCCGGGATCGTGGAAAAGACCAGCGAGAAATACCGCGAGGCGATGGCGCGGCTGCTGGGATAAACGCGGCCCCGGACTGCCCCCCTTACACGCAAACCGGCCACCGCGTAAACAGCAAGAATGAACCGGTTCCCGGCGCCCGCACGCCGTTGCCATTTGGGGCGAAACCATTAGAATTTCGCCTTTCATCCGGACACGCGCGGCACACGCCGTTTTTCCCATTCCAAACGAGAGACAGAGTCATGACCTACGAAGATTTCGCAAGCGCTCAATCGTTTTTCCTGTGGTCGACCTTCGCGATCGCCCTGATCATGGGCGCCGTGGTCAACAAGACCAACTTCTGCACCATGGGCGCGGTCTCCGACTGGGTCAACATGGGCAACACCGGCCGCATGCGCGCCTGGGTGCTGGCCATCGCGGTCGGCGTGCTGGGCGTGATGGGCCTGGAAGCCGCCGGCATGGTGAACGTCACCAGCACCTTCCCCCCCTACCGCCAGACCAATTTCCCCTGGCTCGAAAACGTGCTTGGCGGCGTTCTGTTCGGCATCGGCATGACGCTCGCCTCCGGCTGCGGCAACAAGACGCTGATCCGCATCGGCGGCGGCAACCTCAAGTCGATCATGGTGCTGCTGGTCATCGCCCTGATCGCCTATTTCATGATCAACCCCTTCCCGGGCAGCGACAAGACCCTGTATTCCACCCTGTTCTATCCGTGGACCAACCCGACCGCGGTCGCGCTGGCCACCAACCAGGACCTCGGCGCGATGCTGTTCGCCGAGAACGCCGCCACCGGCCGCATGGTGATGGGGGCCGTCATCGGCGGCCTGCTGCTGGTGTGGGCCTTCAAGTCGGCCGATTTCCGCGGCAGCTTCGACAACATCCTCGGCGGCCTCATGGTCGGTCTCGCGGTGCTCGCCGCCTGGTATGTCACCAGCAACGTCACGGTCAACGCCGACGGTGAAGTGATGTCGCTGCAGGCCTACGTGCAGAACTGGGATTTCTACTCGCCCGCCGACGCCGTGCGCCCCGCCGACGCTGCTCCGCTCGCCTCGCAGTCCTTCACCTTCATCAACCCGATGGGCCAAACGCTGGGCTACGCGGCGAGCGGCTTCGACCGCACCCTGCTCACTTTCGGCGTCATGGCGCTGGCGGGCGTGATCGCCGGCTCCCTGCTGTGGTCGCTGATCTCGCGCAGCTTCCGCGTCGAGTGGTTCGCCTCCGGCCGCGACTTCGTCAACCATCTGATCGGCGCGACCCTGATGGGCTTCGGCGGCGTGCTGGCAACCTCAAGTCGATCATGGTGCTGCTGGTCATCGCCCTGATCGCCTATTTCATGATCAACCCCTTCCCGGGCAGCGACAAGACCCTGTATTCCACCCTGTTCTATCCGTGGACCAACCCGACCGCGGTCGCGCTGGCCACCAACCAGGACCTCGGCGCGATGCTGTTCGCCGAGAACGCCGCCACCGGCCGCATGGTGATGGGGGCCGTCATCGGCGGCCTGCTGCTGGTGTGGGCCTTCAAGTCGGCCGATTTCCGCGGCAGCTTCGACAACATCCTCGGCGGCCTCATGGTCGGTCTCGCGGTGCTCGCCGCCTGGTATGTCACCAGCAACGTCACGGTCAACGCCGACGGTGAAGTGATGTCGCTGCAGGCCTACGTGCAGAACTGGGATTTCTACTCGCCCGCCGACGCCGTGCGCCCCGCCGACGCTGCTCCGCTCGCCTCGCAGTCCTTCACCTTCATCAACCCGATGGGCCAAACGCTGGGCTACGCGGCGAGCGGCTTCGACCGCACCCTGCTCACTTTCGGCGTCATGGCGCTGGCGGGCGTGATCGCCGGCTCCCTGCTGTGGTCGCTGATCTCGCGCAGCTTCCGCGTCGAGTGGTTCGCCTCCGGCCGCGACTTCGTCAACCATCTGATCGGCGCGACCCTGATGGGCTTCGGCGGCGTGCTGGCGATGGGCTGCACCATCGGTCAGGGGATTACCGGCTTCTCCACCCTGGCGCTGGGCTCCATCCTCACCTTCGTCGCCATCGTGTTCGGCAGCGCGGTCACCATGAAGGTGCAGTACTACAAGATGGTGTACGAAACCGATGCCACCTTCTTCAAGGCCTTCGTCACGGCGCTGGTCGACCTCAAGCTGCTGCCCGCCGGGATGCGCAAGCTGGAAGCGGTGTAAACCTGATTCGGCGGGCATTCCAGCCACCGGGCCCCGCGGCGCGCGGGGCCTTTTTCATGTGCGCCCGGCACGGGCGCACTCTTGTGGGTGGAAGTCCCACCGTAAGTTGATCACGACGAACGAAGCGAAGCGCAACTGCATGAGGGTGACCGGGTGTGGGGAGGAAGCGTGGAGCGAAAC
>JAMCVR010000138.1 GCA_023475455.1 Thermoplasmatota archaeon | reverse complement strand
GCCCGCCCCTGCCGCCCTTGGCCAGGCACACCGTCTGCCCGTCCGCGGCCAGATCGGCCACCACCTCGCCGCTGTTGATATCGGTGAACACGGTGCCCACCGGCACGCGGACGATGAGGTCTTCGCCACCCCTTCTGCGTCACGCTCGACCGCGACGCGCGCGACTACCTGCCGCACATGTACGGCGCGGCGCGTTACATCATCCTCGATGACGTGCGACAATTGCCGGTGAAAGTCACCGACATCTACCGCCGCATCACGACATGAGCCTCGACGAACTGAAAGCAGGATTCTTCTACAGCAACGGCGCCTACGGCCGCACCTGGGGCGTGCGCCAGCTGGCCAAAATCGCCGCCGACGCCGAGACCGGCGAGACGGTGTTTCACTTCAAGGGGATCGCCGGCACCTGCCGCCGCAAGAAGGGCCATTGCAGCCCGGCGGAGTTCGCCCGCTGGGCCAAGTACCGGGTGGCGCTGCAGGAAAACGACTGGAAGCGGGTCGGCGGCGACGCACCACCGGCCGAATCGCAGGCGGCTTAATCGGCGGCCGGTGTATCAGGGACAGGCAAGCCCGTCGCGGGCTCTTCCTCGGCAGGCCTGGCCTGCGTATCAAGATAATCCATGACCGCGTAGGTCAGCGCAGTGCAGCCGGTGCCGTCGAGCGCCGAAATCGCGAACACCGGCCCCGTCCACGCGTAGTCCGCCACGAACTTCGCCACCACCGCCTCGCGTTCGGTCTCATCCACCATGTCGAGCTTGTTCAGCACCAGCCAGCGCGGCTTTTCATAGAGGTGCGGGTCGTACTTGCGCAGTTCCTCGACGATGGCGCGCGCCTCGTGCACCGGGTCGCCGGCTTCCCAGCGCGGCGAAATGTCGACCAGATGCAGCAACAGCCGCGTGCGCTGCAAGTGCCGCAGGAACTGGTGGCCGAGGCCCGCGCCTTCGGCCGCGCCCTCGATCAGCCCCGGAATGTCGGCGACGACGAAGCTGCGTTCGCTGTCGACCCGCACCACGCCCAGATTCGGCGCCAGCGTGGTGAATGGATAATCGGCCACCTTGGGGCGCGCCGCCGACACCGCGCGGATGAAGGTCGACTTGCCCGCATTGGGCATGCCCAAAAGACCGACGTCGGCCAGCACTTTCAGTTCCAGCGCCAGCTCCCATTCCTCGCCCGGCTCGCCCAGCGTGTGCTGGCGCGGCGCGCGGTTGGTGCTCGACTTGAAGTGCAGGTTGCCCAGCCCGCCCCTGCCGCCCTTGGCCAGGCACACCGTCTGCCCGTCCGCGGCCAGATCGGCCACCACCTCGCCGCTGTTGATATCGGTGAACACGGTGCCCACCGGCACGCGGACGATGAGGTCTTCGCCGCCCTTGCCGTAGCATTGCGCGCCGCGCCCGTTTTCGCCTTTTTCCGCCTTGAAGACGCGCGCGAAACGAAACTCGACCAGGGTATTGATGTTGCGGTCGGCCACCGCGATGACGCTGCCGCCGCGACCGCCGTCGCCGCCATCCGGCCCGCCCTTGGGGATGTTCTTCTCGCGGCGGAACGAAGCGCTGCCGTCACCGCCCTTGCCGGCGATGACCTGAATTTTGGCTTCGTCGATAAATTTCATGTGCGCATATCCATAAACAAAAAAGCCCCATCCGGCGGACAGGGCTTTTGAGTGGGGTGAGTTAAATCAGGCCGCAACCGGCTCGATTCGGACCGTCCGGCGGCGGGCAGCACCCTTGACCTCGAACTTGACCGTGCCGTCCGCCTTGGCGAACAGGGTGTGGTCCTTGCCGATGCCGACGTTGTCGCCGGGGTGGAACTGGGTGCCGCGCTGACGCACGATGATGTTGCCCGCCAGAACCAGCTCGCCGCCGTAGCGCTTCACGCCCAGACGTTTCGACTCCGAATCGCGACCGTTACGCGAACTGCCGCCTGCTTTCTTGTGTGCCATGTTATGTGCTCCTTATGCGGTGATGCCGCCGATTTGCACTTCGGTGAAGTACTGGCGATGGCCCTGGCTCTTGCGATAGTGCTTGCGGCGGCGCATCTTGAAAATCTTGATCTTGTCGCCGCGTGCCTGGTTCAGCACCGTGGCCGTCACCGTGGCGCCGCGCAGCATGGGCGCGCCCATCTTGATGTCGGCGCCATCGCCCACCATCAGCACCTGATCAAAGGTGATCTCGCTGCCGACCTCGGCTTCGAGCTTTTCAATTTTAAGTTTGTCACCGGCGCTCACGCGATATTGCTTGCCGCCGGTTTTGATGACTGCGTACATGGGGGGTCTCCAACCAATACGAACCCAGGAAAGCGCGAGATTCTATCGGTGTTGCCAAAACAAGTCAAACCATTCGACAGACTATTTCAAGGCACACGTGGCGGTGAAAAAGCCCGGCGGGGCTGCTACCATTGCGGGCTTATCCAATAACAAGCCCGAATCGTGTCCCTGGAGAGCCTGCAATCCTACCTGGCCGACGACATGCGCGCCGTCGATCATGTCATCCGCCAAAGCCTGTATTCCGACGTGGTACTGATCCGTCAGGTCTCCGAATACATCATCAACAGCGGCGGCAAGCGGCTGCGCCCGGCCCTGGTGCTGCTGGCGGCCGGCTGCTTCAATTATTCGGGACGCGCCCACCACGAACTCGCCGCGGTGGTCGAATTCATCCACACCGCCACCCTGCTGCACGACGACGTCGTCGACGAATCCGAACTGCGGCGCGGCCGCGAAACCGCCAACGCCCTGTTCGGCAACGCCGCCAGCGTGCTGGTCGGCGACTTCCTCTACTCGCGCGCCTTCCAGATGATGGTCGCGGTCGACAACATGGAAGTCATGCGCATCCTGTCCGACGCCACCAACACCATCGCCGAAGGCGAAGTGCTGCAGCTGCTCAACTGCCACGACCCCGACATCGACGAAGAAAACTACCTGCGCGTGATCCGCTACAAGACCGCCAAGCTGTTCGAGGCCGCGGGCCGGCTCGGCGCCGTCATCGGCGGCGGCACGGACAAGGAAAAAGACGCGCTGGCGCGCTACGGCATGCACCTCGGCACCGCCTTCCAGCTGATCGACGACGTGCTCGACTACTCCGGCGATTTCCTCAAGACCGGCAAGAACATCGGCGACGACCTCGCCGAAGGCAAGCCCACCCTGCCCCTGCTGTATGCGATGAAGCACGGTACGCCGGAACAGGCCGGCAGCATCCGCCAGGCCATTGAACATGGCGGCCTTACCGAATTCCAGAGCGTGCTCGCGGCAATCAAGGATACGCGCGCCCTGCAGTACACCCGCGACGTCGCGCAACGCGAAATCCAGACCGCCAATGCAGCAATTTCTTGCTTGCCTGATTCAAATTCCAAATCAGCTTTGCTACAATTGGCGGCTTTCGCGGTTGAGCGTAGTTTTTGACCGCGGAGTTTTAAAGTTTCCCGGTAGTTCTTCAAAATGGGGTTCGGGACGCACGAACCCGCCATCTGCCTCGGGGCGTAGCTCAGCCTGGTAGAGTACTGCGTTCGGGACGCAGGAGTCGGAGGTTCGAATCCTCTCGCCCCGACCACTTTTTTCCTTCGAAGGCGACTCGGCAGCGCATGGCTGCCGCTTCGAATTGCCACACAAACCCTACGGATTTGCGTGGGGTCAATGCAGCTAGAATGATGCTTTTGCGCAGGAGCCCAGCATGTCCGAACCCGTTGCGTATGACCGCAATCCCGCCGAACTCGAACTCGAACCCGGCGAATACTGGTGGTGCTCGTGCGGGCGCTCGATGACGCAGCCGTTCTGCGACGGTTCGCACGAAGGCACCGGGCTGGAACCGGTATCGTTCGTCATCAAGGAAAAGACCACGGTGTGGCTGTGCAATTGCAAGCACACCCAGGACAAGCCGTTCTGCGACGGCTCGCACAACGATCTGCCCGACGACATTTTCTGAGTCGGTCATCCCTGCCATGGATGACCAGCCCGAAAGCGTGCTTGCCTTCTGGTTCGGCGCACCGGGCGGCGCGGCCAAGGTCGCCGAACGGCAAAGCAAGTTGTGGTTCGGCAAGTCGCCCGCAAACGACCAGGCAGTCATCGAACGCTTTGCCGCCACGCTGACGGCTGCCACCGCAGGCCAGCTCGATCACTGGACACACACGCCGCGCGGACGGCTGGCGCTGGTGATCGTGCTCGACCAGTTTCCGCACCACATCCACCGCGACCGGCCTCGGGCCTTTGCCACCGACGCGCAGGCGCTGGCCCTGAGCCTCGCCGCGCTGGCGGCGCGCGAGGACCGGCAGCTGGCGCCGATCGAGCGGGTGTTTCTGTATCTGCCGCTGGAGCATGCCGAGTCGATCGACCTGCAGGAGCGCTCCGTGTCGCTTTATGAAGGACTTGCGCACACGGCAGCGGCCGCCGAACGCGCGCTGTTCGACGGCTTTCTGGATTACGCGCGCAGGCATCGCGACGCGGTCGCGCGCTTCGGCCGCTTTCCGCATCGCAACGCGATCCTGGGGCGCGCTTCCACGCCGGACGAAGTCGAATTCCTGAAACAGCCCGGCTCGCGTTTTTAGCGGGCCATTGAAGAACGCAGCGGCCCGCAGGCGTTAAAATGGCGGCTTTTCTCGCCTTTCGGCTCGTTCATGTCCCGCCAGATCCTCGTCACCTCCGCCCTGCCCTACGCCAACGGCAGCATCCACCTCGGCCATCTGGTCGAATACATCCAGACCGACACCTGGGTGCGCTTCCAGAAGATGCGCGGCCACGACTGCCGCTACGTGTGCGCCGACGATACCCACGGCACCGCGATCATGCTGCGCGCGGAAAAGGAAGGCATCACGCCGGAAGCGCTGATCGGCCGGGTATGGGACGAGCACACGCGCGACTTCGCCGGCTTCCACATCGGCTTCGACCATTACTACTCGACGCACTCCGACGAGAACCGCGAACTCGCATCGAAGATCTACCTGCGGCTGCAGGAAGCCGGGCTGATCGAGGTGAAGACGATCGCCCAGCTGTACGACCCGGTGAAGAACCTGTTCCTGCCGGACCGCTTCATCAAGGGCGAATGCCCCAAGTGCGGCGCGGCGGACCAGTACGGCGACAACTGCGAAGTGTGCGGCGCGACCTACAGCCCGACCGAACTGAAGAACCCGGTGTCGGCGGTGTCGGGCGCCACCCCGGTGCACAAGGATTCCGAGCACTACTTCTTCAGGCTCGGCGCGTGCGAGGCCTTCCTGCGCGAATGGACCAAGTCGGGCGCCTTGCAGGATGAGGCCGCCAACAAGATGCAGGAATGGTTCGCCTCCGGTCTCAACAACTGGGACATCAGCCGCGACGCACCCTACTTCGGCTTCGAGATTCCCGGCGCGCCGGGCAAATATTTCTATGTGTGGCTGGACGCCCCGGTGGGCTACATGGCGAGCTTCGCCAGGTACGCCGCCGACAACGGCCTCGACTTCGACGCCTGGTGGGGCGCCGGCTCGAAAGCCGAGCTGGTGCACTTCATCGGCAAGGACATCCTCTACTTTCACGCCCTGTTCTGGCCGGCGATGCTCAAATTTTCCGGCCACCGCCTGCCGACGGCGATTTACGCGCACGGTTTCCTGACGGTGAACGGACAGAAGATGTCGAAGTCGCGCGGCACCTTCATCACCGCCGCGAGCTACCTGGAACAGGGCCTCAACCCCGAGTGGCTGCGCTATTACTACGCCGCCAAACTGAACGGCACGATGGAGGACATCGACCTCAACCTCGACGACTTCGTCGCGCGGGTGAACTCGGACCTGGTCGGCAAGTTCATCAATATCGCCAGCCGCACCGCCGGCTTCATCACCAAGCGTTTCGACGGCAGGCTGGCCGACGGCGTCGCGAACATCGAACTCATCGGCGACTTCCAGGACAGAAGATGTCGAAGTCGCGCGGCACCTTCATCACCGCCGCGAGCTACCTGGAACAGGGCCTCAACCCCGAGTGGCTGCGCTATTACTACGCCGCC
>JAMCVR010000209.1:4620-6041 GCA_023475455.1 Thermoplasmatota archaeon | reverse complement strand
CGCCAAGATCACGCCCAACACGCGCGCCATCGTCATCATCAACCCGAACAATCCCACCGGCGCGCTGTATCCGACCGAGCTGCTGCTGGAAATCCTGGAAATCGCGCGCCCGGCAGATGGAGGAAGAGGGCCACCGCATCATCAAGCTCAACATCGGCAATCCGGCGCCGTTCGGCTTCGAGGCGCCGGAGGAAATCGTGCAGGACGTGATCCTGAACCTGCCGAATGCGTCGGGCTACAGCGACTCCAAAGGCCTGTTCGCGGCGCGCAAGGCGATCATGCACGAAACGCAGCGCAAGGGCATCGCCGGGGTGCAGATCGACGACATCTTCATCGGCAACGGCGTCTCCGAGCTGATCGTAATGGCGATGCAGGCGCTGCTGAACAACGGCGACGAGGTGCTGGTGCCGGCGCCTGATTACCCCCTGTGGACGGCGGCGGTGAGCCTGGGCGGCGGCAAGCCGCGCCATTACCTGTGCGACGAGGGCGCCGGCTGGCTGCCCGATCCGGATGACATCCGCGCCAAGATCACGCCCAACACGCGCGCCATCGTCATCATCAACCCGAACAATCCCACCGGCGCGCTGTATCCGACCGAGCTGCTGCTGGAAATCCTGGAAATCGCGCGCCAGCACCAGCTGATCGTCTATGCCGACGAGATCTACGACAAGGTGCTGTACGACGGCGTGGTGCACACCTCGATCGGCTCGCTGGCCGAGGACGTGCTGATCGTGACCTTCAACGGCCTGTCGAAGAACTACCGCGCCTGCGGCTACCGCTCGGGCTGGCTGATCGTGTCTGGCGACAAGCGTCACGCCAGGGATTATCTGGAAGGGCTGAACATGCTGGCGTCGATGCGCCTGTGTTCCAACGTGCCGGGGCAGTATGGAATCCAGACCGCGCTCGGCGGCTACCAGAGCATCAACGACCTGGTCGCGCCGAGCGGACGGCTGACGCGCCAGCGCGACCTGGCGCACGAGCTGCTGACCCTGATTCCCGGCGTCAGCTGCGTAAAGCCGAAGGCGGCGATGTATCTGTTCCCCAAGCTCGACCCCAAGCTCTATCACATCCACGACGACCAGAAGTTCATCCTCAACCTGCTGGAAGAGGAGCGCGTGCTGGTGGTGCAGGGCAGCGGCTTCAACTGGCCGCATCCGGACCACATCCGGGTGGTGTTCCTGCCGCACGAAGAAGACCTGACCGAGGCGATCGGTCGCATGAGCCGGTTCCTCGACCGCCAGCGTGCGCATCGTTGAGAACTGTGTATGAAAATGCATTTCACCACAGAGGCACAGAGACACAGAGAAATTCACTTAGCTCAAGGTTGGTTTTTCTCTGTGCCTCTGTGTCTCTGTGGTGAAGATTTTAGGTTTTTGTCTGAGACTAAAAAATGAAACCCGAACAATCCCACCGGCGCGCTG
>JAMCVR010000209.1:0-4610 GCA_023475455.1 Thermoplasmatota archaeon | reverse complement strand
TCGAGTGGCTGGCCGGCATCATCAACGGCACCAGCAACTTCATCCTCACCGAAATGCGCGACAAGGGCGCGCCCTTCGAGGACGCGCTGAAGGAGGCGCACAGAGACACAGAGAAATTCACTTAGCTCAAGGTTGGTTTTTCTCTGTGCCTCTGTGTCTCTGTGGTGAAGATTTTAGGTTTTTGTCTGAGACTAAAAAATGAAACCCATCAACGTCGGCCTGCTGGGCCTGGGAACCGTCGGCGGCGGCACGCTCACCGTGCTGCGCCGCAATGCTACGGAAATCACCCGCCGCGCCGGCCGCGAAATCCGCGTGCTGCGCGCGGCGGTGCGCGATCTTGAAAAAGCCAAGGCGCTGGCGGGCGACCTGCCGCTGACGACCAACCCGTTCGACGTCGTCGACGATCCCGACATCGACATCGTGGTGGAGCTGATCGGCGGTCTGGAGCCGGCGCGCGAACTGGTGATGCGGGCGATCGCCAACGGCAAGCACGTGGTCACCGCCAACAAGCACCTGGTCGCCCAGCACGGCAACGAAATCTTCGCCGCGGCGCAGGCGAAAGGCGTGATGGTCGCGTTCGAGGCGGCGGTGGCGGGCGGCATTCCCATCATCAAGGCGCTGCGCGAAGGCCTCACCGCCAACCGCATCGAGTGGCTGGCCGGCATCATCAACGGCACCAGCAACTTCATCCTCACCGAAATGCGCGACAAGGGCGCGCCCTTCGAGGACGCGCTGAAGGAGGCGCAGCGCCTGGGTTACGCCGAAACCGACCCGACCTTCGACATCGAGGGCATCGACGCCGCGCACAAGCTCACCATCCTGTCGGCGATCGCCTTCGGCATCCCGATGCAGTTCGACCGTGCCTACACCGAGGGCATCTCGAAGCTGACGCGCGAGGACGTGCAGTACGCCGAGGAGCTCGGCTACCGCATCAAGCTCTTGGGCATCGCCCGGCGCGCTGAAAACGGCATCGAACTGCGCGTGCATCCGACGCTGATCCCCGAGCGCCGCCTGATCGCCAACGTCGACGGCGCGATGAACGCCGTGCTGGTGAAGGGCGACGCCGTCGGCCCGACGCTGTATTACGGCGCCGGCGCGGGCGCCGAGCCGACCGCCTCCGCGGTGGTCGCCGACCTGGTCGACGTCACCCGCCTGCACACCGCCGACCCGCACCACCGCGTGCCGCACCTGGCGTTCCAGCCCGACCGGCTGGCCGACACGCCGATCCTGCCGATGGACGAGGTGCGCACCGCATACTACCTGCGCCTGCGCGCCTTCGACCGCCCCGGCGTGCTGGCCGACATCACCCGCATCCTGGCCGACGGCGACATCTCCATAGACGCCATGGTGCAGAAGGAGCCCGCCGAGGGCGAGGAGCAGGTTGACATCATCCTGCTGACCCACGTCACGGTGGAGAAAAACGTCAACGCGGCGATCGCCAGGATCGAGGCGCTCGACACCGTGGCGGGGCAGGTGATGCGCATCCGCCTCGAAGAGCTGGCTGCCAGGTAAATTTAGGAACAGCATGAACTACCTCAGCACGCGCGGCCTGGCGCCGCAACTCCGCTTCTCCGACATCCTGCTCGGCGGGCTGGCCAGCGACGGCGGCCTCTACGTGCCGGAAAGCTATCCGCGCTTTTCCGAAGCCGAGCTGGCGGCGATGCGCGGCATGAATTACCGCGAGCTGGCCTTCGCCGTGCTGTCGCGCCTGATCGACGACATCCAGCACGACGACCTGCGCGCGCTGATCGACAGGACCTACACCGCGCAGGTCTACCGCTACACCAGCAACGGCGAGAACGCGGAGGACATCACCCCGCTGAAAACGCTGGAGCCCGGCCTGCACGTGCTGGCGCTGTCGAACGGCCCGACGCTGGCGTTCAAGGACATGGCGATGCAGCTCCTGGGCAACCTGTTCGAGTATGTGCTGAACAAAACCCACGGCGAACTGAACATCCTCGGCGCCACCTCGGGCGACACCGGTTCCGCCGCCGAGTACGCCATGCGCGGCAAGCGCGGCATCCGCGTCTTCATGCTGTCGCCCGAGCACGGCATGACGCGCTTCCAGCAGGCGCAGATGTATGCGCTGCAGGACGCCAACATCCACAACCTGGTGATACGCGGCGTGTTCGACCAGTGCCAGGACATCGTCAAGGCCGTTTCCAACGATCTCGATTTCAAGACGCGCTACCACATCGGCGCGGTCAACTCGATCAACTGGGCGCGCGTCGCGGCGCAGAGCGTCTACTACTTCAAGGCCTATTTCGCGGCGACGCACGACAACGACCAGAAAGTGTCGTTCTCGGTGCCGTCGGGCAACTTCGGCAACGTCTGCGCCGGCCACATCGCCCGCCAGATGGGGCTGCCGATCGACAGGCTGATCGTCGCCACCAACGAAAACGACGTGCTCGACGAGTTCTTCCGGACCGGCGCCTATCGTCCGCGTCCGGAAACGAAGCACACCTCCAGTCCGTCGATGGACATCTCCAAGGCCTCCAACTTCGAGCGCTTCGTGTTCGACCTGACGGGACGCGATGCCGCGAAAATCCGCAGCCTGTGGAGCGCGGTGGAATCGGGCGGCAGCTTCGACCTCAAGGCAGACGGTCTGTTCGATCGCGTCGCCGATTTCGGCATGGTCTCCGGTTCGAGCAACCACGCCAACCGCATCGACACCATCCGCACGGTGTACGAGGTGTACGGCACGATGATCGACCCGCACACGGCCGACGGCCTGAAAGTGGGGCTGGAGCACCGCGAGCCCGGCGTGCCGCTGATCTGCATGGAAACCGCGCAGCCCGCCAAGTTCGAGGACGCGATCCGCGAGGCGCTCGGCATCGAGCCGGTGCGTCCGGCCGAGCTGGCCGATCTGGAAACGCTGCCGCAGAAAAAGCACGTCATGGACGCCGACGTCGATGCGGTCAAGCAGTTCATCGTCGACCACGCCCGCTGAACTCGGCAAACAGGAAACCTTTGCCGAGTTGCTTGCGCGGGTGCAGGCGTGCACCGTCTGCGCCGCCAACCTGCCGCACCCGCCGCGGCCCATCCTGCGCGTTTCCCCCACCGCGCGCCTCTTGATCGTCGGCCAGGCGCCGGGGCGGCGCGTGCACGAAACCGGCATTCCGTGGAACGACCCGTCGGGCGACCTGCTGCGGCAATGGCTGGGCATGACGCGCGACGAGTTCTACGATGCCTCGCGCATCGCCATCGTTCCCACCGGCCTGTGTTATCCCGGCACGGTCAACGGCAGCGACCTGCCGCCGCGCCCGGAATGCGCACCGCTGTGGCATCCGCCGCTGCGCGCGGCCATGCCCGACATCCGGCTCACCCTGCTGATCGGCGCCTATGCCCAAGCGTATTACCTCGGCAAGCGTCGCGGCCGCACCCTGGCCGAAACGGTCGCCGCCTGGCGCGATTTCGCGCCGGACTATCTGCCGCTGCCCCATCCCAGCCCGCGCAACCGGCGGTGGCTGAAGCAGAATCCATGGTTCGAAGCCGAGGTTCTGCCGATGTTGCGCGAACGGGTTGGAGCCCTGCTTCCGACAGGCGATAATGGCGGCGCTCGATAATCAGGCCTAAGCAGGCCAACCTTCAGGGAACCCGCATGAAACTCGTCACTTCGCTCACCAGCCCCTACGGCCGCAAGGTCCGTGTGGTGCTGGCGGAAAAGAAAATCCCCTTCCAGCTCCAGGTCGAAAACCCATGGCTGCCCGATAGCCCGGTTCCCGGTCTCAACCCGCTCGGCAAGGTGCCGGTGCTGGTGCTGGAAGACGGCGTCAGCGTGTTCGATTCACGCGTGATCGTCGAATACCTCGACCATGTCAGCCCGGTGGCGCACCTGATTCCGACCGAGCCGAAAAGCCGGATGGCGGTGCGCGGCATCGAGGCGCTGGCCGACGGCGTCACCGACGCCGCGGTGGCCTTGTATCTGGAGAAAAAGCGTGCGCCCGAACAGCAGAGCCGCGACTGGCTGACGCTGCAGGAAAAAACCCTGTTCCGCGGGCTGGAGGCGCTGTCGGAAGCGCTGGGCGAAAAACCCTGGTATCTCGGTAACGGCATGACGCTGGCCGACGTCGCCTGCGGCTGCACGCTCGGCTATCTGGGCCTGCGCTTTTCCGAGATCGGCTGGCGCAGTGCGCACCCCAATCTGGCGAAACTCGCCGACAAGCTGGCGACGCGCGCATCCTTCATGGAAACGGTGCCCGTCGTCTAAGCCGTCATTGCGAGGCAAAGCCGAAGCAATCCAGAATGCTTGCGGTCCGCGAACTTATGGATCGCCACGCCCTTCGGGCTCGCGATGACACTTAGAATGAGCAGAGGAGAAGAGCATGGCCCATACGGTAGCGACCTTGGCGGGCGGCTGTTTCTGGTGCATCGAAACGGTGTTCAACCGGCTGCGCGGCGTCGAATCCGCGGTGTCCGGCTACATGGGCGGCCACACGACGAACCCGACCTACAAGGACATCTGCAACGGCGACACCGGCCACGCCGAAGTGGTGCAGGTGACGTTCGATCCGGACGTGATTTCGTATCGCGAACTGCTGGATGTCTTCTTCACCCTGCACGACCCGACCCAACTCAACCGCCAGGGCAACGACGTCGGCACCCAGTAT
>JAMCVR010000231.1 GCA_023475455.1 Thermoplasmatota archaeon | reverse complement strand
CCGGCTGGGTGCGGAATTTCAGCGTTTCAATTCGTTTGTTGTCGAGGCCGAAGCCGCTCAGGACATTTTTGAACACATGCATGGTATGGAAATCGACCGAAGCGCCCGCGGGGCAATGTACCAACGCCTGAAGGCATGGTAAAGGGCAAATGGAACAGATTCACGCGGCCCGTTCCGTCTTGGCCGACTGCCGGCCCGCAGCCGGATTCACGCAGGACCGCCACAGCGGCGCGGCGTATTGCCGCTTCAGCGCGACTTCAGCACCGCGGCCCGGGGCACCACCAGCCGCACATAATCGAGCGCTTCGTAGTTGCGGATCTGTGTCGGGCCGGCGGGCGCCACGTCGACGTAGGCGGGAAAATCCTCGGCCGCCAGCCCGCGCCAGCCGGCATAGGTCTCGCAGACATGCACCGGAATGCCGTCGTCGCGGCTGAGGCTTTCCGCAATCTGGTGGATCGCAGGGTTGCCGGCGCGCTTTCCGGTCTGCAGGGCGAACATTTCCTGGCCGTGCGTCACCAGCGCCATCGGCAGGCCGGGGTGGCGCGCCTTCAGGCGTTGCGCGGCCTGCTTCACCCAGGGCAGCGCGACGTCCAGCGCGCCCGGATCGCGGTCGACGATCTCAAACACCACCCCGGCGGGCGCCACCGGGCGCGCCAGCAGTTCGTCCAGGGTGAGCGACGCTGCGCCGGCCGGGTTTGCCAGAGCGAGAAGGCCGATCCAGAAGAGCGGCAAACGGTTGAGCAAGAAAGTCATGATGTTCGGAATGGGCCTGACTGTGGCGAGCTCGGGGAGGCTCTGGTTCCGGGGCGCGTGGGCGACATTGTCTGCCTGCTGGACGCACCGTCGTTAAACCTAAATTCCTCACCACAGAGACACAGAGGAAAAAACTAAAGACTTACATCGTGATACCCAGTCACCTGTCGGGTGAGTGGCCAAGTGCAGGGAAGCTATTGATTTCTTGCCTTTCTCCGTGCCTCAGTGTCCCAAGGGATCCCGTCCCTGCGGGACATATCTTTGTGGTTCAAATGCGGTTAAAGGTTTCTGGCCCCATGGCACTACCTTAAGCCGCAAACCCGGTCCGGGTGCAGGGTAGCATGGCCGAGAGCCTCGTGTCGTTGTTCAGGTCGTGATGTTCAAAGTCACCGCATGACGAATGAGGATCAGCCATGGTTGAAGATGCCAAAAAAAACGCCTGCGACAAGGCATTGAGCAATTCCGGCGACGCTTGGCGACCAGCCCGCTGCGGGTTTGGAAGCGGCGCTGCCGACCGAAACCTTATGGGTGCCGGTTCGCGAGGAAGCCGGGGCGCCCCTCCGCGAGCATTCTAAAGATCGCCTTTCATTTCCGCGCATTCATTTACCGCTTGACTATTATTCAAACGATCATATGATTATTTAAAAAATAAAAAGGTTTGATTATCCACAATGACGCATTAGCCAAGGAGACATGATGAAACCCAGTCAAATACGCCCCGCCGTCGCCGCCGCATTCCTGTTGGCGCTGATCGCCATTGTTCCCATACCGTCCGCCTGGGCCGGCGGGTCGCCCGGGCAAGCCGTCGTCAACGGTCAAAAGGCGCTGGTGCTGGTCAGCCGCGACCCGCCCGGCGCGCGTTGCAACAACAACATCCAGGTGGCGGCCGAGCTGTCCAATATCTACAAGATTCCGGTGCAAATCATTCCCGTGACGTTTGCCGGGCCGGGCGCCAAGGCTCCGGCGGTGTACTACGGCGGCCAGCTGATCGCCGTGGACGGCGGCGAGCTGAACGGCATGGTGAGCTACGACCAGATCGCCGACATCCTCGAAATCGAGAACGCACCGAAACAGGCGCAGCAGGGCCGGCTGATGGAGGTGAAGAAGGATTTCGACACGCTCAAGTCGGCGATCAAGTCGGGGAATTAGCGCCGCGGCGGCCGGAGACGGAGATGAAAAAATGAAATTCACGACCGGTCTTTGCCTGGTTTCGCTGCTGGCGATGCCGGCACGCGCCGAATCGCCGAAATTCGACGGCTGGGTGGTGGGCGAGCCGTGCGCACAGGTTCTGCGCGTGGCCGATTGCCCGCTGCGCTTCGTCGACCAAAAAAAACGCCTGCGACAAGGCATTGAGCAATTCCGGCGACGCTTGGCGACCAGCCCGCTGCGGGTTTGGAAGCGGCGCTGCCGACCGAAACCTTATGGGTGCCGGTTCGCGAGGAAGCCGGGGCGCCCCTCCGCGAGCATTCTAAAGATCGCCTTTCATTTCCGCGCATTCATTTACCGCTTGACTATTATTCAAACGATCATATGATTATTTAAAAAATAAAAAGGTTTGATTATCCACAATGACGCATTAGCCAAGGAGACATGATGAAACCCAGTCAAATACGCCCCGCCGTCGCCGCCGCATTCCTGTTGGCGCTGATCGCCATTGTTCCCATACCGTCCGCCTGGGCCGGCGGGTCGCCCGGGCAAGCCGTCGTCAACGGTCAAAAGGCGCTGGTGCTGGTCAGCCGCGACCCGCCCGGCGCGCGTTGCAACAACAACATCCAGGTGGCGGCCGAGCTGTCCAATATCTACAAGATTCCGGTGCAAATCATTCCCGTGACGTTTGCCGGGCCGGGCGCCAAGGCTCCGGCGGTGTACTACGGCGGCCAGCTGATCGCCGTGGACGGCGGCGAGCTGAACGGCATGGTGAGCTACGACCAGATCGCCGACATCCTCGAAATCGAGAACGCACCGAAACAGGCGCAGCAGGGCCGGCTGATGGAGGTGAAGAAGGATTTCGACACGCTCAAGTCGGCGATCAAGTCGGGGAATTAGCGCCGCGGCGGCCGGAGACGGAGATGAAAAAATGAAATTCACGACCGGTCTTTGCCTGGTTTCGCTGCTGGCGATGCCGGCACGCGCCGAATCGCCGAAATTCGACGGCTGGGTGGTGGGCGAGCCGTGCGCACAGGTTCTGCGCGTGGCCGATTGCCCGCTGCGCTTCGTCGACCGGCCGGTGCTGTTGCTGGAAAACGGCGAGACGCTCGCCTTCGTTTTCGGCGAGGGCAAGGCCATCGCGCCCGCCGAGATCGACAAGGTATACGCCAGGAAAGTGAGCATGACCGGCGAGATCAGGGACGGCGTGCTGGCGCCGGTCAAGCTGGACCTGCTGGAAACCGTCGGCGAGCGCAAGTTTTTCAAGGGCTGTCTGTAATGAAGCGGGGCGCGTGGCTGCTGGCATGGGCCTTCGCCGTCGCGCCGGCGCTTGCCGGCGCGACGCTCGACCGGGACGCCGCCCGCGCCGCCGGCATGGATGCCTACGTCGTCGCGCTCAAGGCGCCGCCGTACAGGCTGGCGGCGCTGCACGGGGGCGAGCGCGGCAACCGCGACTACAGGGGCCGGGTGGTGCTGCTCAATTTCTGGGCGAGCTGGTGCCCGCCCTGCCGCGAGGAATTCCCGTCCCTGGAACGCCTGCAGCAGTCCCTGGGCGGCGCGGATTTCACCGTGCTGGCCGTGGCCGTGGCGGATTCCGAACCCGGCATCCGGCGCTTTCTGGGAGGCAAACCGCCCTCCTTCGACGTTCTGCTGGACGACGACCGGAAGACGGCGTCCGCTTATCGCGCGGCAGGCGTGCCGGTGACGTATCTGCTGGATCGCGAGGGACGCATCCTGGCCGGCAAGGCCGGGCCGCAACTCTGGGACAGCGCGCAAATGCAGCAACTGATCCGGCAGGCCATCGATTCGACACGCTGAGGAGGCAGAGATGAGGAATGTACTGCTGGTGTTTTTTCTGCTGGCGCTGCCGCCCGCCGCGGCAGCGGGGGCGGACCTGCTGGTCACCACCGGACAACTGGCCGCGGCGCTGGCCGCCGGCGAGGTCAGACTGATCGGTCAAGCTGGACCTGCTGGAAACCGTCGGCGAGCGCAAGTTTTTCAAGGGCTGTCTGTAATGAAGCGGGGCGCGTGGCTGCTGGCATGGGCCTTCGCCGTCGCGCCGGCGCTTGCCGGCGCGACGCTCGACCGGGACGCCGCCCGCGCCGCCGGCATGGATGCCTACGTCGTCGCGCTCAAGGCGCCGCCGTACAGGCTGGCGGCGCTGCACGGGGGCGAGCGCGGCAACCGCGACTACAGGGGCCGGGTGGTGCTGCTCAATTTCTGGGCGAGCTGGTGCCCGCCCTGCCGCGAGGAATTCCCGTCCCTGGAACGCCTGCAGCAGTCCCTGGGCGGCGCGGATTTCACCGTGCTGGCCGTGGCCGTGGCGGATTCCGAACCCGGCATCCGGCGCTTTCTGGGAGGCAAACCGCCCTCCTTCGACGTTCTGCTGGACGACGACCGGAAGACGGCGTCCGCTTATCGCGCGGCAGGCGTGCCGGTGACGTATCTGCTGGATCGCGAGGGACGCATCCTGGCCGGCAAGGCCGGGCCGCAACTCTGGGACAGCGCGCAAATGCAGCAACTGATCCGGCAGGCCATCGATTCGACACGCTGAGGAGGCAGAGATGAGGAATGTACTGCTGGTGTTTTTTCTGCTGGCGCTGCCGCCCGCCGCGGCAGCGGGGGCGGACCTGCTGGTCACCACCGGACAACTGGCCGCGGCGCTGGCCGCCGGCGAGGTCAGACTGATCGACGCGGAAAATGCCGAGAACTACCGGCGCGCCCATATTCCCGGTGCCGTGAACCTGTATTTCATGGAGCTGGAGGACAGCGAGGAGAACCTGAAAACCGGCCGGCCGGTTTTCCCCCAGTTGGCGGCTTCCCGGTTCGGCGCCCTGGGCATCGCGCGCGATTCGGACGTGGTGGTCTACGACAACGGCGACGGGCGCGGCGCGAGCGCGGTATGGTACATCCTGCGCTTTCTCGGCCATGACCGGGTGCGCATACTCGACGGCGGTTTCCGCAAGTGGTTGAAGGAGCAGCGTCCGGTCGGCCAGGATGCGCCCAGGCCGGTCAAGAAGACTTACCTCCCCCAACCCGGAGACGGCTGGGCGGTGAAGCCGGACATGCTCGCCCAGGCCGATGTGCTGGTGGACGCCCGTTCCATCGCCGAATTCTCCGGCAAGGAAAACGGCGGCGCGCGCAGCGGCGGCCATGTGCCCGGCGCGCGCAGTTTCCCCTGGGACAGGCTGTCCGGCGACGTCGCCACCTTCAAGGGAGCGGAGCCTGAAAACCGGCCGGCCGGTTTTCCCCCAGTTGGCGGCTTCCCGGTTCGGCGCCCTGGGCATCGCGCGCGATTCGGACGTGGTGGTCTACGACAACGGCGACGGGCGCGGCGCGAGCGCGGTATGGTACATCCTGCGCTTTCTCGGCCATGACCGGGTGCGCATACTCGACGGCGGTTTCCGCAAGTGGTTGAAGGAGCAGCGTCCGGTCGGCCAGGATGCGCCCAGGCCGGTCAAGAAGACTTACCTCCCCCAACCCGGAGACGGCTGGGCGGTGAAGCCGGACATGCTCGCCCAGGCCGATGTGCTGGTGGACGCCCGTTCCATCGCCGAATTCTCCGGCAAGGAAAACGGCGGCGCGCGCAGCGGCGGCCATGTGCCCGGCGCGCGCAGTTTCCCCTGGGACAGGCTGTCCGGCGACGTCGCCACCTTCAAGGGAGCGGAGCCCATGCAGCGGGCGCTGCGGCAGGCGGGCATCCTTCCCGGCAAGGAAATCGTCGTCTATTGCAACGGCGGCCTCGGGCGTTCCACCCATCTGCTCGCCGCGCTCACCCTGCTCGGCTACGACAAGGTCAAGGTGTATCCCGGCTCGTGGATCGAGTGGGCGTCCGACCCGGCGCGGCCGGTGGCGAGGTAGGCCGCGATGGAACGGCGCGAATTCCTCAAAAGTACCGCCTGCTGCGGCCTGGCGCTGGCCTTCGGCGGCCCCTTCGTCGATTTGCCGGCGAACGCCGCCGAACCGCGCCGGACTGCCGCCGGGCGCGCCTGGGAGGCGTTTTATCGCGACCGTTTTCGCGCCAGCCGCGGCGACGCGCAGGGGTTCGCCTTCCATTGTTCCAACTGCCAGGGCAACTGCGCCTGGAAAGTGTATGCAAAGAACGGCGTGGTGACGCGCGAGGAGCAGTCCGCCAGCTATCCCCCGATCAGCCCGGACATTCCCGACGCCAACCCGCGCGGCTGCAACAAGGGC
>JAMCVR010000044.1:3140-6108 GCA_023475455.1 Thermoplasmatota archaeon | reverse complement strand
TGTCGAGCGAGCCGTCGGCCTTCTTCACCAGCCAGGTCCAGCCGGAACCGAAGTTGCCGACGGCGCTGGTCTGGAAGGCCTTCTTGAACTCGTCCAGCGAGCCCCACTTCTTGTTGATGGCGTCGGCCAGCGCGCCGGAGGGCGCGCCGCCGCCGCTGGGCGACAGGCAGTTCCAGAAGAAGGTGTGGTTCCACACCTGCGCGGCGTTATTGTAGACGCCGCCGGCGGGCGCGGTCTTGACGATGTCCTCGAGCGACTTGTTCTCGAACTCGGTGCCCTTGATCAGGTTGTTGAGATTGGTCACGTAGGCCTGGTGGTGCTTGGCGTAGTGGTACTCGAAGGTTTCCTTGGACATGTGCGGCGCGAGCGCGTCCATGGCAAAAGGCAGTGCGGGCAAGGTGTGTTCCATGACTCTCTCCTGAATTGAACGAACGGCAATAGTGTGTCAATCAAGCGTGACAGCCTGATGCGCATGCGCTTTGGACGGACAGGACTTCGTTCCGAAACCACATTTCAGATGTGTGCCTGCGCAGGCATCGACTGTGGCTTGTGTGTGGCCGGACGCGATGTCCTGTCCGGCTGAGGTTGTGGCGTGCCGACTGCTGCACGCACAACGGAATATTGGTCGGGGCGAGAAGATTCGAACTTCCGACCCCCTGCACCCCATGCAGGTGCGCTACCAGGCTGCGCTACGCCCCGACGAAGCCCGAGATTCTAACAGAGGAGCGGCGCCCGGCGGAAGCCCTTAAGGGTCTGTTCACACTATTTTTGCGCCTGCGTTGGCGCGAGAAAGCGATGGATGCAAGGCGCGTCGCGCTGGGAAGGGCAATCCCTTGCCAAGCGGCGCAACGCCGCAGACGTGCTTTCTCGCGCCAACCCGGAGGGGCGGGTCGATTCGGGCGCATCCTTTTGTCGCAGTCCGCTTGCTGTGCTCGCACAGCGGCGCACCCTGCTTCGCGGGCTGCATCCCGAATCGGCCTCGCCGCAGACGTAAAAAAAGTGTGAACAGACCCTAACCCAATATTTTCAGGATTGCGCTGATTTCGGTACGCAGCTTGCCGACATCCAGCGCACTTGCAACGGGTGCGGGCGCGGTCTCGGCGGGCGCCTCGGCGTCGTGCTCCAGACGCTGCCGCGCGCCGCTGATGGTGAAGCCTTCTTCGTACAGCAGTTCGCGGATGCGGCGGATCAGCAGGACTTCGTGGTGCTGGTAGTAACGCCGGTTGCCGCGCCGTTTGATCGGACGCAGCTGGGTGAATTCCTGCTCCCAGTAACGCAGCACGTGCGCCTTGACGGCGCACAGCTCGGACACTTCACCGATGGTGAAATAGCGTTTGGCCGGAATCGGCGGCAGTTCACTCCGGGCTGGGCGTTCCAATTTGGGCGCCTTCGACCTGGGACTTGAGTTTCTGGCTGGCGTGGAAGGTCACCACGCGACGCGCGGAAATCGGCATTTCCTCGCCGGTTTTGGGATTGCGGCCCGGACGCTGCGGTTTCTCGCGGCACTGGAAATTGCCGAAGCCGGACAGTTTAACAATGTCGCCCTTCTCGAGCGACAAACGGATTTCGTCGAAGAAGGACTCGACAATGTCCTTGGCCTCGCGTTTGTTCAAACCCACTTTTTCGAACAGCAGTTCGGCCAGATCAGCTTTGGTCAGGGTGCTCATGGTCGTTTGGCAGAAATGGCTTAGAAAAAATCGCGTCACGCACGCACCAACTACATTTTTGCGTCAAACACGCGCCCATTTTATTTGCGTCAAGCACGCAAACTGGCATTGCACTGACGAAGCGCGGCATCGACCAGTTTCTGCACTGCATCTTCCACTTCCTGATCCGTCAATGTGCGTTCAGTATCTTGCATAACTACCCGGATAGCAAGGCTTTTTTGGTTTTCGGCCATGCCTTTTCCGCGATAGTCGTCGAACACGTCGATCGAGCGCACCCCGTCGGTTGCGGCTTGACGCAGCACGGACAGCAGTTCGCCGGCCGGGGTGTGGACGTCCAGCACGAACGCCAGATCACGCCGCACCAGCGGAAAGCGCGACAGGGCCGCATGGCGCGGCAGGCGGCGCCGGGCCAGCGCCTCGCTGTCGAGCTCGAACAGCACCGGTGCGGCGGGCAGGTCGAACGCCTGCACCAGACGCGGATGCAGGGCGCCGATCCAGCCGATGGCCCGGCCGTCGGCCCAGAGCTCGGTGCACTGCCCCGGGTGCAGCGCGGGATGCGCACCGCGCCGGGCATCGAGCGCATGGCCGAACAGGCGTTCCAGGTCGCCCTTGAGGTCGAAGAAATCGACGCGGCGCGCGGCTGCGCCCCATTGTTCGGGCAGCGCGTCGCCATAGGCCAGCCCGCCCAGCTTCATCGGCTGCTCGGCCTGCGACGCGTACACCCGCCCCAGTTCGAAAACGCGCACCCGCGCCTGCTGGCGGTTGAGGTTGTGGCGCAGGGTGTCGATCAGGCCGCCCCACAGGGTGGTGCGCATCGCCGACAGCTGGCTGGCCAGCGGGTTGGCGAGCAGAAGCGGGCGGGCTCCCGCATCGAGCGCAGTCTCCCACGCCGGGTCGACGAAGCTGTAGGTGATGACTTCCTGGTAATCCAGGTCGACCAGCATCTGGCGCAGGCTGTCGTCGCCGAGGTGCGTTTCGCCCTGCGGCAGCATGCGCGAAGGCGCTGCCGGCGGCTGGGCGGGGATCTTGTCGTAGCCGAACAGGCGCACCGCTTCCTCGATCAGGTCTTCCTCGATCGTCAGATCGAAGCGGAAACTCGGCGGGGTGACGACGAGGCTGTCTTCCTGGCGTTCGACCCGTGCGCCGAGTGCGGCGAAGCCGCGCACCACCCCATCCGTGTCGAGCCCAGCTTCATCGGCTGCTCGGCCTGCGACGCGTACACCCGCCCCAGTTCGAAAACGCGCACCCGCGCCTGCTGGCGGTTGAGGTTGTGGCGCAGGGTGTCGATCAGGCCGCCCCAC
>JAMCVR010000044.1:0-3130 GCA_023475455.1 Thermoplasmatota archaeon | reverse complement strand
GCGGAAACTCGGCGGGGTGACGACGAGGCTGTCTTCCTGGCGTTCGACCCGTGCGCCGAGTGCGGCGAAGCCGCGCACCACCCCATCCGTGTCGAGTTCGATGCCGGCCACGCGCGTGAGGCGCGCCAGCCGCAGGGTGATCGGCGCCCGCACCGGCAACGCGGCCACCGCCTCGGTGACCGGTCCGGCCTGGCCGCCGCAGATGTCGAGCAGCAACTGCGTCGCCCGCTCCATCGCCCGGCGGGTGGTGCCGAAATCGACGCCGCGCTCGAAGCGGTGCGACGAATCGGTGGACAAACCCAGGCGCCGCGCGCGCCCGGCGATCGCCGCCGGCGCGAAGAACGCGGCTTCGAGGAAAACGTCGACGGTGGCGCGTTCCACGCTGGTCGGCAGCCCGCCCATGATGCCGGCCAGCGCCACCGGCCCGCCGGCGTCGGCGATCACCAGCATGTCGGGCGCGAGCTCGGCGGTCTGGCCGTTCAGCAGCTCAAGTGTTTCACCCGCACGCGCCAGCCGCACCTCGACGCCGCCGCTGAGGCGCGACAGGGCGAAAGCGTGCATCGGCTGGCCGAGCTCGAGCAGGACGTAGTTGGTGATGTCGACCGGCGCCAGGAGCGGACGGATGCCGCTGTGCTCCAGGCGCTCGGCCATCCAGCGCGGCGTCGCCGCCTGGGCGTCGATGCCGCGCACCACGCGCCCCAGATAGAGCGGGCAGGCGTCCGCAGCCGACACCTGAACCGGCAGCATGTCCTGAATGCGGCTGGCGACCTCGGAAATCTGCGGCAGCCGTACCTCGGCGCCGGTGATCGCGCCGACTTCGCGCGCAAGTCCCGAGAGCGACAGGCAATCCGCGCGGTTGGGCGTGAGCTTCAGCGTGATGAGGGTGTCGTCCAGGTTGAGCCAGCTGCGGAAATCCTCGCCCACCGGGGCGTCGGCATCCAGCACCATCAGACCCTCGGCCGCGCCTTCCAGGCCCAGCTCCCTGGTCGAGCACAGCATGCCGAAGGATTCGACGCCGCGTACCTTGGCAACCTTGATCTCGATCCCGGGCAGCCTGGCGCCGGGACGCGCGCACGGCACCTTGAGTCCCGCCGCCGCGTTGGGCGCGCCGCACACGATGGTGACCGGCGCGGCCTCGCCGACATCGACCTGGCACACGCGCAGGCGATCGGCATCGGGATGTTTCTCTGCCGACAGTATCTCGGCCACCACCACATTGCTGAAAGGCGGCGCGGCGGGCACCAGCGCCTCCACTTCCAGCCCTGCCATGGTCAGGGCATGGGCGAGTTGGGCGGTATCGAGCGCAGGGTTCACCAGGCTGCGCAACCAGGCTTCGGAAAATTGCATGATGAATGCGCTCTATTGGTTGAATTGCTTGAGGAAGCGCAAATCATTTTCAAAGAACAGCCGCAGGTCGTCGACGCCGTAACGCAGCATGGCCAGACGCTCGACGCCCAGACCAAAGGCAAAGCCGATGTAGCGTTCGGCGTCGATGTCGACGTGCCTGAATACGTTGGGATGCACCATGCCGCAACCCAGCACTTCCAGCCAGCCGGTGTGCGAGCACACCCGGCAGCCGGAGCCGCCGCACATCACGCAGCCGATGTCCATTTCGGCCGACGGTTCGGTGAAGGGGAAGAACGAGGGACGGAAGCGCACCGGCAGATCGTCGCGCTCGAAGAAATTGCGCATAAAATCGGCGAGCACGCCCTTGAGGTCGGCGAACGACGCCGACTCGTCGACCCACAGGCCTTCGATCTGGTGGAACATCGGCGTGTGCGTGACGTCGGAATCGCAGCGGTACACCCGCCCCGGCGCGATGATGCGCAGCGGCGGCTGGTGGGTCTGCATGTGACGCACCTGCACCGGCGAGGTGTGGGTGCGCAGCAGCTCGCCGCTCTGCAGATAGAAGGTGTCGTGCATCGCCCGCGCCGGATGGTCTTCCGGGATGTTGAGCGCGGTGAAGTTGTAGAAGTCGGTCTCGATCTCGGGCCCCGTCGCCACCTCGAAGCCGATCGAGCGGAACAGCGCCAGAATGCGCGCCAGCGTGCGCGACACCGGATGCAGGCCGCCACGCGCCAGTCCCCGCCCCGGCAGGGTCACGTCCAGCGTCTCGGCCGCCAACTGGCGGTCCAGCTCGGCCTGTTGCAGCGCATCGCGACGGCTTCTCAACGCCGCCTCGACCGCCTGCTTGGCCTCATTGATGCGGGCGCCGGCGGTCTTGCGCGCGTCAGCGGGCATCGCGCCCAGGCTTTTCAGCAGCTCGGTGAGCTGGCCGCTTTTCCCCAGATAAGCCGCCTTGACCTGTTCCAGCGTCGGCAGGTCGGGGCAGGCCTGAATGGCGGCAAGGGCGTCGGCAACGATTTCGTTTGGATTGCGCATGGCGAAATTCTCGAATCATTCACAAACAAAAAAAGGCCTTGCGGCCTTTTTTTGTGACAGTTTGACGGCTTACGCCGCCAGCTTGGCCTTGACCTGTTCGACGATCTTGGCAAAGGCATCCTTGTCGAAAATCGCGATGTCGGACAGCACCTTGCGGTCGATCCCGATCTCGGCGCGGCTCAGACCGTTCATGAACACGCTGTAGGTCAGGCCGTGCTGCCGCGAGGCGGCGTTGATACGGGCGATCCACAGTGCGCGGAACTGGCGCTTGCGCTGACGGCGGTCGCGGTACTGGTACTGACCGGCCTTCATCACCGCTTCATTGGCGACGCGGAATACGTTCTTGCGACGGCCGCGATAGCCTTTGGCGGCATCGAGGATTTTCTTGTGGCTGGCGCGGGCGGTTACACCCCGTTTGACGCGTGGCATGGTTTCTCTCCTTTATGCGTAGGGCAACATGCGTGCAACCGCCTTGTGGTTGCTGGCATTGACGGTTTCCATGCCGCGCAACTGGCGCTTACGCTTGGTGCTCTTCTTGGTGAGAATGTGACGCATGAACGCGTGCGAGCGCTTGAACCCGCCGCCGCCCAGCGCGCGGAACCGCTTGGCGGCGCCGCTCTTGCTCAGACCGTTCATGAACACGCTGTAGGTCAGGCCGTGCTGCCGCGAGGCGGCGTTGATACGGGCGATCCACAGTGCGCGGAACTGGCGCTTGCGCTGACGGCGGTCGCGGTACTGGTACTGACCG
>JAMCVR010000245.1 GCA_023475455.1 Thermoplasmatota archaeon | reverse complement strand
GCTGCGGCTGCCGTGGGGAATGAGCTTGCTGGTGGCGGTCCGTGACCGTTTCGCGCCGGCCAGGTCTTGACTCCGCATCGGGTCGAGCCGGAATGAGGCGATAAAAAACGGGGGACAAGCCCCCGGCTCGACTGGCCGTATGTCGAAGGACTGCGGCTGGACGAGGCGATGCATCCGCTGACGCTGCTGGCGGTCGGACTGTATGGCGAGGTGCTGCCGAACCAGAACGGCGCGCCGATCCGGCTGGTGGTGCCGTGGAAGTATGGCTTCAAGAGCGCCAAGTCCATCGTCAAGATCCGTTTCGTCGAAAAGCAGCCGCTCACGGCCTGGATGGCGGCCGCGCCGCGGGAGTATGGCTTCTATTCCAACGTCAATCCGCAGGTCGACCATCCGCGCTGGAGCCAGGCGAAGGAACGCCGCATCGGCGAGTTCCGCAAGCGCGACACGCTGATGTTCAATGGTTACGGGTCGCAGGTCGCCTCGTTGTATCGCGGCATGGACCTGAAAAAATTCTTCTGATGGGCACGGTCCTGCGCAAGCCCAAGGCCTGGATTGCGTTGGCGTGCCTGTTGCCGCTCGCCCGGCTGATTGCGTTGGGTGCCAGCGGTGGTCTGGGCGCCAACCCGATCGAATTCATCACGCGCTCCACGGGTACCTGGACGCTGGTCGGGCTGCTGGTGACGCTGTCCGTCACCCCGCTGCGGCGGCTGACCGGGCGCGCAGATCTCATCCGTTACCGGCGCATGCTGGGGCTGTTCACCTTTTTTTACGCCTGCCTGCATTTCGTCACGTACGTCTGGCTGGACCAGTTTTTCGATCCGGCGACCATCGCCAGGGACATCGTCAAGCGCCCCTTCATTACCGTAGGCTTCACCGCCTTTGTGCTGCTCGTCCCGCTCGCCGCGACCTCGACCCATGCCATGATGCGCCGCCTCGGTCGCCGCTGGCAGCAACTGCATCGTCTGGTTTACCCGATTGCCCTGCTGGGCGTGGTTCATTACCTGTGGCTGGTGAAGAAAGACCTGACCGAACCGCTGGTCTACGGAGCAATGCTCGCACTGTTGCTGACGCTGCGGCTGCCGTGGGGAATGAGC
The DNA here is from genome assembly GCA_023475455.1 of Thermoplasmatota archaeon. Next base: position 5,048 of record JAMCVR010000245.1, on the reverse strand, counting down.
TTGCTGGTGGCGGTCCGTGACCGTTTCGCGCCGGCCAGGTCTTGACTCCGCATCGGGTCGAGCCGGAATGAGGCGATAAAAAACGGGGGACAAGCCCCCGGCCGCGCCCAATAAAAAACGGGGGACAAGCCCCCGTTTCAGATTGGGCAGTGCCCGACCTGTTAGAGCCCGAAAGGCTTGATGACCGGTACCGCCGGTGCGGGGGCAGGGGCAGCCACGGGAGCTGGCGCGGGTTTGGCGGGGACCGCCTTCTTCGCGACAGGCTTCTTGGCCGGTGCCGCCTTCTTGGCAACCGGTTTTGCTGCCGGCTTTTTGGCTGCCGGCTTGGCGGCGGCTTTCTTGGCTACCGGCTTTTTGGCTGCCGGTTTTTTGGCGGCGACCGCCTTCTTGGCCGGCGCGGCTTTCTTGGCTACCGGCTTTTTGGCTGCCGGCTTGGCGGCGGCTTTCTTGGCTACCGGTTTTTTGGCGGCGACTGCCTTCTTGGCCGGCGCGGCTTTCTTGGCTGCCGGCTTTTTGGCTGCCGGCTTGGCGGCGGCTTTCTTGGCTACCGGCTTTTTGGCTGCCGGTTTTTTGACGGCGACCGCTTTCTTGGCCGGCGCGGCTTTCTTGGCTGCCGGCTTTTTGGCTGCCGGCTTGGCGGCGGCTTTCTTGGCTACCGGCTTTTTGGCTGCCGGTTTTTTGGCGGCGACCGCCTTCTTGGCTGGTGCGGCCTTCTTGGCTACGGGTTTGGCAGCGGGTTTGGCTGCTGCCTTCTTGGCTGCCGGTTTTTTGGCGGCGGGTTTTTTCACTGTTGCCATCTAACACTCCTTAGAAGTTGAACACATTCACTTATCACTACAGCTTGAAGCCACGTGCAGTCAGAATTTGCACTTCCAAAGCGTGGTACCGACAGGCGACCGACTTGCCCGAAACCCGCTAGACACGGGCGATACCGAGGCTCCGCTTGGTGAGCCTCATTCTAGTTACTTTTCCCGTGGGTTCAACGAATAGTCAAGCCATGGTGAAAATAATTCAATGAAAAATGTAGCGGTCAAGCAAAATGTATCGGATCGATACCAAAAATCCGAAAAGTAGACACCCGAACTGTACCGATGAAAGTCAGTCAACAAGCCATTCTCCGGCCATCATGCGGTCCTGGGATTCGCGTTCGCGGATGAGGTGGATTTCATTCTTGTCGATCAGCACTTCGGCCGCCCGCGGGCGCGAATTGTAGTTGGATGCCATGCTCATGCCGTAGGCGCCGGCCGAAAGCAGGGCCAGCAGGTCGCCTTCCTCGATGGCGAGATCGCGCGCAAAGCCAAGAAAATCGCCGGTCTCGCAGATCGGGCCGACGATGTCGTAGCGCTTTGTGGGGGTTGGACGTTCGTCGATGGCGACGATTTCGTGATACGCCTCGTACAGCGCGGGACGCATCAGGTCGTTCATCGCCGCGTCGACGATGGCGAAATTCCTGTCCTCGCCCGGCTTCAGGTACTCGACGCGCGTGAGCAGCAGCCCCGCGTTGCCGACCAGCGAACGCCCCGGCTCCAGCAGCAGCTTCTCGCGGCGGCCGGCAAATTTTTGAGCAAGCACCCGGCCGTAGGCGGCAAGATCGGGCGGCGTCTCGTCGCGGTAGCGGATGCCGACGCCGCCGCCGAGGTCGATGTGTTGCAGCGAAATGCCTTCGGCCGCCAGCGCATCGACCAGCGCCAGCACGCGGTCGGCGGCATCGGCCAGCGGCGACAGGTCGGTCAGCTGCGAGCCGATGTGGCAGTCGACGCCGGTGATCTTCAGGTTCGGCAGGCCGGCGGCCAGGCGGTACAGCACGGGCGCCTCGGCGATCGGCACGCCGAACTTGTTTTCCTTGAGCCCGGTGGAGATATACGGGTGCGTCTTCGGGTCGACGTCGGGATTGACGCGGAACGACACCGGCGCGACCTTGCCCAGCTCGCGGGCCACGCGGTTCAGCCGGTGCAGTTCGCCGAGCGATTCGACGTTGAAGCAGAGGATGCCGGCCTTGAGCGCGGCGCGCATCTCGTCCGCGGTCTTGCCGACGCCGGAGAACACGACCTTGCCGGGGTCGCCGCCGGCGGCCATCACGCGGGCCAGTTCGCCGCCGGAGACGATGTCGAAGCCGGCGCCGAGCCGCGCGAACAGGTTGAGGATGGCCAGGCTGGAATTGGCCTTGACCGCGTAGCAGATCAGGTGGGGCGTTGCGGCAAAGGCGTCGCTATACGCCTGGTAGGCGCTTTCGAGCGCCCGCCGGGAATAGACATACAGCGGCGTGCCGAATCGTTCGGCAAGCGTGTCCAGCGCCACGCCTTCCAGGTGGAGGCGGCCGTCGATGCGATTCAGGGTGTTCAATTGGAAGTCCGTTGCGGTGCGGGGGGATTTTCGGGAAGATACAGGTCACCCTTGGAGCCGCAGGCCGTCAGACCAAGCCCGCACAGCAACAGGGACACTATATATAAGGTGCGCAGTTTCATGCGCGAAATGTTAGCACGGGACATCATGACGAAAAGCGAATCCAGCGAGGCCGAATTCAACCAGGCCGCCGGCACGACCCTGACACGCATCGAACAGGCGTTGGAAGACGCCGACCTGGATTTCGAGACACCGGCCGACGGCATCATCGAGGTCGAGTTCGACGACGGCAGCAAGATCATCATCAACCGCCACGGCGTGGCGCGCGAAATCTGGGTCGCGGCGCGTTCGGGCGGCTTTCACTTCAAGCCGCTGGATGCCGGCTGGTTCGACACCAAGAGCGGCGAGCCGCTCTATGACAAGCTGGCCGCGCTGATCGCCGCGCAGGGCGGCGTCATGGTCCGGTTCTGAAAAACATTTGAAAAGCCAGGCGCTCACCCTGTTCGACCTGGTCGAGCGGCTGTCGCTGATGACCCGGGCCGACTTGCGGCAGGCGGGCGCGGCGCAGGGGCTGCAGCCGGTGCACCTGCAGGTGCTGTTCTATCTGAACCAGGCCAACCGCTTCAGCAATACCCCGCAGGCGCTGACCGAATACCTCGGGCTGACCAAGGGCACGGTATCGCAGACGGTTTTGGTGCTGGCACGCCGCCGCCTGATCTCGCGTTATGCCGATCCCCGCGATGGCCGGGTGGTGCGACTGATCCTGGCCGAGGGCGGCACCACGCTGCTGAAGACCCTGAGCGCCGGGAGTGCCTGGCGCGATATCGTGCAGACCGCGAGTCCGGCGCGGGTGACGTCGGCGATGGTGGTGCTGCGGCAGGTGCTGGCCCAGGTGCAGGCGCAAAGCGGCAAGCGCAGCTTCGGCGTGTGCGCCACCTGCCGTCACAACCAGCGGCTGGGGCCGCGCAGCTATTTCTGCGCGCTGATGCAGGAAAAGCTGTCCAGTCCGGAAGTGCGGCGGATCTGCCGCGAGCACGCGCCGCCGGTGGCGCTGGTGGAGTCGCCCTGATGCGCAACCGCTGGTTTTTTACAATGAGGACACGGAGGACGCAGAGGATGAACGAGGCTTTTCTCCGTGTCCTCTGTGTCCTCCTTGTGAATCCCTAGATCCGCTGCCGCGCGCGGGCGATCGCTTTACGCACCTGCGCCGGCGCGGTGCCGCCCAGATGGTCGCGGGCGGCGAGCGAGCCTTCCAGCGTCAGCACGGCGTAGACGTCGTCCGCGATCATCGGGCTGAACGCCTGCAATTCGTCGAGCGGAAGATTTGCCAGATCGCGCCCGCCGGTGTCGGCCGCACGCACGGCGCGCGCCACGACTTCATGCGCATCGCGGAAGGGCACGCCCTTCTTCACCAGATAGTCGGCCAGGTCGGTGGCGGTGGCGAAGCCCTGCATCACCGCGGCGCGCATCGCGTCCGGCTTGACCGTCACCCCGCGCAGCATGTCGGCGTAGATCGCCAGCGTGTCGGTCAGGGTGTCGACGGTGTCGAACAGCGGTTCCTTGTCTTCCTGGTTGTCCTTGTTGTACGCCAGCGGCTGGCCCTTCATCAGGGTGAGCAGCGCCACCAGATGGCCGTTGACCCGGCCGGTCTTGCCGCGCACCAGTTCGGGCACGTCGGGGTTCTTCTTCTGCGGCATGATGCTTGACCCGGTGCAGAAGCGGTCGGCCAGGTCGATGAAGCCGAAGCGCGGGCTCATCCACAGGATCAGTTCTTCCGACAGGCGGGAGAGATGCGTCATCACCAAGGCGGCGGCGGCGGCAAACTCGATGGCGAAGTCGCGGTCGGAGACGGCGTCGAGCGAGTTTTCGCAGACTGCCTCGAAGCCGAGTTGCTCAGCGACAAACTGGCGGTCGACCGGGTAGCTGGTCCCGGCCAGCGCGGCGGCGCCCAGCGGCAGGCGGTTCACCCGGCGGCGGCAGTCGGCCATGCGCTCGGCGTCGCGCGCCAGCATTTCGAAGTAGGCCAAGAGGTGGTGGCCGAAGGTGACCGGCTGCGCCACCTGCAGATGGGTGAAGCCGGGCATCACGGTGTCGGCGTGCTGCTCGGCCAGGTCGACGAGCGCGGTCTGGCAGGCGCGGAGTCCGGCCAGAATGCGGTCGATCGCATCGCGCAGGTAGAGGCGAATATCGGTCGCCACCTGGTCGTTGCGGCTGCGCCCGGTGTGCAGGCGCTTGCCGGCGTCGCCGATTTTCGCGGTCAGTGCGGCTTCGATGTTGAGGTGGACGTCTTCCCTGTCCAGCGACCAACTGAATTGTCCGGCGCGGATCTCGGCCAGCAGCTCGGCCATGCCGTGGCGGATCGCTTCCAGGTCGTCCTTGGACAGGACGCCGACGTGGTGCAACATGGCGGCGTGCGCCAGCGAACCCTGAATATCGAACTCGGCCAGCCGATAATCGAAGGGAATCGACGCGGTGTAGCGTTTGACGATTTCGGAAACCGGCTCGGAAAACCGGCCCGACCAGGCGGCCGGCGAGTTGCTTGGCGGCGTCGATGACGTGCTCATGGGGCAAGAACGGGGAATGAAAAGAAGGAATCATAACAACCGGCAAGTCGAATTGCCGAACTTCTGTCACCTGGGGGTGAACCTGCGCATCGCGCTGACGGTGGAAGCGGCACTGGTGGCAGGGGGGGTGGCGCGCGCACC
>JAMCVR010000136.1 GCA_023475455.1 Thermoplasmatota archaeon | reverse complement strand
GATCGTCGACCGGCCGCAGCTTGAGGAAGGCGCGGTCGAGCACCAGGCTGTATTTGTTGCCGGTGTTGCCGAGCGTCTGGTTGGTCGACACCGGGTCGGCGGTGTTGCCGGTGGTGATGCGAATGCCCGCATCGACGCCGCCGGTGACGTTGGCGTTCAGTCCCAGGCGCATTCTCATCCGCTCGCGCTGGCGGTCTTCCAGGGTGTTGCTGACGTTCTGGCCGATTGCCTGGAAAACGGTTTCAGGCGCATTGCCGTCGGCGAACAGGTCGTCCTGGTAGCGTAGCCGGATGTCGCCTTCCCACTTCAGCCGGTCGAGCCATTCCGGCACCGCGTTGACGTCGCCCCAGCGCTCCAGCTTGGCCTGCGCCACCACTTCCTGCCGCACCTGCTCGCGGATTTCGCGCTTGACGGTTTCCGGCACGTAGGTCACGCGCACCACGCCCTTGTCGGCTTCCGCCTCGGCGGCCTTGGCCCGGGCGGTTTTCTCGGCCGCCTGCCGCTCGGCCTTCTTCAGCATCGCCTCGGCGGCCTCCTGCTTCAGCACGCCCTGCTCCACCAGCAACTGGATCAGGTTCAGCGTGGTTTCGTGCAGCAGCTCGATCCGTGCGCGCTCGTCGTCGGGCGCCGCCAGCGCGCTGCCCGAACACGCCGCCGCCACCGCCACCGCCACCACTTTCCTTCGTATCGTCATACCGTTCTCTTGTTCACTCTCAGGCGCGTGAAGTCACGCGGATTTTTATCGGTTGCGGCATATCCGCCGGCGGGCCGCCGCGCAGGGCGCGCATGCCCTTCAACGCCTCCTTCAGCACCTCGTCGGCCCGGGCATCGCCCGTGCTGTCCATCAAGGCGGCGCGCGTCACCTCGCCGTCGCTGCCGATCCATACCTTCACGATCACCTTGTAGTTCCTGTTCTTGAGCGCTTTCTCGCGTTCCAGCGCCGCCTGGAACGCCGAATTCACCGCATCGTTCACCAGCGCGTCGTACCAGACCCACGGGTTGCCCCTGGGGCCGCCTCCGATTAAATCCGCGCCCCCCTTTTTTCCGACCAGGCCAAAGCCGTCGCCGCTGCCGCTGCCTTCGGCGTCCACGCCCAGATCCGCGCCGGGCGGCGGCGCCTCGGCCTGCTGCGGCTCGGGCGTGGGCTGCGGCTGGTCGATCTTCACTTCCTCCTTCACCTCCGGCTCGGGCGGTTTCTGCTCCGGCGGCCTGGGCGGCGGAGGCGGCGGGCGCACCAGGGTGATCTGCAGCAAGGACGGTTTCCGGGCCGGCTTGTCGCTGACCAGGATGTCCTTCAGCCAGATGCCGATGAGCACGGCTGCAACCAGCCCCAGCGCAACGCCGCCCCAGCGCACCCAGGCCGGTTTGCGGTCGTCCATGCTCTTTACTTCACCAGCTTCTGGGTGACGAGACCCAATTGCGTGATGTCGAGCTGGCCCAGCAGTTCGAGCACTTCCATGACGCGGCCGTACTGCACCACGGTGTCGCCCTTCACCACCACCGGCAGCTCGGGGTTGGTGGCTTTCAGCGCGCCGAGCTGGGTGCGCAGTTCGTCAAGGCTCACCGGATAGGTGTCGAGAAAAATCTGCCCGGTCTCGGTGATGGTGATCGCCTTGGTCTGCGGCTTGGCCAGGCTGGGCGCGTTGCTCGCCTTCGGCAGGTTGACCTTGATGCCCTGCACCGACGCGGTGGTCATGATGATGAAAATCACCAGCAGCACGTAGGCCAGATCCAGCATCGGCGTCACGTTGATGTCGTCGAACGGTTCGTTGTCTTCCTGGACTTTCATGGGTGAAAACCCTTTAACCACAGAGGCACAGAGGCACAGAGAAAAGACAAGGATTGATCCTTCATCCCACCAGAAAGCACTGAACAATTCCCTATCCTTGTCATTGCGAGCGAAGCGCGGCAATCCAGCGCATGGATCAATCGCACATTTCTGGATTGCCGCGTCGCTACGCTCCTCGCAATGACAACTTCAGGTTTTCTCTTATCTGAAGACTGATAGGCACGGGAAAACGGAGCATCCGTTATATGCCGGACTTTCTCCGTGCCTCTGTGCCTCTGTGGTGAGGGGTTTGAATTCATCATCATGCTTAGCGGCTGTAGTTCTCGGCCAGCTTGGTGATGTATTCGTCGACGAAGATGTGCATGTCCGCCGAAATCGTCTTGATGCGCGAGCCGAGGTAGTTGTAGCCGAACAGCGCGGGAATCGCGACCGCCAGGCCCGCCACCGTGGCCACCAGCGCGGCGGCGATGCCGGGAGCGATGGCGTTGACGTTGACGTCGCCGGAGGCGGCGATCGCCGCGAAGGTGATCATCACGCCGACCACGGTGCCGAGCAGGCCGAGGAAAGGCCCGCCGGAAATCGCGATGGTCAGGAGCACCATCAGCCGGTTGAGCTTGTGGTTCTCCTTCACCAGGCCGGCGTCCAGGCTGGCACGGATGGCGTCGAGCGACTGCGGCGACAGCGTCTGCGCGCCGTGGCTGGCATCGGTATCCTTGAAACGGCGGCCCAGTTCGACCGCGCCGATGTGATAGATGCGGTAGAGCGGGGAATGGCGGAACTCGTCGGCCAGTCCCCTGGCCTTGTCGATCATCGCCAGATCGGTCGACAGCTCGCGGAATTTCTCCATGAAGCGGCTGTTCGACTTGTCGACGCGGTTGACGTAGCCCGCCTTGTCGATCATCACCCACGCCGCCACCACCAGCATCACCGCCAGGACGCCGATGACGACCCAGCCGTCCAGCGTCACCGATTGCAGGATCACCCCGAAGTACGAAGCCGATTCGCCGCCTTCGCCGGCCTCGTCCTCGCCCAGCATCACCAGCGTGCCGTCCGGCCCCTGCGCCGCCTGCACCGCGATCCACGCGGCGTCGCGCACCTGGCCGGCGAGCTGCACCTCGTCGAGCTCGCCGTGGTAGCCGGCGCCCACGGTCATGGCACCTTCCGGCAGCGCGGCGCCCGGCGCCTCGCCCGCCAGCTTGCCGTCGACGTAGACCTTGAGCGTGCCGTCGACCGTGATCGCCAGGTGATGCCACTTGCCCGCCGTGAGCGGCGCGCCGGCGGCGACGCTCGCCCCGCCCGCCTGCACGGTCACCGTGCCGCCCGCCAGCACAGCGCTCAATCCGCCCGCCTGCAGCAATTCGCCGTCGAGCGCGGCCGGCTTCAGCCACATCGCCACGCTCATCCCGCCGACCGCGTTGATCGCCGGCAGCGTCAGGCTTTGCGACCCATTGAACCTGGCGCCGCCGTTGGCAAACGACGCCGCCGCGCGTTCGCCGCCGAAGGCCGTCGCGTCGAGCCCGTTCGGCCCGCTGTCGGCCGGGTTGCCGCCCGCCTCGTTGAAATGGAATACCGCGCTGGCGGCGTCATAGCTGCCCTTGGGATCGGACGCGGGCGCCGCCTCGGGATTGGCGAAATACAGCCAGGCCTCGGTCTGCGCGGCCAGCTTGGGCACTTTCACCCACACCAGCGCCAACTGGTTGATGCCGTCCCATTTCTCGATGTGGAACTTGAGTTCGGTGGCGTCGTCCCCCGCCACCACGCGCAAATCGCTGCCGTTTTCGTTGGCCGAGAGGAAATCGAAATTGCCGGTGTGCAGGCGGATCAGCACCGGCGCATCGGCGACCTCGCCCGCCGGATTGGTCAGCGTGATTTTCTTGCGCATGGCCCAGTCCTCGTTCCACCAGGCATGGCTGGCCGCGGAAAACAGGGAGAGCAGCAGGGTAATCGCAACAGCAAGGGCGCGCATGGGTGTTCAACCGGGATACATCAAACGCCGGATTATCCGGAGCAGTGATGACAGTACGTAAACACCGATATGGCCCGAACGGGCCATATCGGTGCCATGCGCAGTCACAACAAACAATCCGCCTGCGCAACTTGTACACGCAAAAAAGCGGCCCGAAAGCTGCTCGCCTGTCCAGAATAAAGAAGGCCCCTTCTACCGCTTCAAGGCGCCGGGCAGGCAGCAAGCCGGACAATGCGGTCCTGCGCGCCGGGCACGACCGGATTGTGCGCCGTGAAGTACTGCTGCATCGCGTCGAGGTCGAGGGGGCCGCCCAGTTGGGCAGTGCCCTGGTTGAACACCGTGAAATTGTCGCCGCCCGAGGCCAGGAAGGAGTTCATGGTCACGCGGTAGCTGGCGAGTTTGTCGATCGCCACGCCATTGAGCTTGACGCTGCCGTCGCAGACGTATTGGCCGCCTTTTTGTGCCGCGAAGCTGGCGGGCGCGGTGTCGAACGTGTGCTGGTAGCTGAAGCCATCCGACACCTGCAGGATGCGTGCGAAAGGCTGCAGCGCGCCCCACTGTTGCTCCAGCAGGTCATAAATCTGCTGGCCGGTGAAGGTCTTGGTCACCAGGGAATTGCCAAAAGGCTGCACGCTGAAAGCCTCGCCGTAGGTCACCACGCCGTCGCCCTCCAGCGCTGCGCTGCTCGGGTATGTGAAGTCGCCCCGGATGCCGCCCGGGTTCATCACGGCGATCACCGCGCCCCCCGGTTCGGGGGCGGCGGTGGCTTCCAGCTGCGCATCGGCGATCACATCGCCCAGCGCGGACTCGCCCGCGGCATTGGTGCTGCGAGTGACGGCGGCCGTGATGCTGCCCAGGGGCGTGTTGGCGAGCGGCGCGGCCAAGGCATTGTAGTTGTTCGCCAGCGCGGTCAGCGCGGCCACCGGGGTGACGGCCGTGTTGCTGCGATCCACCACCACATTGTCGACGGCAATGCCGGCCACGTCGCGCGTTTCTGTATCGATGACCAGATCGATCTCGGTGACGGTCCGTCCCTGCGCGTTGGTGCTGGTCACCGGGATATTGCGGCCCGCCCTGTTGGGCAGGCTGCACAGATAGGCCTGGTGCGTATGGCCGCTGACGACCAGGTCCACCGCGTCATCCAGGCGCCGGACGATGTCGAGAATCGCGCCGGAAACGTTGCTGCAGTCGTTGATGACCGCGCCGGTGGTATCCCGGCCGCCTTCGTGAACCAGCACCACGACGGTTTCCACGCCCTGCGCTTTCAGCTCGGGGACCAGCGCATTGACCGTGTCGGCCTCATCGTGGAAATCCAGCGTGGCAATGCCGCTGGGGGTGACGATGCTGGGCGTGGCTTCCAGCGTCATGCCGACGAAGGCCACCTTGTTGCCCTGGAAGTTCCTGATCGCATACGCCGGGAACAGGGTCTTGCCGTCGGCCTTTTCGGTGACGTTGGCCGCCAGGAACTTGAACCGGGCGCCCTCGAACGGGACAGGCGTTCCCACGACATCGCCCTGGCAGGAGTTGGGGTCGGTGGGGTGGCAGCCGCCGTTCTGCATGCGCAGCAGCTCGTCGCGCCCCTCGTCGAATTCGTGGTTGCCCACGGCATTGAAGTCCAGGCCCAGGATATTCATGCCTTCGATCGTGGGCTCGTCGTGGAACAGGGCCGAGACCAGCGGCGTCGCGCCGATCAGGTCGCCGGCGGACACCGCCACGCTGTTGGGCGACTTGGCGCGGATGGCATTCACGTAAGCCGCCAGGGCATCGATGCCGCCCACCGGCTTGCCGGCAAAATTCCCCGGGCTGAACAACTGGCCGTGGAAATCGTTGATGGCGGCAATCTTGACCAGCAAGGTGTCACCCACATCGGACCGGGCCGCGGCGCTCACGATCCGGCTCCGTTCCGTGTTGCTGATGGCTTTCGCCTTCAGCCAGTCCCGCGTCAGTCCGGACACCGCGCTCACAAACGCGCCATGATTGCCCCAGTTGGCGCCCTCGGCGGCAGCGTCGACGATGAGATCGTTCATGCACACCCCGCCGACCTCCTGATTGGGCACCGTGGAATCCACCGTGCCGGCAAAAACGCTGGGGCGGGTATCCAGACAGGCCGCCTGGACTTGCACGGAAAGCGACAACAGCACGCCGACAGCGAGGGGGTGGGCCAGATGCTTCATGTTTTTCTCCAACGGAAACGGGAAAAAATGCGAGGGACTCGCACGGTTCAGCCACCACTCTGAAGAAAGAAGGTTACAAAACACCCATCCAGAAAAACGCAGGAAATGAGCCGTTCGGGCCATATGCATCACCCACCGCACATCGGGATAGGGGACGGTCAATCCTGACCGCACCCCTCCCACACCACCCGGCATGCGGGTCCGCACCGGGCGGTTCGAGAAGTTGAGGTCATGAGAGTCGGGGTACGCCGAGTTTGTCGAAATAGGC
>JAMCVR010000107.1 GCA_023475455.1 Thermoplasmatota archaeon | reverse complement strand
GTCGTGACTTCCTGGATGTAGTAATCGAAGCGCGCGGCGAGCCTGCGGTCGAGCACGCGCCCCATGCCGTGCAGCATATTCGGCAGGCGGCTGTGCCGCAGCAGGGCCTCGGCGCCCGCCAGCTGCCGGATCGCGCGGCGGCCGGCGGCAGGGGTGCAGCCGAAGTTGCGCGCCACATAATCGACCAGCCAGCCGTCGGCCTGCAGCAGGGTGGCGGGCGGGCGGAACAGATGGCGCGCGATGTGGCGGTCCATCGCCCATTCCGACGCGGCGTGCGTCAGCATCGGCACGTTCCACCACAGGTGCTCGTGCGCGGGAACGAAGTGATTGTGCGCGATGATGTCGACCCACAGGTGGCTGATCGCGCCGACGGCGCAGGCGCGCGTCTCGTCGTCGTGCGCCGCATCCAGCAGCGCATGGGCGGTTTCCCAGCGGTGGCTGGCGTCGAATGCGCGGGTGCGCGCGGTGGAGCCCACCAGCGCCAGGTCGGGCAGGCAGGCGCCCGCCATCAGCCGCTGCGGGAAACGCCGCACCGCGCGACGGCCGGCGGCAGGGGTGCAGCCGAAGTTGCGCGCCACATAATCGACCAGCCAGCCGTCGGCCTGCAGCAGGGTGGCGGGCGGGCGGAACAGATGGCGCGCGATGTGGCGGTCCATCGCCCATTCCGACGCGGCGTGCGTCAGCATCGGCACGTTCCACCACAGGTGCTCGTGCGCGGGAACGAAGTGATTGTGCGCGATGATGTCGACCCACAGGTGGCTGATCGCGCCGACGGCGCAGGCGCGCGTCTCGTCGTCGTGCGCCGCATCCAGCAGCGCATGGGCGGTTTCCCAGCGGTGGCTGGCGTCGAATGCGCGGGTGCGCGCGGTGGAGCCCACCAGCGCCAGGTCGGGCAGGCAGGCGCCCGCCATCAGCCGCTGCGGGAAACGCCGCACCGCGCGACGCAGCGCGGGATCCAGGAGCGGCACCGCCCATACCAGCAGCTGCGCGAAATACACATGGGTGTAGAGCCCCCACGCCAGCACGTCCGCGGCAAACAGGCTTGCCGGGATCGACCACCAGAGCGCGAGGCGTTGTGCATTCATGCGCGCAGCATGGCCGCGCCGCATGACCGCGCGCTGTCAGGCGCGTGAATCTTCCGTGAAACCGGGCCGCGTTGCCCTGCGTATAATCGCGGCTGTCGTTTTCATCCCACACCGCCACTGAATCCAACCATCATGCGCACCCTCATCTGCGGTTCCCTCGCCTTCGATTCCATCATGGTGTTCCAGGACCACTTCAAGCACCACATCCTGCCCGACAAGATCCACATGCTGAACGTGTCCTTCCTGGTGCCGGAGATGCGCCGCGAGTTCGGCGGCTGCGCCGGCAACATCGCCTACAACCTCAAGCTGCTGGGCGGCGAGCCGCTGATCATGGCGACCGTCGGCGACGACTTCGGCGCCTACGCCGAACGCCTCGACGCCCACGCGATTTCGCGCGATTACATCCGCCACATTGCCGGAACCTACACCGCGCAGGCCTTCATCACCACCGACCTCGCCGACAACCAGATCACCGCCTTCCACCCCGGCGCGATGAACTACGCGCACGAGAACGACGTGCGCCTGGTGCCGGACGTCAAGCTCGGCATCGTCTCCCCGGACGGCCGCGACGGCATGCTGCGCCACGTGCGCGGCTTTCACGAGGCCGGGGTGCCGTGCGTGTTCGATCCCGGCCAGGGCATGCCGCTGTTTACCGGCGAGGAACTGCTGGAGTGCGTCCACAAGTCCAGCTACGTCATCCTCAACGACTACGAGGCCGAACTGCTGCAAACCCGCACCGGGGAAAACCTGGCTGCGCTGGCGCGCCGCGTCCAGGCGCTGATCGTGACGCGCGGCGCCGAAGGCTCGGTGATCCACACGGCCGGCCGCGAGATCGACATCCCGGCTGCGCGCCCCGCCGCCATCCTCGACCCCACCGGCTGCGGCGACGCCTACCGCAGCGGCATCCTGTACGGCATCACCCGCGGGCTCGACTGGGAAACCTCCGGGCGTCTGGGCAGTCTCATGGGAGCGATCAAGATCGCCCGGCGCGGCGGACAGAACCACCGCCCCGGGCGCGACGACATCGCCAGCGCGTTCCATGCCGAGTTTGGCTACGATTTCCAGTAAACACGGGAGCCCATCATGAACAGGTCATTCGCCGTCGCCCTCATCGCCGCCGGCACGCTGCTGCTGGCAGGCTGCCCGGCGGGTCTGGGCGGCAAGGATTACAGCCGCAGCCAGGCGCGCACCGTCCAGGAGGTGCAGATGGGCATCGTGGAGTCGGTGCGCGAGGTCACCATCGAGGGCACCAAGACGCCGATCGGCGCGGGCGCGGGCGCAGTCGTCGGCGGCGTGGCTGGCAGCACGGTCGGCGGCGGCCGCGGCAGCGTGGTCGGCGCAACCGTCGGCGCGGTGCTGGGCGGCGTGGGCGGCGCGGCGGCGGAAGAGGCCGTCACCCGCCGGAAGGGCGTGGAAATCACCGTCAAGCTCGACTCGGGGCGGATGATCGCCGTCACCCAGGCGGCCGACCAGGAATTCCGGGTAGGCGACCGCGTGCGCGTGCTGTCGGGCGGGGGCGTCACCCGGGTCACGCAATAAATCCGGAACGGCAGACCGATTATCGCGTCACCGTTTCGCAATCCTGCCGTCACCGTGCATTAACACCCGGCCACTAAGCTGGGCGCATTCCATCAATCGTCGGCACCCATGCTCGACCTCCGCAGCCCCGTTCAATCCGTCCCCGCCGGCCGCTATCACGTCTCGCTGGCGGTGGACGACAGCGAAATCCGCGAAGCGCAGCGCCTGCGCCACAAGGTGTTTGCCGAAGAAATGGGCGCGCGCCTGTCGGCCGTCCTGCCGGGACACGATATCGATCTGTACGACCCGTTCTGCGACCACCTGCTGGTACGCGAACTCGCCAGCGGCGAAGTCGTCGGCACCTATCGCATCCTCCCCCCCGAGGCCGCCAGGCGCGTCGGCAGCTACTATTCCGAACAGGAATTCGATCTCACCCGGCTGAACTTCCTGCGCCCGCGCATGGCCGAGCTGGGCCGTTCGTGCGTGCATCCGGCGCATCGCAGCGGCGCCGTCATCGCGCGGCTTTGGATGGGTCTGGCCGATTACATGACGCGCTATGGCCACCAATACATCGTCGGCTGCGCCAGCATCGGCATGGCCGACGGCGGCCATGCCGCCGCCAGCGTGTATCGCCAGCTCGCCGAACGCCATCTTGCGCCGGTCGAATGGCACGTCACTCCGCGTTATCGCCTGCCGGTCGAATCGCTCGACGACGGCCGGACCGCCGCGCTGCCGCCGCTGATCAAGGGCTATACCCGGCTCGGCGCGATGGTGTGCGGCGAACCGGCCTGGGACCCCGATTTCAACACCGCCGACCTGCTGATGCTGCTGCCGATGGCGCGGTTGAACCGCAGCTATGCCCGCCGCCTCATCGGATGAGCGTGGTTGTTGACGCTTCAGCGTCTTTAGTGCGTGGCTGTTGCCGGTCTATCGGCTTTACAGCCACGGCCTCCCCCTTGCGGGGACAACCACGGCCTACCCCTTGCGGGTAGAGTCGTACAATAAAGGGGCGATGTTTGCCCGACTGCCCCCTTTCCTCCGCCGCACCGTCCGCACCAGCCTGCTGATGCTGCACCTCGCGTGGGGAGTGGCGGTGGCCGGCCTGGCGTTTCCCCTGGCGAGCCCTGCGCAACGCGACCGCCTCATCATGGCCTGGGCGCGGCGCCTGCTTCGGGTGCTCGGCGTGCGCACGCAGCTGGCGCCTGCGCCCAGTCTGCCGGGCGGCGCGTTGCTGGTGTGCAACCACGTGTCGTGGCTGGACATTTATCTGATCTACGCCGCGCAGCGGGTGCACTTCGTCTCCAAGGCCGAGGTGCGGACGTGGCCGGTGGCGGGCTGGCTGGCGCACAAGACCGGCACCCTGTTCATCGAACGCGGCCGCCGTGCCGACACCGCGCGCATCAACACCGAGATGCGCGACCTGATGCAGGACGGCGCGTGGGTCGCGGTATTCCCAGAAGGCACCACCAGCGACGGGCGCGGTCTGCGGCGGTTCATGCCATCGCTGTTGCAGCCGGCGGTCCAACTGAACTGCCCGGTCGTGCCGGCGGCCCTGCGCTACCGCACGCTGGACGGCGCCTACAGCGCTGCGCCCGCCTACACCGACGACATCAGCATGTGGCAAAGCCTGAAACGGATCGTCAGCGAACCCGGCCTCGTCGCCGAGCTGCACTTCGGCGAACCCATCCTGCCCAACGGCCACCGGCGTGATCTGGCGGCGCAGGCGGAAGCCGCCACCGCTAGGCTTTTGGGTGTCGCACCTGCGGGCATTGCACCGCGAACACCTGCCGGTCCTCCAGCCTGATTGCGGTCAGCTTTCCGCCCCACAGGCAGCCGGTATCCAGCGCGATCAAATCCGGCCGGTTGACCAGTCCCAGCGTCGACCAGTGGCCGATGACGAAGGTCGCGTCCGCGCTCCTGCGCCCCGGCACCTCGAACCACGGCAGCCAGCCGGCCGGCTGCGTGCCGGGCGCGCCCTTGTGGTGGAATTCCATCTCGCCCGATGCCGTGCAATAGCGCAGCCGGGTGAAGGCGTTGACGATCACGCGCAAGCGCTCGATCCCTTGCAGATTCGCGTCCCATGCGATCGGCGCGTTGCCGTACATCTGCGCGAAAAAATCGCGGTAGTGCGGCCCCCGCAATGCCGCCTCGGCCTCGGCCGCCCGCTGCATCGTGTCGTCCGGCGTCCAGCCCGGCAGCACGCCCGCATGCACCATCAGGTAATCGCCTTCTTGCCAGGCCAGCTTCTGCCGGCGCAGCCAGGCCAGCAGTTCGTCGCGGTCGGGCGCTGCCAGAACGGCGTCGAGCGTGTCGCCCTTGTGCGCGCGGCCGAAGCCTTCGGCCAGCGCCAGCAGGTGCAGATCGTGATTGCCGAGCACGCTGATGGCGGCATGGCCCAGGCTTTTGACAAACCGCAGCACCGCCAGCGAGTCCGGTCCGCGGTTGACCAGATCGCCGACAAACCACAGCCGGTCGGCCGCCGGGTCGAATTTCACTGCGTCCAGCAAACGCAGCAGGGGTGTCTGGCAGCCCTGAAGATCGCCAATGGCATAGGTGGGCATATAAAATACGGTTTCGTTTGTGCGCTGTGTTGACCCGAATCATAGCGCCCCCGCCCGACCTCCACGTGACGCCCTCGCGCGAAACCACTCTATGAAACTTGTTGCCCGTCTGTTTTTCAGAACCCTGCGCGCCATTCTCGGTCCCTTCCTGCTACTGGGCGACCGGCTCACCCGCCCCAAGGGCGTCGTTCGCCCCGCCGCCGAGCAGCAAGCCGTCGACGCGCGCACGCGCAATCTGGCGCTGTACCACTTTCCCGCCTGCCCGTTCTGCCTGAAAACCCGGCGCGCGATGCGGCGGCTGTCGCTCGACATCGAACTGCGCGACGCCCGCAGGGATGAAACCCATCGGACCGCGCTGATCGCCGGCGGCGGCAAGCCGCAGGTGCCCTGCCTGTTGATCGCCGCTGCCGACGGCCAGGCAGCCTGGCTGTACGAATCGGACGCCATCAACGCCTGGCTGAACCGCGAATTCGGCGCGGCATGAGCCTGCTCGCCGCGCTCAACCCGCCGCAGCGCGAAGCGGCGAAATATCTCGACGGCCCGTTGCTGGTGCTGGCCGGCGCCGGCTCGGGCAAGACGCGCGTCATCACCCACAAGATCGCCTACCTGATCGGCGAATGCGGCTACAAGCCCGGCTCGATCGCCGCCATCACCTTCACCAACAAGGCCGCGCGCGAAATGCAGGAGCGCGCCGCCAGGCTCACCCAGGGCGTCAACACCAAGGGCCTGATCGTCACCACCTTCCACTCGATGGGCCTGCGCATGCTGCGCGAGGACGCGAAATTCGCCGGGCTGAAACCGGCGTTCTCGATCCTCGACTCGGCCGACGCGATGGGCATCATTTCTGAAATCCTCAAGACCACCGACAAGCAGGAAATCCGCCGCGCGGTGTCGCGCATCTCGCTGTGGAAGAACGAACTGAAGTCGCCCGCCGCCGCCCTGCAAACCGCCGAGGACGACAACGCGCGCGCCTACGCGAAGATCTACGACCGCTACGACGCGACCCTGCGCGCGTATCAGGCGGTCGACTTCGACGACCTGATCCGCCTGCCCGCCGAACTGCTGG
>JAMCVR010000182.1:2711-6243 GCA_023475455.1 Thermoplasmatota archaeon | reverse complement strand
ACTCACCGGCGCCGCGCAGAAATTCAAGGAATCGACGGTGCAGCTGCCGCTCTTGCTGCTGTTCACCGTCGTCGTCATCTACATGGTGCTGGCGGTGCTGTACGAGCACCTTGGCCACCCGCTCACCATCCTCACCGCCCTGCCGCTGGCGGGCGCAGGCGCCTTGCTGGTACTGCTGCTGATGGACGAGGAACTCAACATCTTCAGCTTCGTAGGCATCATCCTGCTGGTCGGCCTGGTGAAGAAGAACGGCATCATGATGATCGACTTCGCGCTGACCCGGCAGCGTGCCGGCAAGAGCGCCGAGGATGCCATCGTCGAGGCCAGCCTCACGCGTCTGCGGCCCATCATGATGACCACCTTCGCCGCCATCTTCGCCACCCTTCCCATCGCCATCGGCTTCGGCGCCGGCGGCGAGGCGCGCAGGCCGCTCGGCATCGCCGTGGTCGGCGGGCTGCTGTTCTCGCAGTTCCTCACGCTCTACATCACGCCCACCTTCTACGTCAGCATGGCGCGGATGGAGGCGGCGCTCGGACGCTGGCGCGCGCGTACCGCCTGATTACACCAGCCAGGCCAGCGCGGCGTAGCGCGCCAGCTTGCCCAGCGTCACCAGCAGCAGGAAGCTGCCCACTCCCACGCGCAGCACGCCGGCGACCAGGCACAGCGGATCGCCGACCACCGGCAGCCACGCCAGCAGCAGGCTGGGACGGCCGAACCGGCCGAACCAGCGCTCCGCGCGTGCGACGTGCCGCTCGGTTTTTTCGCTGCGCCGCCGCACCGCCTGCCGGCCGAAGCGTCCCATGCCGTAGGTGATCAGACTGCCGAGCACATTGCCGGCGGTGGCGGTCGCCACGCCGGCCAGCGGGTCGGCGCCCTGGTGCAGGCGATACAGCAGCAGGGCTTCGGAGCCGCCGGGAAACAGGGTGGACGACAGCAGCGCCGAGCCGAACAGGGTCCAGTCCATTATGGGTTGGCCGCTTGACGGGACGCCGCGGCGGGCAGGGGGGCAGACATCGGGCGGTGCATGGCGGGTTGCGGTGAATGAAGGAGCCAGTGTTGCATAGTCCAGGCGTGGGAGGAAAATGACGATTGATTCCATCAATCGGAATGATCCAGATTATCCGTTGGATCGATATATTGATGATCTCTAATATTTCTCCTGTTTTGATTGACATTGCAAATCAACCACACAGGAGCGCATCATGCAGAACACGAAGTCCCCCACCATCCAGAACCTCGAAGCCGCCTTTGCCGGCGAGTCGATGGCGCATGTCAAATATCGCTACTTCGCCAAACTGTGCCGCGCTGCCGGCGACGAGGCCACGGCGCAAGTTTTTGAGTCCACCGCCGACCAAGAGTTGTTGCACGCCTTTGGCCACGCCGAACTGCTGTTCGCCGGCGAGACGACGACGCCGGCCAAGTGCCTGCAGTACGCCATCGAGGGCGAGACCTACGAATACACCGAGATGTACCCGAAGTTCCGTCACCGCCCGATGATCGAAGGCAACACCGCCGCGGTGGCCGAGATGGACGAGCAGATCGCCGAATCGAAGGAACATGCTGAAATGTTCAAGAGCGTGCTGGAAAAGGCCGCCAAGCGTTTCGCCGCGCTGGCCAGGGTGGAAGAGAGGCACGCGAAGCACTACCAGGCGCAGAAGGACAAGATCGCAGCCTGAAAAAGCATTAAACAAAGAGGACGCAGAGGACAGGAGGAAAACCTTCAATCTCCATTGCTTTGCCTCCCCGACCTCCGTGTCCACTGTGTAAGTATTGAATTGAATTTTGAAAGGAAAAATCATGAAAGCTTGGCAATGCATCGTTTGCGGTTATGTGTACGACGAATCCAAAGGCGACCCGGAGCACGGCATCGCTCCCGGCACCCGCTGGGAGGACGTGCCGGAGGGCTGGGAATGCCCGGACTGCGGCGTCTCCAAGGCCGATTTCGAGATGGTCGAAGTCATCGCTGTCCGATCGCCTGCGCACCGGTAGGCGCCCATGCCCGATCGCACCGGAAGGATCATGGCGCGCGTCCCCCACTGAATCCAGGAGGTTTTCATGCATCCCCTCGTCATCGTCGGTTCCGGCCTCGCCGGCTACACCCTGCTGAAGGAAATCCGCAAGCGCGATACGGCGACGCCGGTCACGCTCGTCACGGCCGATGACGGCACGTTTTATTCCAAGCCGAACCTGTCGAACGCGCTTGCCGCCGGCAGGACGGCAGCCGCCTTGGCGAGCGCCAGCGCGGAGAAAATGGTGGCCGATCTCAATGCGACGGTGCGGACGCACACCCGCGTCACCGCGATCGACACGCAGGGCCGGCGCATTCGCACCGACGGCGGCGAGCTGGAATACGGCAAGCTGGTGCTCGCCCTCGGCGCCGACCCGTTTGCGCACGGCCTCGCCGGCAGCGGCGCCGCCGGCGTGCTGGCGGTGAACGATCTGGCCGATTACGCTGCCTTTCGCAGCGCCATCGACGGCAAGCAACGCATCACCGTGCTCGGCGGCGGGCTGATCGGCTGCGAGTTCGCCAACGATCTGGTGCGCGCCGGCTTCACGGTCGACGTGGTGCACCTGGGCGAGTGGCCGCTGGAGCGCCTGTTGCCGGTCGAGGCCGGCCGGCGCCTGGCCGGCAGCCTCGCCGCGCTGGGGGTGAACTGGCATTTCGGGCGCACCGGCAGAAGCGTCGGGCAGACCACAGACGGTTATCGGGTCGAACTGGACAACGGCGGCATCCTCGAGGCCGATGTCGTGCTCTCCGCGATCGGTCTGTGCCCGCGCACCCGGCTGGCGCAGGCGGCTGGCATCCCGGTCGGGCGCGGCATCCAGACCAACGGCCTGCTCGAAACCGGCGCGCCGAACGTCTATGCGATGGGCGACTGCGCCGAGGTCGAGGGCCTCAACCTGCCCTACGTGCAGCCGCTGATGGTGCAGGCGCGCGCGCTCGCCGCCACGCTGACGGGCACGCCGACGCTGGTCGTGTATCCGGCGATGCCGGTGATGGTGAAGACGCCGGCGCACCCGGTGGCGGTGCTGCCGCCCCGCATCGGCGCGGCCGGCAGCTGGAAGGTGGAATGCAGCGACACCGGCGTCTGCGCGCTGCACCTCGACGCCGCCGGCCGGCTGCAGGGCTTCGCGCTGACCGGCGGCGAAACCGGCCGCCGCAACGCGCTGGCCAAGGAAATCGCCGCCTGACGCTCAGCCCGGCGGCTGCAGCGCGTCGATCAGCGGGCAGCTCACCTGGCCGCGACGGCTGGCGCAGCGGTCGACCAGCTGCGCCAGCGCGGCTTCCATGCGCTGCAGGTCATTCAAACGCTGGCGCACATCGGCGAGCTTGTGCTCGGCGATTGCCCGTGCTTCGGAGCAATGGGCTCCGTCGTCCAACTGCAGCAGCTGCGCAATCTCGTCCAGCGTGAAGCCGATGCGCTGGGCAGCCTTGATGAACAGCACCCTTGCCACCTCGGCTTCGCCGTAGCGGCGGATGCCGCCCAGCGGCTTGTCCGGCTCGCTCAGCAGGCCGCGGCGCTGGTAGAAG
>JAMCVR010000182.1:0-2006 GCA_023475455.1 Thermoplasmatota archaeon | reverse complement strand
GTCTCCTTCCAGAAAAAGGAAGCGGTCGTCACCTTCGACGACGCCAGGACCAGCATCAAGGCGTTGGAGGATGCCACCTTCGAGGCGGGTTATGAATCCACCGTCAAAGCCCCCGCTAAAGAAGGGCAAGCCAAATGAGCGAACGAATCCTCCACGTGACGGGCATGGCCTGCGACCACTGCGCCGCGTCCGTGAAACAGGCACTGCTGACGGTGGCCGGCGTGACCCGTGCGGACGTGTCCTGCCCCGAGGCTACGGCCCGCGTGGAAGCGGGCGCGGACACCTCCGTCGCCGCGCTGCTCGACGCCGTGCGTGCCAAGGGCTACGGCGCGGAAGTGGGTGGAGACGCATGCTGCGGCGCCGCACCCGGGACCGCGGCCAGACTCAGCGTCGCCATCATCGGCACCGGCTCGGCAGCCTTCGCCGCCGCCATCCGCGCGGTTGAGGAAGGCGCCGAGGTGACGGTGATCGAGGCCTCGACCGTCGGCGGCACCTGCGTCAACGTGGGCTGCGTGCCTTCGAAGATTCTGATTCGCGCAGCCCACGTGGCGCACCTGCAGGCGCAGCATCCGTTTTCCGGTCTGGCCAGACACGCGCCCGTCCCGGATCGCAAGGCGCTGGTCGCGCAGCAGCAGGCGCGGGTGGAAGAGCTGCGCCACGCCAAATACGAAAGCATTCTGGAGACCAATCCCGGCATCAAGCTGTTGCGCGGCTTCGCGCGCTTCGAGGATGCCAGGACCCTCGTCGTGCGCCGGGCCGACGGCAGCGAACAGCGCATCACGCCAGACCGCATCCTGATCGCCACCGGCCGCTCGCCGCAGATTCCGGACGTGCCGGGGCTCGCCGGCACGCCGTTCTGGACTTCGACCGAGGCATTGATCGCCGAGGAGACGCCGGCACACCTGATCGTGTACGGCGGCTCGGTCGTCGCCCTGGAGCTCGCCCAGGCCTTCCTGCGCCTGGGCAGCCGCGTCACCCTCGTCGCACGGGGCACCTTGCTGTCCAGGGAAGACCCGGCCATCGGCGAAGGGCTCAAGGCTGCGCTGGAAGCAGAAGGGATGCGCATCTTCACCGGCACAAACGTGACAGGCGTGCGCTACGACGGCAAGACGTTTGCGCTTGAAACGACTTCGGGACCCCTCACCGGCGGGCGGCTGCTCGTGGCCGCCGGACGCAAGCCGAACACGGCGGGGCTCGCCCTCGACCGTGCCGGGATCAAGACCGATGAGACGGGCGCCATTGTCGTGGACGATCACCTGCGCACCTCGGCGCCCGACATCTTCGCGGCGGGTGACTGCGCCAACGCGCCCCAGTTCGTGTACGTGGCGGCGGCGGCCGGCACCCGCGCGGCGATCAACATGACCGGCGGCGATGCCGCGCTCGATTTCTCCGTCGTGCCCGCCGTCGTGTTCACCGATCCGCAGGCGGCCACGGTGGGGCTCACCGAAGCCCAGGCGGAAGCGCTGGGCATCGCCGCCGACAGCCGTACCCTCACCCTCGACAACGTGCCGCGCGCACTCGCCAATTTCGACACCCGCGGCTTCGTCAAGCTGGTGGCGGACAAGCATTCCGGACGGCTGTTGGGTGCGCAGGTGCTGGCGGGAGAAGGCGGCGAAATCATCCAGACGGCGGCACTGGCCGTCAGGAACCGCATGACGGTGACGGACCTCGCGGGCCAGTTGTTCCCCTACCTCACCATGGTGGAGGGGCTCAAGCTCTGCGCCCAGACCTTTACGCGGGACGTCAAGCAGCTGTCCTGCTGCGCCGGGTAACCACAGCGCACAGGCCCGCACGCGCGCGCCGATCTGGAAATGGCGAGGGCCCGCGACTTGCGCGACAATGCCGCATGGACATCTTCCGCATCTTCCACCTGCAATGCGCGCGGCGCCTGCCTGCGCTGCCCGCATCCCATCCCTGTTCGCGCCTGCACGGCCATTCGTTCGGGGTCGAGCTCACCGTCAGCGGCGACGTCGATCCCACGCTCGGCTGGGTGCTCGACTTCGCCG
>JAMCVR010000157.1 GCA_023475455.1 Thermoplasmatota archaeon | reverse complement strand
TATGCGGTGCGCCGGACGCTCTACAATCTGTATCACATCCTCAACCACGCCAATCTGTTTGGCGGCGGCTACGCAGCGCAGGCGCACCGCATGATGGCGCAGCTGCTGGCCGAACTTCGATAGGGTCTGTCATGCGCCGCCTGTGGATTCTGCTGGTACTGTTCAATCTCGCCGCCTGTTCCGGCCTGCCGCTGAATGCGGTGCCGCCGCGCGTGAGCGTGGCCGAAGTCGACGTCAAGCGCCTCGGACTTTTCGAGCAGCGCTTCGACGTGGGGCTGCGGGTGGCCAATCCGAACGATTTCGACCTGACAATCGAGGCGCTGGAGTTCGAGCTGGAGGTGAACGGACGGCCGTTTGCCCAAAGCCTGTCGCGCACCGCCACGCTGATCCCGGCAGCCTCCAGCACGGTGCTGCGGGTGGACGCGATCATGCAATCGAGAAACCTGATCCAGCAAATCAGGACCCTGCCGCCTGAAACGCTGAAGGACGGTGTGCCCTATCGCATCAAGGGCCGAGTCAAAACCGACCGGTCGTCCCATTGGCTACCATTCGACCACTCGGGGAGGTATGGCGGCGATGCGCAGAAACCCGGGGGCCGCGCAATTTGATCCATCAGCCCCGGCGTTAACCGGTTCGGCCGGACTTCAGCCAGCCAGCGCCCGCAGGGTCGGCACGCTCAGCCCAAAGGCGTCGGCGTGCTGCAGCGCCGGCGCCGAGCGCCCGGTGCAGCCGTGTTCGGGATCGCCCTCGAAAGCTTCCGGCAGGCCGGCGATCAGCGCGTCGCGGTCGTGCCGCACGCCGGTCAATGCGTCCTGGATGTCCATCACCTCGTCCGCCACCTGCCGGGCGAAGGCTTCGTGCCGCGCCCACAGTTCGGCCACCTGCCGCCGGTCTTGAGGCCGGCGAGGTTGGTGGTCAGGATGTAGACGTTCTTGCGCACCAGTTCGAACAGCAGTGCGTCGCCCAGGGCGACTTCGCGGCACGGCAGGTCGATGGCGGTCAGCGCGCGGCACAGCAGCGCGGCGCCCGGGCCGGCCACGGGCGAAGGAATCAGCGGCTTGGCGTCGGTGCCCTTCTTCTTTTCGAACCGCACCGAGATCACCGTGGGGTCGACGAGCCCGTGCGCCAGCCAGTCGCGCGGCAGGAGCTCGTTCTGGATCAGCGCGGCGCGCGGCTTCCAGGCGTCGGGCAGGGCCGCCAGCACGGCGTGGAGGTCGTTCTCGGCCACAGCAACCAATACCCGTTCCGGCGCGGGGCGTGCCTGCGCCAGCGCCACCATGTCGTCGCCGCGGTTGACCGGTACCACCGTGTGCCCGCTCCGCAAGAGGCCTCCGGCGAACACGCGGCCGAGCTGGCCGAGGCCGATGACGACGACTTCATTAACCGGTTTGGGCGCGCGCAGCGCTTCGACGTGGGGCTGCGGGTGGCCAATCCGAACGATTTCGACCTGACAATCGAGGCGCTGGAGTTCGAGCTGGAGGTGAACGGACGGCCGTTTGCCCAAAGCCTGTCGCGCACCGCCACGCTGATCCCGGCAGCCTCCAGCACGGTGCTGCGGGTGGACGCGATCATGCAATCGAGAAACCTGATCCAGCAAATCAGGACCCTGCCGCCTGAAACGCTGAAGGACGGTGTGCCCTATCGCATCAAGGGCCGAGTCAAAACCGACCGGTCGTCCCATTGGCTACCATTCGACCACTCGGGGAGGTATGGCGGCGATGCGCAGAAACCCGGGGGCCGCGCAATTTGATCCATCAGCCCCGGCGTTAACCGGTTCGGCCGGACTTCAGCCAGCCAGCGCCCGCAGGGTCGGCACGCTCAGCCCAAAGGCGTCGGCGTGCTGCAGCGCCGGCGCCGAGCGCCCGGTGCAGCCGTGTTCGGGATCGCCCTCGAAAGCTTCCGGCAGGCCGGCGATCAGCGCGTCGCGGTCGTGCCGCACGCCGGTCAATGCGTCCTGGATGTCCATCACCTCGTCCGCCACCTGCCGGGCGAAGGCTTCGTGCCGCGCCCACAGTTCGGCCACCTGCCGCCGGTCTTGAGGCCGGCGAGGTTGGTGGTCAGGATGTAGACGTTCTTGCGCACCAGTTCGAACAGCAGTGCGTCGCCCAGGGCGACTTCGCGGCACGGCAGGTCGATGGCGGTCAGCGCGCGGCACAGCAGCGCGGCGCCCGGGCCGGCCACGGGCGAAGGAATCAGCGGCTTGGCGTCGGTGCCCTTCTTCTTTTCGAACCGCACCGAGATCACCGTGGGGTCGACGAGCCCGTGCGCCAGCCAGTCGCGCGGCAGGAGCTCGTTCTGGATCAGCGCGGCGCGCGGCTTCCAGGCGTCGGGCAGGGCCGCCAGCACGGCGTGGAGGTCGTTCTCGGCCACAGCAACCAATACCCGTTCCGGCGCGGGGCGTGCCTGCGCCAGCGCCACCATGTCGTCGCCGCGGTTGACCGGTACCACCGTGTGCCCGCTCCGCAAGAGGCCTCCGGCGAACACGCGGCCGAGCTGGCCGAGGCCGATGACGACGACTTCATTAACCGGTTTGGGCGCGCGCAGCGCATCGTTCGCCCCCTCCCCCTGGAGGGGGAGGGTTGGGGAGAGGGGGGTAATGTTCACTCCAGCCCCTTGGAATGCAGGTACTCGTCGTAGGTGCCCATGTAGAACTCGACGCCTTCCGGCGTGATTTCGAGAATGCGGGTGGCGAGGCTGGAGACGAACTGGCGGTCGTGCGAGACGAAGATCAGCGTGCCCTTGAAAAGGTCGAGCGCGAGGTTCAGCGACTCGATCGACTCCATGTCCATGTGGTTGGTCGGTTCGTCCATCACCAGCACGTTGTGGCGGCCGAGCATCAGCTTGCCGTAGAGCATGCGGCCCTTTTCGCCGCCGGACAGCACGCGCACCGATTTCCTGACGTCGTCGCCAGAGAACAGGAGACGCCCGAGAATGCCGCGCAGCACCTGCTCGTCGTCGCCCGGCTGGGTCCACTGGTGCATCCAGTCGGTGAGGTTGAGATCCATGTCGAAGTCGGCGACGTGGTCCTGCGAGAAGTAGCCGACGCTGGCGTTCTCGCTCCAGCGCACCTCGCCGAACTGCGGCTTCAGTTCGCCCATCAGGAGCTTCATCAATGTCGATTTGCCGACGCCGTTGCCGCCGATGACGGCCATTTTCTCGCCGGCCTCGAGAGAAAAGCCGAGGTTGGTGAAGAGCGATGTATCGTCGTAGCCGAATTTCAGATTTTCAACTTCGAGGGCGCGGCGGTGCAGCATCTTTTCCGGCTCGAAGCGGATATAAGGGTTCTGCCGCGAACTGGGCTTGAAGTCCTCGATCTTGATCTTGTCGATCATCTTCATGCGACTGGTGGCCTGGCGCGCCTTCGACTTGTTGGCCGAGAAGCGGCGCACGAATTCCTGCAGCTCGGCGACCTTGTCCTTGGCGCGGGCGTTGGCCGCCGCCTGGCGCGCCTTGGCCTCGCTGGAGGCCAGCATGTAGTCGTCGTAGTTGCCGGGATAGACCTTGATGGTGCCGTAGTCGAGGTCGGCCATGTGGGTGCAGACCTGGTTCAGGAAGTGGCGGTCGTGCGAGATGACGATGATGGTCGCGTTGCTCTCGTTCAGCACGTTTTCCAGCCAGCGGATGGTGTTGATGTCGAGGTTGTTGGTCGGTTCGTCCAAGAGCAGGATGTCGGGCTGCGAAAACAGCGCCTGCGCCAAGAGCACGCGCAGCTTGAAGCCGGGCGCGATCTGGCTCATGGTGCCGTTGTGCTGCTCGGTGGGGATGCCGACGCCGAGCAATAATTGGCCGGCCCTTGCCTCGGCGTCGTAGCCGCCCATTTCGCCGAACCTGGCTTCCAGCTCGGCGGCGTGCAGGTAGTCTTCCTCGCTCGCCTCCGGGTTCATGTAGATGGCGTCCTTTTCCTGCATCACCCGCCACATCTCGGCGTGGCCCTGCAGCACCGCGTCGAGCACGCGCTGGTTCTCGTAGCCGAACTGGTCCTGGCGCAGCCAGGCCATGCGCTCGCCGGGGTCGAGCGAGACGTTGCCGGCGGTGGGCTCGAGCTCGCCGGCGAGGATTTTCATGAAGGTCGACTTGCCGCAGCCGTTGGCGCCGATCAGGCCATAGCGGTTGCCGTCGCCGAATTTCACGGAGACATTTTCGAACAGGGGTTTGGCGGCGAATTGCAGGGTGATGCTGGAAGCGGTGAGCACGGCGTAAATCCTGGAATGCTGGAAAAACGCGGCATTTTACCATCCCGCGCAGGCCGCCCCTGCCGGCCTCTTCGCGCGGGTTGTCGCCCCGATGGACGATTCAGCGGACGGTCCGCAGCGCCGGATGGTCGGCGACCGGGCGGTCGAGGTGATAACCCTGCACCAGGTCGACGCCAAATTTTTTCAGCAGGGCGAGCGTCGGGCCGTCCTCCACGTACTCCGCCACCACCGACTTGCCGAGGCCGAGCGCAACGCTGACCATGGCCTGCACGAACACCTGGTTGTTGGGGTCGTTGGGCAGGTCGCGGATGAACAGACCGTCGATCTTGATGGTGTCGACGTGCAGATGCTTGAGATAGGCAAAGGACGCGAAGCCGACCCCGAAGTCGTCGAGGCAGACGCCGCAGCCGAGCTGGCGCAGCGCTTCGATCATGCGCTGCGCGTCGTGCAGGTCGGACACGGCCGCAGTTTCGGTGATTTCGACGATGAACCGGCCGGGCTTGACGCCGGCTTCGCGCAGCGCGTCGCTGATGAACTGCGGCAGGCCAGGCTCGGACAGCGAGCGCCCCGACAGGTTGACCGCGATGGGAGGGTTGGCCGGATTGTCGGCCAGCCGGCCCACCACTTCGCGGATGACCCAACGGTCGATGTCGAGGATGCGGCCGCTTTTCTCCGCCACCCGGATGAAATGGGCCGGCATGATGAACTGGTCGGCATGGCGCTCGTCGTCCATGCGGATCAGCGCTTCAAGGTGCGACAGGGTGCCGTCGTCCGCCCGGTACACGCCCTGGAAATTCAGCCGGAACAGATTCTTGTCGAGCGCGTTGCTGATGCGCTCGCCCCACGACAGGCGGCTGCGCATCTCGCTGTCGGCATCGGTGTCCGCGCGATAGACGCGCCAGGTGTTCTTGCCCGCATCCTTGGCCTGGTACATCGCGATATCGGCGCGCGCGACGAGGTCGTCGGCGTCGGCGGCGTGCTCCGGGTAGTAGGCGATGCCGAGGCTGGTGGTGAGACGCAGGTTCTGCCCTTCGAAGCGGAAGGGAATTTGTGCGATCGCCCGCACCACGCGATCGGCCAGCGCCTCCGCTTCGTTGCCCTGCACGCCGGGCAGCAGGATGGCGAATTCGTCGCCGCCCAGGCGGGCCAGCACTTCGTTGCGCCGCACCAGGGCGCCGATTTCGCCGGCCACCCGGATCAGCAGCGCATCGCCGGCGCGGTGGCCCGAGCTGTCGTTGATGGTCTTGAATTCGTCGAGATCGAAGAACATCAGCGCGCATCGCGCCTGGTGGCGGTCGGTTTCCAGCATGGTGCGCGCCAGTTCCTGCTGGAAACGGTGACGGTTGTACAGTCCGGTGAGCGCGTCGCGCTCGGCCAGATACACCAGTTGATCGGCCGTCTGGCGTTCGCGGGTGACGTCTTCGTAAATCCACAAATGGCCGATGAAGCGGCCTTCGCGATCGCGCACCGGGTAGTCGAGTTCGGTGATGACGCGGCCATCGGTCATCTGGATTTCATAGCTGTCGGACAATTCGCGCGTTTCCAGCACCGACAGCATATGCCTGGAAAAATGGTCGGGACGTGCCAGGGTCGAAGCGGACTGGGCCAGCACCTCGTTGACCGGCAGGCCGATGAGTCCCGTCCCTTCGTCGATCATCCACATGCGGCTGAAGGCGGGGTTGTGGTAGATCACGCGGCCGTCGGCGGCGACGAACAGAATGCCGAGGTTCATCGCCGACAGCAGCGAGACCAGTCGCGCGCGTTCCTGCTCGGTTTCCTCCAGATATCGGCTTTGCAGGCTTTCCGCGGTGCGCAGCTCATTGATGACCTGGCGCAGGTTGGCTTCGGTCGCCTTGAGGTCGTCGATGCTGTGGATGCTGGCGCGTATGCCCTGGTATATCCCGCTGTAATCGTGAATCGGCTGCCAGTTCACCGCGGCCCAGAAATGGCCGCCCTCCTTGCGGCAAACCCGCAGTGCGTAGCCCTGGCCGGAGGTGCCGCGCAGGGCCTGATACAACTGGAACTCGGCGGCGATGCGATCTTCCGGATGGATGATGTCGACCGGAAAATTCATCTTCCCCATGCAT
>JAMCVR010000019.1:15935-27585 GCA_023475455.1 Thermoplasmatota archaeon | reverse complement strand
GCTGGTGACGTTGATTTCGGTGAGGCAGTCGCCGATGACGTCGAGGCCGGCGAGGAAAATGCCGTGGGCCTTGGCCCACGGCGCGACGGTCTCGGCGATTTCGCGGTCGCGCGCCGACAGCGGCTGCGCGCGCGCGGTGCCGCCGGCGGCGAGGTTGCCGCGGGTTTCTCCTGCAAGGGGGATGCGCGCCAGCGCCCACGGAACGACTTCACCGGCTATCAGCAGGATGCGCTTGTCCCCCTCGCTGATTGCCGGCAGGTAGCGCTGCGCCATGATGGCGCGGCCGCCGCGCCGGGTCAGCGTTTCCAGGATGGCGTTGCGGTTGGGGTCGGGAAGCAGAAGGCGGAATATGCCGCTGCCGCCCATTTCGGTGAGCGGCTTGACGATGATGTCGTGGTGCTCGGCGAGGAAGCGGCCAATGTCCGCCGCATCGGCGGAAACCAGGGTGGGTGCGACGAACTGCGGGAAGTTCAGGATCGCCAGCTTCTCGTTGAAGTCGCGCAAGGCGGACGGCCGGTTCAGCACGCGCGCGCCGTTGGTTTCGGCGATGCCGAGCAGGTGGGTGGCGAGCAGATAGTCGGTGTCCACCGGCGGATCGGTGCGCATCACCACGGCGTCGAAATCCTTCAGCGCGCCGGTGCCGGTGCGGGTGATGCGGTACCAGTCGTCGTCGGTACGCACCTCAAGCGCGGCACAGGCGGCGCGGGCGATGCCGTCCTTCACGCAGAGCTGGCGCGCCTCGGCGGCGAACACGGCGTGACCGCGCGCCGCCGCCGCGCGCATCATCGCCACCGAACTGTCCTTGTAGGGCTTGAGGCCCGCCAGCGGATCGACGACGAACAGCAGTTTCATTTCGATTCGTTCAGCGCTTCGTCGAGTTCGATGCTGGCCGCCAGCATCGCCAGCCGCGCGATCACGCCGTAGGCATAGAAGCGGTTGGGGCTGGCGTCGGGGTTGGCGCTGCGATCGGGCATCACGCAGGTGTCGTCGAACGCCAGCGGGACGAAGTGCATGCCGGGGCTGTTGAGGTTTTCGTCGGCGCCGCGTCCGGTGTGCACGCGGTAAAAACCGCCGACGACGAAATGGTCGAGCATGTAGACCACCGGTTCGGCCACCGCATCGTTGATGCTCTCGAAGGTGTAGACGCCCTCCTGGATCAGCACCTCGCTGACCTCCATGCCTTCCTTGCCGACCGCCATCTTGTTGCGCTGCCTGCGGTTGAGTTCGCGCACGTCGTCCGGCGATTTCACCGTCATGATGCCCATGCCGTAGGTGCCGGCATCGGCCTTGACGATGACGAAGGGCGGCTGGTCGATGCCGTATTCGTCGTATTTGACGCGGATTTTGTCCAGCATGTCGCCGACCTTTTCGGCCAGGCACTCCTCGCCCTGGCGCGCCTGAAAGTCGATTTTTCCGCACCGGGTGAAATAGGGGTCGATCAGCCAGGGATCGATGCCCACCAGCCGCGCGAATTCGATGGCGACATTCTGATACGCGGCAAAGTGGCGCGACTTGCGGCGCGTCGCCCAGCCGGCGTGCAGCGGCGGCATGATGGTCTGCTCGATGCCTTTGAGGATGTTCGGCACGCCGGCCGACAGGTCGTTGTTGAGCAGCACCGCGCAGGGATCGAAGCCCTCCAGCCCGATGCGGTCGCCACGGCGCACCAGCGGTTCCAGCGTGAGGCGTCCGCCGGCCGGCAGTTCCAGCGTGGTCGGCTGGGTGATCTCGGGGATCAGCGTGCCGATGCGCACGATGAGGCCGGTCTGGCGCAGGATGTGCGCCAGCACCGCGACGTTCTGCAGGTAGAAGGTGTTGCGGGTGTGGTTCTCGGGAATCAGCAGCAGGCGCTGCGCATCGGGGCAGATCTTTTCCACCGCGCCCATCGCCGCGTGGATGCTCAGGGACATGAACGCCGGGTTGAGGTTGTTAAAACCGCCGGGAAACAGATTGGTATCCACCGGCGCCAGCTTGAAACCCGCGTTGCGGATGTCCACCGACGTGTAGAACGGCGCGGACTGTTCCTTCCATTGCTGGCGGAACCAGTGCTCGATCACCGGCTGGGCGTCGAGCAGGCGTTTTTCCAGTTCCAGCAGCGGGCCGGTGAGTGCGGTGGTGAGGTAAGGAACCATAGAATAGGTGGACTCCGAGAATGCCTTATTTTAGGCCAAGCCGAATGTTTGACATCGTTTTGTTTCAGCCCGAAATCCCGCCCAACACCGGCAACCTGATCCGCCTCGCGGCCAACACCGGTAGCCGCCTGCACCTGGTCGAGCCGCTGGGCTTCGATCTGTCCGACAAGCAGGTGGCGCGCGCCGGCCTGGATTATCACGACATGGCCTGCGTGCGGGTGCATGCCGGCTGGGAGGCCGTGCAGGCGGCGCTGCCCGCCCGGCGCTGGTTTGCGCTCACCACCAGGGGCAGCCGCAATTACGCCACGGTGGAATTTCAGGCCGACGACGTGCTGCTGTTCGGCCCCGAATCGCGCGGCCTGCCGCCCGAGGTGCTGGCGCAGTTCGACATGGAGCATCGCCTGCGCTTGCCGATGCTGCCCGGTTCGCGCAGCATGAACCTGTCGAATGCGGTGAGTGTGGTGGTATTCGAGGCCTGGCGGCAAAACGGTTTTGCCGGAGGCGTTTGAACCTAGAAACCGCAGTTGGACGCGCCAGCGGGCGCGTAGCGGCGTCACCCAAAAGGTGAACGCGAACGAAGGCAGAAAACTCAGTATTCATGCGGCTTTCATTGTGGCGCTGAGCGGTCAACTGCGGTTTTCGGGTTGAATGAGGAGGCGGGCATGAGCGGACTCGAATGGCTGGAAGCGGCCAGCTATATCGTCACCATCGTCGGCCTGCCGTTCGCCATCGGCGTGTATTTTTACGACCGCCGCCGCGACCAGCAGACCGACGAGGAGGAAATCTTCCTGCGTCTGTCCGACGAGTACGCAGACTTCATGCGACTGGTCATCGACAACGCCGACCTGCACTTGCTGTCGCCCGCCGTAAAAGGCGAACTCGGCGAAGAGCAGCTGGAACGCAAACATGCCTTGTTCGCCATCCTGGTCAGCCTGTTCGAGCGCGCCTACGTGCTGGTGTACGAAGACGCCATGAGCCGCCAGCAGGCGCGGCTGTGGCAGTCGTGGGAGGACTACATGACCGAGTGGTGCCAGCGCGAGGATTTCCGCAATGCGCTGTCGTCCTTGCTGCCTGGAGAAGATACGGGGTTTGTGGAGACGATCCAGCGGATTGCGCAGGCGGCTGAGAGAGAATCGTTGTGAATACGGACTATCTATCCCCGCTCACGCGGTCGCCCACATCGCCGACAGCAACTCCGCCTGCGCCAGCACGGTCTTGGTCGCCTCGTCCTGCAAGTCGGGCGGAAAGCCATGCTTTTTCAGGATGCGCTTCACCATCACCTTGATTCTGGCGCGTGCACTTTCGCGGACGGCCCAGTCGATGGTCACGCTCTTGCGAACCTGGGTCACGAGTTCGGCGGCAATCACTTTCAGCTCGTCGTTGCCCATCGCCTGCACGGCGCTTTCGTTCTCTGCGAGCGCCTCGTAGAACGCCACCTCGTCTTCGTTCAGGCCGAGGTCTTCGCCGCGCTTGGTTGCGGCATCCATTTCCTTGGCCAGTTTGATCAGTTCTTCGATCACTTCCTGCGTGGCGATGGCGCGGTTGTGATACGCGCTGAGCGTGTTCTTCAGCATCTCGGAAAAGGCGCGGCCCTGGACGAGGTTACGCACGGAGCGCGATCTGATTTCATCCTTGAGCAGCTGGAAGCGGCCAGCTATATCGTCACCATCGTCGGCCTGCCGTTCGCCATCGGCGTGTATTTTTACGACCGCCGCCGCGACCAGCAGACCGACGAGGAGGAAATCTTCCTGCGTCTGTCCGACGAGTACGCAGACTTCATGCGACTGGTCATCGACAACGCCGACCTGCACTTGCTGTCGCCCGCCGTAAAAGGCGAACTCGGCGAAGAGCAGCTGGAACGCAAACATGCCTTGTTCGCCATCCTGGTCAGCCTGTTCGAGCGCGCCTACGTGCTGGTGTACGAAGACGCCATGAGCCGCCAGCAGGCGCGGCTGTGGCAGTCGTGGGAGGACTACATGACCGAGTGGTGCCAGCGCGAGGATTTCCGCAATGCGCTGTCGTCCTTGCTGCCTGGAGAAGATACGGGGTTTGTGGAGACGATCCAGCGGATTGCGCAGGCGGCTGAGAGAGAATCGTTGTGAATACGGACTATCTATCCCCGCTCACGCGGTCGCCCACATCGCCGACAGCAACTCCGCCTGCGCCAGCACGGTCTTGGTCGCCTCGTCCTGCAAGTCGGGCGGAAAGCCATGCTTTTTCAGGATGCGCTTCACCATCACCTTGATTCTGGCGCGTGCACTTTCGCGGACGGCCCAGTCGATGGTCACGCTCTTGCGAACCTGGGTCACGAGTTCGGCGGCAATCACTTTCAGCTCGTCGTTGCCCATCGCCTGCACGGCGCTTTCGTTCTCTGCGAGCGCCTCGTAGAACGCCACCTCGTCTTCGTTCAGGCCGAGGTCTTCGCCGCGCTTGGTTGCGGCATCCATTTCCTTGGCCAGTTTGATCAGTTCTTCGATCACTTCCTGCGTGGCGATGGCGCGGTTGTGATACGCGCTGAGCGTGTTCTTCAGCATCTCGGAAAAGGCGCGGCCCTGGACGAGGTTACGCACGGAGCGCGATCTGATTTCATCCTTGAGCAGCTTCGCCAGCAACTCGGCGGCGACGTTCTTGTGCTTCAGGCCGCGCACTTCGGCCAGGAACTGGTCGGAAAGGATGCTGATGTCCGGCTTTTTCAATCCGGCAGCCGTGAACACATCGATAATGCCCTCGTCGGCCATGATCGCCGTGGAAACGAGTTGCCGGATGGCGTGATCGAGCTCTTCCGGCGGGCGTTGCCTGCCGGAGGTTTTCGCGAGTTGCGCCTTGATCGCCTGGAAAAAAGCGATGTCATCGCGAAGTTCGACGGCCTCATCCGTGGCCGCACAAAGCGCAAAGGCGCGTGAGAGATCGGTCACCACCTGCACGAAGCGTTGCTTGCCGTCTTCCTGCTGCAATACGTGCTCCTGCCCGGCGGGAATCAGGCCAAGGCGCTCGGCGGGCGTGCCCGTCGTCCACTTGTCCCAGTCGAAGCCGTGCATGATGGCGCAGGCGACCTCGTGCTTTTCCTGCATCAGCGCGATGGCCTGCGCGGTATCGATGCTCGGGCTGCCCTGGCCGCCGCTGTCGGTGTAGGTGGCGAGCGCGTGTTTCAGCTGGTCGGCAAGGCCCAGGTAATCCACCACCAGACCGCCGGGCTTGTCGCGGAACACGCGGTTCACCCGCGCGATGGCCTGCATCAGGCCGTGGCCGTGCATCGGCTTGTCGGCATACATCGTGTGCAGGCACGGCGCGTCGAATCCGGTCAGCCACATATCGCGCACGATGACGATGCGGAACGGGTCCTTGCTGTCCTTGAAGCGGGTCGCCAGATCGCGGCGGCGCGCCTTGTTGCGGATGTGCGGCTGCCAGTCCGGGTCATCGTCCGCGCTGCCGGTCATCACGATCTTCACCACGCACGCCTGTTTTTTCTCCGCCTCGATGTCGTCGTCTTTGGCACTGGCCCAGTCGGGACGCAGCTTGATGATGGCCTTGTAGAGGTCCAAGCAGATGCGGCGACTCATGCACACCACCATCGCCTTGCCATCCATCGCTTCGAGGCGGCGCTCGTAGTGCTGCACGAGGTCTGCGGCCACGAGCGCGATGCGCTTGGGGTCGCCCACCAGCGCTTCCAGCGCCGCCCATTTGGATTTGAGCTTCTGTTTCTTGTCTTCTTCCTCGCCCTCGGTGATCTCGTCGAATTCCTCGTCGATCTGCGGCAGCGCGGCCTGGTTCAGCGCCAGCTTGGCGATGCGGCTCTCGTAGTAGATCGGCACCGTCGCCTTGTCCGCCACCGCGCGCTGGATGTCGTAGATGCTGATGTAATCGCCGAAAATCGCCCGCGTGTTGGCGTCGTTCTTCTCGATGGGCGTGCCGGTAAAGCCGATGAAGGACGCATTCGGCAGCGCATCGCGCAGGTTGCGCGCCAGGCCGTCGATCAGATCGTACTGGCTGCGGTGGGCTTCGTCGGCGATCACCACGATATTCTGGCGGCCGGAGAGCAGCGCCATGCGCTCGCCCTTCTTCTCCGGTGAAAACTTCTGGATGGTGGTGAAGACCACCCCGCCGCTGGCCACCTTGAGCAGCGTGCGCAGGTGCTCCACCGAATCGGCCTGCACCGGCATCTGGCGCAGCAGCTCGTGGCAGCGCTGGAACTGCCCGAAAAGCTGGTCGTCCAGATCGTTGCGGTCGGTCAGAACCACCAGCGTCGGGTTCTTCATCGCCGGATGCCGCACCACGCGCGCGGCATAGAACAGCATGGAAAAGCTCTTGCCCGAACCCTGCGTGTGCCACACCACCCCCGCGCGGCGGTCGCCCGGCTTGCCGCCGTGCATCCCGCCCGCCCAGTAGGCGCCGAGGTTCTGGCGCAGCAGGTCTTCATCCGCCATGCCGCTCGCGCGCACCGTTTCTTCCACCGCCGCATTCACCGCATGGAACTGGTGATAGCCCGCGATGATCTTGTGCAGGCGGTCGCTGTCCGTGTCTTCCTCGAACACGATGAAATGCCGGAGCAGATCGAGAAAGCGGCGCGGCTCGAACACCCCTCGCACCAGCACGTCCAGTTCCAGCGCCGTCTTCGGTGCGTCGCCCTCGCCGTTGACCGTGCGCCACACCTTGAACCATTCCTGGCTGGCCGTCAGCGAGCCGATGCGCGCATTGCTGCCGTCGGACACCACCAGCACCTCGTTGTAGTGAAACAGGCTGCCGATCTGCTGCTTGTAGGTTTGCAACTGGTTGAACGCCGACCAGATCGTCGCATCCTCATCCGCCGCGTTCTTCAGTTCGATCACCGCCAGCGGCAAGCCGTTGACGAAAACCACGATGTCCGGCCGCCGGTTGTGCTGGCCTTCGATCACCGTGAACTGGTTCACCGCCAGCCAGTCGTTGGCCGTGGCGTCGTCGAAATCCAGCAGGCGAGCATGATCGCCCGCAATGCTGCCATCCGCGCGCGGGTATTCCACCGGCACCCCGTCGCGCAGCATGGCGTGAAAGTTGCGGTTGGTCTGATTCAGCGAAGGCATCCCAACACGCAGCACCTTGCGCAGCGCATCCTCGCGCGCTTCTTCCGGCATCGCCGGATTCAAGCGCCGGATCGCCTCGCGCAGTCGCCCTGCCAACACCACGTCGCCGAACGAATCCCGCTCCGCCGCCGGTTCGCCAGGTGCCAAGTGAGGGCCATGGGCCACGGCATAACCCAGTTCGCTGAACCAGCTCAGGGCGGCATCTTCGACGATGGATTCGTTTAGTGTTGGCATTGGCGATTTGCGTCTAAAAGAGAAACATCATTCAAATCAATTGGTTGCTCTGAACACCGAAAACTCGGACGTTTGCATCTAAATAGAAAGCCATGCCTAGGGAAGCGCTGATTTATTCGGTCATCGCGAGGAACGAAGTGACGTGGCGATCCAGAGCCCGTTGATATTGCTGGCATTCTGGATTGCTTCGCTTCGCTCGCAATGACTAAGTTGAATTAATCAGCACCTCCCTAGAGCGCAGACGACGCACAGTAGGCCTGTCGTTCGTGAGTTGGAATCGTAGGGAAGGCTAGTGTCAGCTTTCTTTCGCGCACAAGCTTTGTGAGGTATTGATCGCGCAAAGTCTCGGGTTTCCGGTTTACGAGTGCGGCGAGGCAGCGAAGTGTGACAAACTGATGGGCACATAACTGCAACACGACAGCAGTAAGCACTTCCCGGTCAACCTTGCCCTTAGATCTAGGTTCAGCGGCAATCGTCTCTAGGCGGCCGCGCAAAACCCATGAAAGCGTATTTAGATCATCGATAACCGGCAACGGTAGTTGGTCAGCGATCAAGCAACCATCGGCGTCTCTCTTCTCCTCCAAATTCGGGGAGCTCGTATCCAAATTCGGGGGGCTGGCCACCGAAATTAGGGGAGCAGGCCCGAAAACGTCATCCGGCGTGGGGATTGCCTCGCCGGGCAAGTGGTAAATGGCGCCGCGCCCACCGGTGGATTCCAGCATTCCGCCCTGCGTCAGGTGCTGAAGCGTCTTGGATAGATCACCCGGGTGCTCGGTGGTCACAGTCCGTAATCTGGCGTGATTCACCGTGCCTTCGCTGGCAGCCAAAGCCAGCGTCACCCGTTCAACATAAGTAAGCCCATCGAAGCGTGTCCCGAATCTCGCCTTCAAGCCAGCCATCACCTGTTCGGGGAACAGGTCGATCATTCGCAGTTCAAGCAAAGTCTGGTTGTAAGGCTCGGGGGTGTCGTAGAGTTTTGGCGGGCTCCAGTGCTGGGATTGCCAACCATGCAAAATCTTCGGGATTCCCGTACCCGCCTGCTCGCCTACACCCACAAAGCGAAACATTTTATGCAGCGTCCGGTTGCGGCAGTCCGGCTCACCCCCCCTGGAGTGCCACCTCTACTGGGATGCGCATCAGGCCAGGATTACGGAAACCGAACATGTCGGGTCGCTTCACCACCAGCACCGAGGCCCGGTCTGAGTAATCCGCATGGACAATCACGTTGGCCAGCGCCTCACGCAGCGCCTCATGCACCGGCGTCTCATCTTTGCGCTCGCCTTTTTCGAGTCTGAATGGCACTTTCAAATCCGCCGTCAGCTTCAAGTACACCTTGCGGTAAAAATCGTACAGGTTGCCAGATCACTTGCCGTCCAGAGTCAACCGGCGTGATTCACCGTGCCTTCGCTGGCAGCCAAAGCCAGCGTCACCCGTTCAACATAAGTAAGCCCATCGAAGCGTGTCCCGAATCTCGCCTTCAAGCCAGCCATCACCTGTTCGGGGAACAGGTCGATCATTCGCAGTTCAAGCAAAGTCTGGTTGTAAGGCTCGGGGGTGTCGTAGAGTTTTGGCGGGCTCCAGTGCTGGGATTGCCAACCATGCAAAATCTTCGGGATTCCCGTACCCGCCTGCTCGCCTACACCCACAAAGCGAAACATTTTATGCAGCGTCCGGTTGCGGCAGTCCGGCTCACCCCCCCTGGAGTGCCACCTCTACTGGGATGCGCATCAGGCCAGGATTACGGAAACCGAACATGTCGGGTCGCTTCACCACCAGCACCGAGGCCCGGTCTGAGTAATCCGCATGGACAATCACGTTGGCCAGCGCCTCACGCAGCGCCTCATGCACCGGCGTCTCATCTTTGCGCTCGCCTTTTTCGAGTCTGAATGGCACTTTCAAATCCGCCGTCAGCTTCAAGTACACCTTGCGGTAAAAATCGTACAGGTTGCCAGATCACTTGCCGTCCAGAGTCAACCGATCGATCCAGCGCTTTTCGGTCTTCGCCTCCGGACGTTCCTGATAGTCGAGCATGTAGTTGGGCAGTTCTTCCTGTATCGCCACCATCTGGCCAAACATCAGCAAGCCTGCCATTGTCAGCCCGCTCCCTCCCGTCTCTCGATCCCGCCGCCAGCCGCCAATCTGGCGGAGAAACTCATCATCATCATGTGCATTCCATGGATGCCCAGGATCACGATTTGCGAACACCTGTCGATAAGCACGAAACGTCTCAAGGTTCAGGTCATCGAAACCATAACCGCGCAGGATGCGATCATCACGGCTATCCTCGACCTGCTCCGCGAGCATCCGTTTCACTTCTTCATCAGGCAATGGACGGTCGCCATCGTTGAGCCTGCGGTAGGTGTGACCGGAAAATGGGTTGGTCGTCAGGTGAATAGGCCGCTGCTTGCGCGTGGCACGGGGGATATCGATGACGAGTATTGTCCGGCCTTCAAGGACAAGTTCGCGCACTGAAGCGTCACTAAGCAGATTGGTACTGACCTTCTGCCGGTTGTTGAGTCCGTCGAATAACTCCTTGCGCACCCTGGCAACATTCGCAATGCCTTCCACAAAAAATTGAAGCTGCTTCTCTCGCACGCCCAACACCACGACTCCGCCCTGTGTATTGGCGAACGCACTGTAAGTGGGCCAGAAATCCTCCGGCAATGCGCCATTTCCATCGCGATCTGCAGCCAGCTTGCACTCCAAGTCCACGGACTCGCGCAGCAACTCCAGATCGGCGACGGATTGAATATCGATCATGCAAGCGCCTCCAGATAAGGGCGTATCACATTCGTCATCTGGCTGATCCTGACGTAAGCCGGCTTACCCTGCTTCAGCCGTCAGCTTCAAGTACACCTTGCGGTAAAAATCGTACAGGTTGCCAGATCACTTGCCGTCCAGAGTCAACCGATCGATCCAGCGCTTTTCGGTCTTCGCCTCCGGACGTTCCTGATAGTCGAGCATGTAGTTGGGCAGTTCTTCCTGTATCGCCACCATCTGGCCAAACATCAGCAAGCCTGCCATTGTCAGCCCGCTCCCTCCCGTCTCTCGATCCCGCCGCCAGCCGCCAATCTGGCGGAGAAACTCATCATCATCATGTGCATTCCATGGATGCCCAGGATCACGATTTGCGAACACCTGTCGATAAGCACGAAACGTCTCAAGGTTCAGGTCATCGAAACCATAACCGCGCAGGATGCGATCATCACGGCTATCCTCGACCTGCTCCGCGAGCATCCGTTTCACTTCTTCATCAGGCAATGGACGGTCGCCATCGTTGAGCCTGCGGTAGGTGTGACCGGAAAATGGGTTGGTCGTCAGGTGAATAGGCCGCTGCTTGCGCGTGGCACGGGGGATATCGATGACGAGTATTGTCCGGCCTTCAAGGACAAGTTCGCGCACTGAAGCGTCACTAAGCAGATTGGTACTGACCTTCTGCCGGTTGTTGAGTCCGTCGAATAACTCCTTGCGCACCCTGGCAACATTCGCAATGCCTTCCACAAAAAATTGAAGCTGCTTCTCTCGCACGCCCAACACCACGACTCCGCCCTGTGTATTGGCGAACGCACTGTAAGTGGGCCAGAAATCCTCCGGCAATGCGCCATTTCCATCGCGATCTGCAGCCAGCTTGCACTCCAAGTCCACGGACTCGCGCAGCAACTCCAGATCGGCGACGGATTGAATATCGATCATGCAAGCGCCTCCAGATAAGGGCGTATCACATTCGTCATCTGGCTGATCCTGACGTAAGCCGGCTTACCCTGCTTCAGCCGCTCGTCGTCCATCACAAAGCCCTTGATGATTAACTCGTGCAGCGTCTTCAAGTCGCCCAGATACGAAACTGTGTCGCCTGGTAGCTATTCACCCGGTAGCCCACGGCGATGATGGCATCGAGGTTGTAATAATTCGTGGGGTAGTTTTTCCCGTCTGCGGCAGTTGTTTCCAAAATGGAAATAACTGAAGCCTCCACCAATTCCCCCGACTCGAAAATGTTCTTCAAGTGCTTGTTGATGGCCGGCACCTTGACCCCGAACAGCTCAGCCAACGCCTTCTGGGTCAGCCAGACCGTCTCGTCCCGGAAATTGACGTCTACCCTCACCGCCCCGCCCGGCGCGGTGTAAAGGAGGAACTTGTTGTGCTCGCTCATGGCTTCATGCCTTCCCGTTTAGAACTATTAAGTGGCGCTTAATGGTTGCCGCTACGGCAATGGCTTCCACCTGCGAAAGCAGG
>JAMCVR010000019.1:0-15112 GCA_023475455.1 Thermoplasmatota archaeon | reverse complement strand
AAACGGCTGCCGATCTGGCCGACGACTACGATCTGAGCGAGCGCGAAATCGAGGAGGCAGTTCTCTACGAGCGGGCTGCGTGAGCCGCGTTTTCTTCGCCGACCGCGACCTCGGAAAACGCTTTCCGCCCGGCGCGGTGTAAAGGAGGAACTTGTTGTGCTCGCTCATGGCTTCATGCCTTCCCGTTTAGAACTATTAAGTGGCGCTTAATGGTTGCCGCTACGGCAATGGCTTCCACCTGCGAAAGCAGGCTGGGCGTAATGGTGAATTGGGGCTGATAGGCCATGCGATAAGTCAAGTGTTAGTCAAGTCATGAGTCTAACTGTTGGGATGAATTAAACCATGCGGAAAATCAGGGGGCTGTCGCCCCATCCTTGATTGCCACATAATTCGACCTCATACTTGGCTCGCAGTAGCTACAAGCACTCGCGTTTGCATAGCCTAATTCAGATCAAGCGGTGGTCACATTCAGCATGAACAAAACGGATATCCGGGATCAACCCGCCTACACCATGGCAGAAGCCGCGCGTTACCTCAAGCTGGCGCCAGCCACCTTGCGCTCATGGGTAGTAGGCCGCGCCTATCCGAAAGTGGACGGCCCCGCTCATTTCCGGCCGCTGATTAACCCGGCCACAAAAAAGCCGCCGACACTTTCCTTCTGGAATCTCATTGAGTCCCACGTGCTCCGTTCGCTGCGCACCGATCATGGCGTTTCCATGGACGCCTTGCGCAAGGCGCTGAAATACGCGGAGAAGACCCTGGAGATCGACCGCTTGCTCCTGAGTCCTGAACTCCGCACGGATGCCGGGAAGCTGCTGCTCGAACGCTATGGCGAACTCATCGAGCTTTCGGCATCAGGGCAAATTGCCATGCGCCACCTGTTCAATGAACACCTGGCCCGGGTCGAGTGGGATGAGTGGCAATTCCCAGTGCGGCTTTACCCATTCTCGTCCAGTAGTGCCCCTGCCGACAGCCGGCCCATCGCCATCGATGCACAGATCGCTTTTGGTCGCCCCGTTATTGCCAGCCGGGGCATAAGCACGGGCGTTATCGCGGAAAGAATCGACGCCGGCGAAACGGCTGCCGATCTGGCCGACGACTACGATCTGAGCGAGCGCGAAATCGAGGAGGCAGTTCTCTACGAGCGGGCTGCGTGAGCCGCGTTTTCTTCGCCGACCGCGACCTCGGAAAACGCTTTCCGGAAATCCTGTCCGCTGCGGGTCTGCATGTCGAACGCCATGCGGATCACTTCCCGCACAATTGCCCTGATACGACCTGGCTGGAAGAAATCGGCCAACGCGGTTGGGTAGCCGTCACCCACGACGGCCGCATCCGCTACAAACCCAATGAACTCGCGGCGGTCG
The DNA here is from genome assembly GCA_023475455.1 of Thermoplasmatota archaeon. The sequence goes on along the minus strand of JAMCVR010000019.1, from coordinate 13,748 downwards.
TCCAGCGCCGTGTCGCGTTGCTTGTCGTGATCGGCCACGCGCCCTACCCGCAACTCGCACACGCCTTCGCCGCAACGAAAGACCGCATTCTCGGTTTTCTGGAACGGCACGACCCGCCCTTCATCGCCAAGGTCTATCGGCCGCCAGCTAACGAGGCGGCCATCAACCCGGACACACCCGGCCGGATCGAACTCTGGTTCCCCCGCTAAAGTCTCAAACCGTCTCGACGGTGGCACCCTCCGCATCGGCGATGCGCAATTCACCACTCAACAGCTTCGGCAGCAGCGTGTCGCGCAGGGCGGCTGGGAATATGGAACACCAGCACCCGGCCATCAGGATGCTGCACCTCCTCGATTTCCACCCGGAAGCCCAACCCCTGAAACATCTTGGCGGCCATGTCTACCGGATCATTAAAAGCCGCCGTGCCCACGACCTTGCGGGGTGGCTGATCTTCGATGCCGAGCAGCAGATACCCGCCGCCTTCATTCGCCAACGCCACGCAGTATTTGTAGAGCTTGCGGTTGTCGAATTGCGTCTTCGCTTCCTTGAACTCCAGCCGCTGGTGCTCAGAATGAGCGGCCCGCCATGTGTCAATTTGCTGGATCGTCGTCGCCATAATCATTTCCCCTTTAGCCCGACGAGGGCTGCTCGCAGAACTTGCAGGCAGATTTCAGCAGTGTGTTTATCAGGGTCAAACCTTGAAGCCATCTGCTCATAGGGATGGATGTAATTGCGAAAGTCGCGCATGACGTGGCTGAATTTCTTAACATCCAAACGTAACAAGCCAACTTCGTGTGCCACATCGATCAGGTTGGCGAGTGTCCAATCCTGAAATGGCCTCACCTTTTCTGTCTCCTTGCTTTTCGGGCTACTCTTCGCCTGGTTGAATGCGGCTGGATTCTTCAGCGCGATGTTCAAGAGAATGCCTTCAAGCACACTGCCGCACATGAAAATCGAGGCAAGTGACGCGCCCGCATGGTGGCAGTCCATTGCCTCCCTGATTCTGGATTCGAGGATGGGTGCGATAGTGGGATCGATGTCCAGGCCAACTACCGAGATCGCACCGAAGTCTTTTTTAAGAAATTCCTCTTCGGTTTCTTCTGCCACGACTTCCTTGCCCATAAGGCGTGCTGCCGTCTTCAGGCATTCCGAGTATGTCTTGTCTGCGCGACCATCTTTACCTGACTCGTTCTGATACCGCCAGAGTTCAAGCATGGCTTTGAGAACCCTGCCCACAACAACGTCAACATCCTTCTCCCAAAAAGCACGCAGATGTTTCGCCTTCGATTCGCCGTTGTAGGAATAACGGCCACCGTAAATATTGATACCGCCATTCTCCCTAAAGAATTGGGAAAATGTCCGATCAGTGAAATCCAGCACGTAGCCGCTCGCCATCCCGAACAGATCCTCAAATCGCCGTTTTTCCAGGCTCGTCAGGCTAGACACCGGCGATCCCCTCTTCATCAGCCACACGGATGTCAGCAGACAGAAGCTTTAGCAGGGTGGTAAGGGATCGGTAAATTGAAACATTCATGTTGCGTAGGTCGCCGGAAACAGGCCTGCTAGTTCGGCGAGCGCTCGATCAATATTCTCATCAGAGAAAACAGCCCTGTTCAGTTTTGGTGACCACTCCTTGTTGGTGGCAATTACCTCCTTAATTGTCTCCGCTGTCACGTCTTTGCCGTTGCACAGCAAATCCAGCGCGGCAAAATCAACCGTGGCCAGAAGTTCCAGATCATCGTTTTTCTTGAAGCGGAATTTACCTATCACCCAGTCAATTGCGACGCACACAGGATAGTTCGGCACGTAGTTATCAATCTTGTCGATTTTGTCACCCACGATTAAACCTTCAAGTGTCCCCGACTTTGCCTGTTTGACGTAGCCGTTCTGCAGAGCAATCTTTTCAGGGCCACCATATTTAGCCCAAGGACTGTAAGGACCCGCCGCCTTCTTCAAGTAATGCTGCGTAACGTCGTCTTCGGCTTTGCGATGCGCCAAGTAAGCAAGTTTATTGTATCGCTTGCGGCCCAAAGGATACTGCGCTGTTGCAAGCTTTCGGACAAGCTGGGCAATAACCACGGCCTCGACGAACTCATCGGTGGTTTTCCTTGCGGTTCTGCCAGAAGCATGGTCCGGGAATTGAAGGACGTTTGGTGCGACTTACTCGATTTGCGCTACACCCAATTCCCCGCTCAGCAGCTTCGGCAGCAACGTGTCGCGCAGGGTGGCGAGGGTGCGAGATTGGTGCAGGTTGGCGGTTATTTGGGCGTAGAGTGGCACGACTTTACTCGTGAATGCAGCCATAAGTTCCTTTGGCGGCAGCACGAGGGCGATCGGGCGGAAGTTCTGTTTACTGATTTCGGCGAAGGTCGTACCAGTGGCCCGGCTTTCTATTTCTGCCATGTTTGTCTGGCACCAGTTCAGCATGAAATAGTTTGAGGCGCGATCATTGCATTTCAGAGCGATAAAGCCCTGATTGATGGCAACAGGCATGGCGGCGATGGCGAGATAGCCGACGGGAGCACGGGAGGAGAGGAGAAGCGTACCGGCGGGAAGCAGGCCGGATGAAATCTTGGCGATGCCGGCGTCGGTAAGCTTGCGGTCGGTGTCGAGAAGGACAGGTGCTTGGAGCGAGGAGAAATCCTTCGGCGTCGTCCAGTGGTGCACCCCCCCTCCCAATACTTCGGTTCGGCGGTGCTTGGCGTGCCTCCGCCGACACAGGCGACAACTTCGCCAACCGGCTCAACAGTCCATCCCTGCGGGATATGGCCGAGAGGGGAATCCTGAAAGTGAGCGGGAAAGAGCGCGGCTGTGGCTTCATCAAGGCTGGCGGGTTGGCGGCCGTCGAGTTTGGCGCGGATGGGGTCGAAATCCACGAACCAGCTCTGGAACAGCGCCCGCGCCATCGCCTCCAGCGTCGCGTTCATCCGCCTGTTCAACTCGATCTTGTCGTCCAGCGTTCCGAGGATGTGCGCGATGGCTTTTTGTTCGGGGAGGGGTGGCAGGTTGAATTGAAACTTTGCGACAGCATCAGTCGGAACGCGCTGCCGCCCAGACGTCCCTTCCATGTGACCAATGGCGAAAGTCCTAAACTCTGACGAACGTGCCAAGTAATACGCAAATAGACCATCGCTGACATTCTGTTTCTCAGCAATGACGACATACTCGGTTGAACCATGAGCGATGGCATCATCCTCAAGGCCAGAAACGTAAGCTGTCTTGCCGTTTTCGAGGCATGGTGTAATCCGTGCCAACAAAGTGTCCCCGTTCTTGAATCGAGTGCCCGATCCTGTAAATTCGCGCGCATCAATCCGTGCGATTTCACGTGAGTGCTCAGGAAGTGCGTCCATTGGGACGAAGGGCGTAATCGTTCCGCGCTTAATCTCGCGATGCGGGTTAATTTCAAACGCATCTTGTAGCGTTGTCTCGCGCCACTCACTCATCCACGCCTCCCAGATCTCCGGCCAATTCCGCTTCGATTTCTTCTACCGTGGGGAGGCTGCCCTTGAGTTCTTGAGGCAGGGTTTCGGTGAGTTGGGTCTGCCACTCGGCGACGCCGATAGGGCTGGCCATTCCGCGCAGCGCATATTCCACCACGATCTTATTCTGCCCTTTGCACAGCAGCAGGCCGATGGCGGGCTGGTCGTCGGGGTGGCGCAGGAGGTCATCCACGGCGGAAAGGTACAGGCTCATTTGCCCGGTGAAGCCTGGCTCAAAGGGCACTGCCTTGAGTTCGATCACGACGTAACGCCGGAGCTTGAGGTGGTAGAAAAGCAGGTCCAGATAAAAATCCTGATCGCCCACTTCGAGGTGGACTTGCCGCCCGACAAAAGCGAAGCCCGCGCCGAGTTCCAGAAGAAATCGCTGAATGTGATCCACCAGTGCCTGCTCGACCTCGCGTTCTCGTCGTGGGTCAGCGGTGCCGAGAAAGTCGAACAGGTAAGGGTCTTTGAAAATTTGCGCGGCAAGGTCGGAATCTGTGGGTGGCAGGGTCTGCGGAAAGTTGTTCGGTGCCTTGCCTTGGCGCTCATGCAGGCGAGTTTCAATCTGAATGCAGAGGATGGGCTGGGACCAGCCGTGATGCGCCGCCTGTTGCGCATACCAGAGGCGGGTTGTGGCATCGCAGAGTTTGTCGAGAAGGGCAATGTTTTGACGCCATGGCAATTGTGCAATGATCCGTTGCACAATTTCAAAATCAGGCCAAGCTGCGGCAAAACTACGCATATATTTGAGGTTGCGCGGCGAGAGTCCCTGCATATCGGGGAATGCTTCGCGCAGGTCAGCCGAGAGTCGGTCTATGACTTTGGCACCCCATCCTTCGGATTGCTGGCGGGTGAGGATGACTTGGCCGATCTCCCAGTAGGCCACCACCATTGCGGCATTGGCAGCCAGTACCGTGCGTAGGCGGGATTGCTGAACGCGCTGCTTGATTTCGGCCAGGGTCGTTGAGTAGCTTGCGGGCAGGTTTGCCACAGGTGGTGCGGCAGTAAAACGCGCCTCGTCACGGGCGCGGCTTCGTGCAAGGCGGGAATCCGGCGGCGTTGCAGTCGTCGGGGTTTTCTTTTTAGGCGGCATAACCCAGTCGTTCCAAGTTTGTCTTAATGGACTGCTCCAGTTTCGCAGACTCGGCGAATTGCCCATGCAGCTCGGCCACGAGGCGGGTTATCTTTTCCTCGAAGGGCTCGCCGTCGTCCTCGACTTCCTCGGCACCGACGTAACGGCCCGGCGTAAGCACGTAGCCGTGTTGTTTGATCAGGTCGAGGTCGGCGGACTTCGCGAAACCAGCCACGTCTTCATATTTACCTGCGTTCTTGTCGCCACGCCAGGCGTGGTAGGTGCTGGTGATTTTGGCGATGTCGGCGTCGGTCAGTTCGCGATGCACGCGATCTATCAATGTGCCGAGTTTGCGGGCATCGATGAAGAGGGTCTGTTTGCGGCGGTCGCGGAAACCTGATTTGCCAGCGCCGTCGTTCTTGTTTTTAGTGAGGAACCACAGGCAGACGGGAATCTGCGTGCTGTAGAAAAGCTGCCCCGGCAGCGCGACCATGCAGTCCACCAGGTCGGCCTCGATGATGGCCTTGCGGATGTCGCCTTCGCCGGACTGGTTGGAGGCCATGCTGCCGTTGGCGAGCACGAAGCCGGCGTAGCCGTCGGGCGCGAGGTGGTGGATGAAGTGCTGCACCCAGGCGAAGTTGGCGTTGCCCTTGGGCGGCACGCCGTATTGCCAGCGCACGTCGTCGTCCAGGCGGTGCCAGTCGGAATCGTTGAAGGGCGGGTTGGCGATGACGAACTGGGCCTTGAGGTCCTTGTGCAGGTCGCGCCGGAAGGTGTCGGCCTGTTCGGGGCCGAAGTCGGCTTCGATGCCGCGAATGGCGAGGTTCATGATGGCGAGCCGCCGGGTGGTGGCGTTGCTCTCCTGGCCGTAGATGGCGAGGTCGCCGATGCGGCCGCGTGCTCGAGGACGAATTTTTCCGACTGCACGAACATGCCGCCGGAGCCGCAGGCGGGGTCGTAGACGCGGCCCTTGTAGGGGGCGAGCATTTCGACGATGACGCGGACGACGCAACTGGGGGTGTAGAACTGGCCGCCGTTCTTGCCTTCGGCGCTGGCGAAGCGGGTGAGGAAGTATTCGTAGACGCGGCCTAAAAGATCGACCGAGCGGTGCGATTTGCCATCATCACCCTCTGTCGCGTCGGCAATCAGCGTGATGGTGCCGATAAGGTCGATCAGCTCGCCGAGGCGGTGCTTGTCGAGCGCGGGGCGGGCGTAGTCCTTGGGCAGCACGCCCTTGAGGCGCGGGTTGTCGCGTTCGAGCGCGACCATGGCGTCGTCCACCACCTTGCCGATGGTGGGCAGCTTGGCCGCCGCCTGGAGTTGTGACCAGCGCGCTTCCTTGGGCACCCAGAAGACATTCTCGGCGCGGTATTCGTCGGCATCCTCGGGGTCGGCGCCTTCGTAGTCGCCCTTGCCCTCGACCAGCCTGGCGCGCATTTCCTCGAAGGCGTCGGAGATGTATTTGAGGAAGATGAGGCCGAGCACGACGTGCTTGTATTCGGCCGCATCCATGTTGTTGCGCAGCTTGTCGGCAGCGAGCCAGAGCTTGGCCTCGAAGCCGATGTTGGCGGTGGAGTCACCGCTCTTCTTTTTTGTTGCTTTCGCCATCAGGCATCCCTTGAACGCTTTTCTGGAGGTCGGCCATGCCGAAACCAAACAAAGCACGGACGCCAGAAGGGAATGCTAACTGATTTTGGAAAATTGCTCGTTATGCGGGGAGCATGCGTGCGGATAACCGTTACGGGCTGGACCCGATCAAAGCACTCATTGGTTTTCCTTTCTGCGTATGTCATGCAGAAATGCTGCGTCACGAATACAGGGGGCCGTTGGATGCTTGCCCGCTTCAGAACTCCGCCTTGATTTCCCGGTTCAGTAATGCATCGACCGCCTGCGCGGCGGGCAGGCCTTCGAACAGCATCTGGCAGACGGCGCGGGTGATGGGCATGTCGACGCCGAGTTCTTCGGCCAGCGCGGCGACCTCGGGTGCGGTGGTGACGCCTTCGGCGACGTGGCCGAGCTCGTTGAGGATGGCGTCGAGTTGCTGGCCGCGGGCGAGGCGCAGGCCGACCTGGCGGTTGCGCGAGAGGTCGCCGGTGGTGGTGAGGATGAGGTCGCCGAGGCCGGACAGGCCCATGAAGGTTTCGAAGTGGCCGCCGAGCCGGACGCCGAGGCGGGTCATTTCGGCCAGCCCGCGGGTGATCAGCGCGGCGCGGGCGTTGTGGCCGAGCTTGAGGCCGTCGCAGATGCCGGCGGCAATCGCCATGACGTTTTTCAGCGCGCCGCCGACTTCGACGCCGACGACGTCGTCGTGCGCATAGATGCGCAGGCGATGGCCGGATAGGGTTTCGGCCAGGTGCTGCGCCAGTGCGGTGTCGTGCGAGGCCAGGGTGAGCGCGGTAGGGTAGCCGTGCGCGACTTCCTGGGCAAAGCTGGGGCCGGACAGCACACCGGTTTGCGCGTGCGTGGGCAGCAGTTCGGCGACGAGCTGGTGCGGCAGCTTGCGGCTGCCGGGTTCGAAGCCCTTGCAGACCCAGACGATGGGCGGCAGCCTGGGGCGGACAGCCAGTGCGGCCAGGGTGGGACGCAGGGCGTGGCTGGGAACGGCGATGACGATGAGGTCGGCCTCATCGACGACGCGATCGAAATCCGGGTTGAAATGCAGCGCGTCCGGCAGCGGGCAGTCGGGCAGGTAACGGGCGTTGACGCGCCGGGCGCGCATGGCGTCGAGTTGGGCTGCGCTGCGTCCCCACAGGGTGACGTCATGATGCGGCGTCCAGCTGGCCGCCAGCGCAGTGCCCCAGGCGCCCGCGCCGAGTATCGACAGTTTCATCGCCCCCACACCTCGTGCGCGGGCACCCAGCCGGCCTGGCCGTCGGCATGCTTCACCGGCAGCCAGCCGTAGGGATCGGCTTCGCCGGTGACCGTGAGCAGGACGCCGCGTGCGGCGCTGAACGCGACCCCGGCGTCGGCGCGCGGCTGTTGCCGGATGACGCCGGTTTCGGCCTTGATCATGACGTTCCTGGCCTTGCCGAGGGCGGATTTCTCGATCCACGCCAGGCGGCCGCCAGGGTCGCGCACCTTGACCCAGGCGTCGGTGTCGACGACAACTTCAAGCGGCAGGCCGCTGCCTGCGATGGCGACTCTGCCGGCGGCCGTCGAGGGCGCGTCGTACAACAGCGCGGCGCGGCCGGTGCTGCGGTATTCCAGCGCGCTGGCGGCGTGCGGCAGCGCGAGCAGCAGACCGGCTGCGAGGAGCGAACGGGCGGAGTGCAGTCGCAATTTCAACACGTCCGCTTCAATGCGTTTGCGCGGGAGCGGCCTGTTGCTGCTGCGCCTGTTGCTGCTGCAGGAACAGGGCTTCGAAATTGACCGGATTCAGCAGCAGCGGCGGGAATCCGGCGCGGATGATGACGTCGGACACGGTCTCGCGCAGATACGGGAAGACGATGTTGGGGCAGCCGATGCCGAGCACCATCGGGATCTGGTCCTGCGGCACGTTCTGGATGCGGAAAATACCGGCCTGGGTGCACTCGACCAGGAACAGGGTCTTGTCGCCGATCCTGGCGGTGACGGTGACGGTGATGCCGGTGTGGTACAGGTCTTCGCCCAGCGCGCGGCTTTCGGTCGACAGGTTGACGTCGATCTGCGGCGCCTCGTGTTCCAGGTAGATGGCGGGGGCGTTGGGCACTTCCAGCGACAGATCCCTGACGAAGAGTTTTTCGATATTGAATACGGGTTGTTGCGCGTCGGTCATGGTGGCTCCCTGAATAAGAAAACCGGAGCCTGGGCTCCGGGGATGGGGTATTTTACATGGGCTTCAGTGAATGCCCTGTGACGCCAGCCAGCGTTTCAGCGCGTGGGCCTCCATTGCACCCGAGGCGCGTGCCGCTTCGACACCGTTGCGGAACAGGATGAGGCTGGGAATGCCTTTGATGCGATGGCGCATCGACACCTGCGGGTGCGCTTCGGTGTCGACCTTGGCGAAGCGCACGCGCGTGCCCATTTCGGCCGCCACCTGCTGGAACACCGGTGCCATCATCTTGCAGGGGCCGCACCAGCCGGCCCAGAAGTCGACCAGCACCGGCAGGCCGGCCCTGGCGATAAAGCGGTCGAAACTGTCGGCGCCGAGCTCGACCGGTTTGCCGGGCAGCAGCGGCGCGCCGCATTTGCCGCATTGGGGGGCGTCGGCCAGCCGGTCGTCCGGCACGCGGTTGACGGCGAGGCAGCGGGGGCAGGCGAGTTCCATCGGGATTCCTTGCACCTAAAAGCAGTTGAATGAATTGCCGTTTTCCGGATGACAAGGTGGTGACGGCCGCCTGGAAATCAAGCCTTGGCGAGCAGCGGCACCAGTTCGCCGGCGGCGTCCAGCGCCGAGGTGTCGTCGAAGCCGCCGACGTGGGTGTCGCCGATGAACACCTGCGGCACCGTGCGGCGGCCGGTGCGGGCGATCATTTCGTCCTGCCTGGCGGGATCGAGGTCGATGCGGATCTTCTCGATCTCGGACACGCCGCGGCTCTTGAGCAGGCGCTCGGCAGCGACGCAATAGGGGCACACGGCGGTGCAGTACATCACGACTCTGGCCATATGGAACTTCCTTATTTCCGGGTGACGGGCAGGTTGGCGCGTTCCCACGCGACGATGCCGCCCGCCTGGTTGTATACGGTCTCGAAGCCGGCTTTTTTCAGGATGCCGCAGGCACGCGCCGAGCGATGGCCGCTGCGGCAGGTGACCAGGATCGGCTTCGACTTGAACTTGTCGAGCTCCTGGAGGCGGCCGGCCAGCTGGCCGAGCGGAATGTGCCTGGCCTTGGGGATGTGCCCGGCCGCGTATTCCTTGTCCTCGCGCACGTCGAGCACCAGTGCGTCGTCGTTGTACAGGCGGGTGGCCTTCAGGGTGTCGGCCTGCTCCACGCCCGAGAGTTTGCCGCCGATGAAGGACCAGGCCAGTATGGCGCCCGACACCACCGCCAGCGCCACCAGCATCCAGTTGTCCTGCAGGAATTGCACGTCCATGAATGTTCTCGCTTAGAGGCCGCAGCCCTGTTTGACACCGGCCTTCTTCAGCATGGTGTCCATCGGGCAGAAACGGGTGAAGCCGGACTGGAACAGGTTGAGGCCGACGAAGGCGGTGAACCACAGCCACGACAGCCGGGTCATGTCGACGCTGCCGGAAAAGTGCGCCAGCGCCAGCGACAGCATGATGAAAAATCCGGCAATGATGCGGACCATGCGTTCAACGGTCATGATGAAACTCCTGATGTTGATGAAGAATGTTTGCGGTAATTCGCGGCGTAATACAGCACCGGAATCACCACCAGCGTGAGCAGGGTGGAGACGAAGATGCCGAAAATCAAGGACACCGCGAGCCCCGAGAAAATCGGGTCGTCGAGGATGAAGAAGGCACCCATCATGGCGGCGGCGCCGGTCAGCACGATCGGCTTGGCGCGGGTGGCGCCGGCCTGGATCACCGCTTCCTGGAAGTCCATGCCGGCCGCCGCCTGCTGGTTGATGAAATCGACCAGCAGGATGGAGTTGCGCACGATGATGCCGGCCAGCGCGATCATGCCGATCATCGAAGTGGCGGTGAACTGCGCGTCCAGCAGGGCGTGGCCGGGCATCACGCCGATGATGGTGAGCGGGATCGGCGCCATGATGACGAGCGGCGTGAGGTAGCTCTTGAACTGCGCCACCACCAGGATGTAGATCAGCATCAGGCCGACGGCATAGGCCAGGCCCATGTCGCGAAAGGTTTCGTAGGTCACCTGCCATTCGCCGTCCCACTTCAGGCTGAAGCCGGCATAGGGATCGCTCGGCTGGCTGATGAAGTATTCGGACAAGGTGCCGCCTTGCGCCAGCGGCTTGTCCTTGAGTTCCCCGCGCATCCCGAACAGGCCGTACAGCGGCGAATCCAGCTTGCCGCCGGTGTCGCCGACCACGAACACCACGGGCAGCAGGTCCTTGTGGTAGATGGTTTTTTCGCGTGCGCTCGGCATCACTTCCACCAGCTCGGACAGCGGCACCAGATTGCCGTCATGGCCGCGCACGGTCAGTTTCAGCAGTTCGTCCAGCCCGCTCAGGCGTTCCGGCGGCAGGGTGATGCGCACAGGGATTTCGTACTTGGCGCCGCTGCCGTGGATGGGGGTGACGTTCTCGCCCGCCAGCCCCATCCGCATCGTCGCGACGATGTCCTTCTGCGCCACGCCGGCGACCGCCGCCTTGTTCTGCAGCACGCGCAGCACGAAGCGCTGGGCGTCGTCCTCCACCGTATCGTCGATCGCGACGATGCCGTCGGTCTTTTCAAAGACGGCGCGCACCTGCTTGGCGACCTGGATCTGGGCGTCGTAATCGGGGCCGTAGATTTCGGCGACGATCGGCGACATCACCGGCGGGCCGGGCGGCACTTCGACCACCTTGACGTCGGCGCCGTGCTTTTTGGCGATCGCCTCGACCGCGGGACGGATCGCCTGCGCGATCTCGTGGCTCTTGCGGTCGCGTTCGTGCTTGTCGACCAGGTTGACCTGCAGGTCGCCGACCTCGGGGCCGGAACGCAGGTAATACTGCCGCACCAGGCCGTTGAAGTTGATCGGCGCCGCGGTGCCGGCATAGGCCTGGTAGTCGGTGACTTCGGGCATTTGCGCGACCGCGGCGCCCATCTCGGCGAGCACCTGCGCGGTTTTTTCCAGCGGCGTGCCGACCGGCAGGTCGACGATGATCTGGAATTCCGATTTGTTGTCGAACGGCAGCATTTTCAGGATGACCAGCTGCATCACCGGCAGCGCCACCGAAACCAGGATGGCCAGCCCGATGCCCAGCCACAGCTTCCTGCGCGCGCCCTTGCCCTCGGTGCCGCGCAGGAAGGGGGAGAGGCGGGTGCGGAACAGGCCGAGCAGTTTGTTGCCGCCCGCGTCATGGGCGCCGTGCGCCGCCTGCTTGATCAGCTTCAGGGCCAGCCACGGCGTGACGATGAAGGCGATCGCCAGCGAGATCAGCATGCCGATCGAGGCGTTGATCGGGATCGGGCTCATGTAGGGGCCCATCAGCCCGGAAACGAAGGCCATCGGCAGCAGCGCGGCGATCACGGTCAGCGTCGCCAGGATGGTCGGGCCGCCGACCTCGTCGACCGCGCGCGGAATGATCGCTTCGAGGCCGTCGTGGTCGAGTCCCATGCGGCGGTGGATGTTTTCCACCACCACGATGGCGTCGTCGACCAGGATGCCGATCGAGAAAATCAGCGCGAACAGCGACACCCGGTTGAGCGTGAAGCCCCACGCCCACGAGGCGAACAGCGTGGCCGCCAAGGTCAGCAAAACTGCCGCGCCGACGATCAGCGCCTCGCGGCGGCCGATGGCGAACAGCACCAGCAGCACCACCGAGGCGGTGGCGAAAATCAGCTTCTGGATCAGCTTCTTCGCCTTGTCGTCGGCGGTGGCGCCGTAGTTGCGGGTGACGCTGACCTCCACGCCTTCGGGCAGCACGCTGTTTTGCAGGGTGTTGACGCGGGCGATGACTTTTTCCGCGACATCGACCGCATTTTCGCCGGGCTTTTTCGAGATCGACAGCGTCACCGCCGGGTAGGTCCGGCCGAGGCCGTCCTGGTGCACGCCACCCGCACCGGGGCCATGCCACACATAGCGCGGCGGCTGGTCGGGGCCGGCGACGACGGCGGCCACATCGGTCATGTACACCGGGCGGCCCTGCGCGACGCCGACGACCAGCTGTCTGACGTCGTCGGCGCCGGACAGGAAGGTGCCGGTCTGGACGAGAATCTCCTGGTTGTTCGACACCAGGGTGCCCGACGGCTGGGCGGCGTTGGACACCTGCAGGGCGTCGCGGATGTCCTGCGCCGACACGCCGAACGCCGCCATGCGGTCGGGGTCCATCAGCACCCGCACCGCGCGGCCGGGGCCGCCGACGGTGGTGACCTCGCGGGTGCCGGCGATGCGCTTCAGCTCGATTTCGGCCGCGTGCGCCGCCTGCTCCAGCTCGTAGGCACCGCGCGTCTCGTCGCGCGTCCACAGGGTGACGGTGACGATGGGCACGTCGTCGATGCCGAGCGGCTTGATGATGGGCTCGCCGACGCCGAGTTCGGGCGACACCCAGTCGCGGTTGGCCTGGATGGTGTCGTACAGCCGCACCAGCGCCTGCGTGCGGTCCTGGCCCACCAGGTATTGCACGGTCAGCACCGCCATCCCCGGCTTCGATACCGAGTAGACGTGCTCGATGCCGGCGATCTGCGACAGCACCTGCTCCGCCGGCGTCGCCACCAGCGCTTCCACGTCCTTCGCCGAGGCGCCGGGGAAGGGAATGAACACGTTGGCCATGGTCACGTTGATCTGCGGTTCTTCCTCGCGCGGCGTGATCAGGATGGCGAACAGGCCCAGCAGGGCCGCGATCAGCGCGATCAGCGGGGTGAGCTGGGACGTGAGGAAGAAACGGGCGATGCGTCCGGAGAGTCCCATGCGCGTTCCTGATTATTTGGCGGGCTGGTTGGCGGCGCTTTTGGCGTAGATGCCCGCCTTGACCGGTTCGAGCGCGATGACGTCGCCCGGATTCAGGCCGGCCAGCACCTCCACCTGGCCGCGCCCGTTGGGCGTGCCCAGGCGGACCTGCCGCAGGCTCACCTTGTCCTTGTTCACCACGTACACCGCGGTGATTTCGGAGCGCCGCACCACTGCGCTCGACGGGATGGTGAGCTTGCGCGCGCTGCCCACCGAGAAATGCGCCCGCGCGAACATGCCGGGGATGACGCCTTCCAGGTTGGCGGGCAGGTCGATGCGTACCTTCACCGTGTGGGTGGCCGCATCCGCCGACGGCAGCATGGTGATGCCGGTGGCGTCGATCCACTTGTTGAGCGAGGGAATCTCGACGGCGACGCGCGGAGAGGCTTTCACCTCGGCCAGCTTGTACTGCGGGATGTTGGCGATCACCCGCATGTCCTTGGGATCGAAACCGGTCATCAGCGGCTTGCCGGGCGTGACGCTTTCGCCCACTTCGACGTGGCGCGCGGCGACCACCCCGGAAAACGGCGCGGTGATCACGGTGTAGCTGCTCACGGCCGCGGACTGTCCCACCCCGGCACGGGCCGCGCGCGCGGCGGCTTCGGCGGCGCGGTATTCGGCGGTGGCGCGATCGAGTGCGGCCTGGCTGATGAATTTCTGCTGGAACAGCTGCTGCTGGCGCTCGTAATTGGCGCGT
>JAMCVR010000234.1 GCA_023475455.1 Thermoplasmatota archaeon | reverse complement strand
GGACCACCACCTGATTCTCCTTCCAGCCCTTGAGTTCGTAGTGGTGGTGGATCGGCGCCATGCGGAACACGCGCTTGCCGGTGAGCTTGAACGAGACGACCTGCACCATCACCGACAGGGTTTCCACACCTGCGGCGCGGGCGCGATGCCCTGCTCGATTTCGAGCAGGGCATCCAGCACCGGCAGGCCGATGTTGCCGGCGACGCAGGTGGTCAGCCCGGCCATGCGGCACATGTCGCCGCACATCGCGGTGACGGTGCTCTTGCCGTTGCTGCCGGTGATCGCGATCACCCGCATCGGATGCTCTCTTTGCGCATTGAGCGCGCGGATGGCGCGCGCGAACAGTTCGACGTCGCCGACCGCCTCGACGCCCGCGGCGATGGCACGCGCGACCGCCGGTTCGGCCAGCGGCACGCCGGGGCTGACCACCAGCAGCTCGGCCGCCATGAGCCGCGCCTCGTCGAACGGCCCAGTGACGAGCGGCACCTGCGGCAGCCATTCGGCCAGGCGCCCGGCATGCGGCGGTGCCGCACGGCTGTCGGCCACGCTCACCTCGGCGCCGCGTGCCGCCAGCCAGCGCGCGCACGACAGGCCGGTGTCGCCGAGGCCGAGCACCAGGACTTTTTTGCCGGAAAGTTCGAGGCTGTCGTAGTTCATGACAGGAAAAACCTTTCACCACAGAGGCACAGAGACACAGAGGAAACCCCTTGGATAGCCAGACTCAGCAGCCCTACGGACAAGCCAAGCCGTAGCGCCTTTCTCTGTGCCTCTGTGTCTCTGTGGTTCATGTTTTTCACCGCAGTTTCAGGCTCGACAGGCCGATCAGCACCAGCATCATCGAAATGATCCAGAAACGGACCACCACCTGATTCTCCTTCCAGCCCTTGAGTTCGTAGTGGTGGTGGATCGGCGCCATGCGGAACACGCGCTTGCCGGTGAGCTTGAACGAGACGACCTGCACCATCACCGACAGGGTTTCCACCACGAACACGCCGCACATGATGAACAGAACGATTTCCTGGCGCACGATGACGGCGACCACGCCGAGCGCGGCGCCCAGCGCCAGCGCGCCGACGTCGCCCATGAAGACTTCGGCCGGGTAGGCGTTGAACCACAGGAAGGCGAGTCCGGCCCCCGCCATCGCGGCGCAGAAGATCGCCAGTTCGCCCGCGCCCGGCACGAAGGGCATGCCGAGGTACCTGGAGAACACCGCGTTGCCGGCGACGTAGGCGAAGATCGCCAGCGCCGAGGCCACCATCACCGTCGGCAGGATCGCCAGGCCGTCGAGGCCGTCGGTCAGATTGACCGCGTTGGACGCGCCGACGATGACGAAGTAGGCGAGCGCGATGAAGGCCGCGGCCGACAACGTCAAGGTGGCGTGCTTGAGGAAGGGGATGATGAGCTCGGTGTGCGCCGGCAGGCTGGCGGTCTGCCACAGGTAGACCGCGACCGCGAGACCGATCACCGATTGCCAGAAATATTTCCAGCGCGAGGGCAGGCCGCGCGAATTCTTCTCGACCACCTTGCGCCAGTCGTCGACCCAGCCGATGACGCCGAAGCCGGCCAGGGTGAACAGCGCCACCCAGACGTAATCGTTCGACAGGTCGGCCCACAGCAGCGTGGTAATGACGACCGACACCAGGATCAGCGCGCCGCCCATGGTCGGCGTTCCGGCCTTGACCAGGTGGGTCTGCGGGCCGTCGCTGCGCACCGACTGGCCGATTTTCAGCGCGGTGAGCTTGCGGATCACGGCCGGACCGACGATGAAGGAAATGGTCAGCGCGGTCAGCGTCGCCATCACTGCGCGCAGCGTCAGGTAATTGAAGACGTTGAAGGCGCGGATGTCCTGGCCCAGTTGTTGAAATAGCCAAAGCAGCATGTCAGTGTCCTTGCACCCCCGTTGGGGGCGTCAATGCCCCGCCGGCCGGGCCGTCGGGTGCCTCGATAAAACTTTGCACCACGCGCTCCATCTGCATGAAGCGCGAGCCTTTTACCAGCACGGTGGTGTCGGCAGTCAATTCGTTTTCGAGCCAGTTCGCCCGCGCCCGGCACGAAGGGCATGCCGAGGTACCTGGAGAACACCGCGTTGCCGGCGACGTAGGCGAAGATCGCCAGCGCCGAGGCCACCATCACCGTCGGCAGGATCGCCAGGCCGTCGAGGCCGTCGGTCAGATTGACCGCGTTGGACGCGCCGACGATGACGAAGTAGGCGAGCGCGATGAAGGCCGCGGCCGACAACGTCAAGGTGGCGTGCTTGAGGAAGGGGATGATGAGCTCGGTGTGCGCCGGCAGGCTGGCGGTCTGCCACAGGTAGACCGCGACCGCGAGACCGATCACCGATTGCCAGAAATATTTCCAGCGCGAGGGCAGGCCGCGCGAATTCTTCTCGACCACCTTGCGCCAGTCGTCGACCCAGCCGATGACGCCGAAGCCGGCCAGGGTGAACAGCGCCACCCAGACGTAATCGTTCGACAGGTCGGCCCACAGCAGCGTGGTAATGACGACCGACACCAGGATCAGCGCGCCGCCCATGGTCGGCGTTCCGGCCTTGACCAGGTGGGTCTGCGGGCCGTCGCTGCGCACCGACTGGCCGATTTTCAGCGCGGTGAGCTTGCGGATCACGGCCGGACCGACGATGAAGGAAATGGTCAGCGCGGTCAGCGTCGCCATCACTGCGCGCAGCGTCAGGTAATTGAAGACGTTGAAGGCGCGGATGTCCTGGCCCAGTTGTTGAAATAGCCAAAGCAGCATGTCAGTGTCCTTGCACCCCCGTTGGGGGCGTCAATGCCCCGCCGGCCGGGCCGTCGGGTGCCTCGATAAAACTTTGCACCACGCGCTCCATCTGCATGAAGCGCGAGCCTTTTACCAGCACGGTGGTGTCGGCAGTCAATTCGTTTTCGAGTTCGGCCAGCAGTTCCTGGATACGCTCGAAGTGCATCGCGCCCGCGCCGAACGCACCGACGGTTTCCTTCGTCAATTCGCCCAGCGCCAGCAGCCTGTCCACCCCGGCGGCGCGCGCGGCCTGACCGATTTGCGCATGCATCGCCGCGGCGTCGCTGCCGAGTTCACCCATGTCGCCCAGTACCAGCACCTTTTTCCCTGCCTGCTGCGCCAGCACCGCCAGCGCAGCCTTCACCGAATCGGGGTTGGCGTTGTAGGTGTCGTCGATGAAGACGCTGTCGTGCAGCGCGGGCTTTCTTTGCAGGCGGCCCTTGACGCCGCTGAAACCGGACAGCCCGGCGACGATGCTGCGATGGCTGACGTCGAGCGCAAAGGCGGCGGCGGCGGCGGCAAGCGCATTCATCACGTTGTGCTCGCCCGGCACTTGCAGCTCCACCCTGAGCTCGGCATTGGGCAGAACCAGGGTCAACGTCGAGCCATACGGGCCGGGAATGTATTGCCCGCGCACCAGCGCCGGCTGTTTGAGTCCGAAGTCGATCACGCTGCGCCGCGCATTGGCCTCGCGCCACAGCCAGGCATGCGCATCATCGGCGTTGAACACGGCGATGCCGACGTCCGCCAGGCCGTTGAAGATTTCGCCCTTGGCGCGCGCAATGGCCTCGACCGAACCGAGATAACCGATATGCGCGGTCAGCGCATTGTTCACCACCGCCACTTCGGGCCGCGCCAGCCGCGTGAGGTAGTCGATTTCGCCGGCGTGGTTCATGCCCATTTCCAGCACGGCGAATTGATGCGTCTCGCGCAGGCGCAGCAGCATCAGCGGCACGCCGATGTCGTTATTGAGGTTGCCTTCGGTATTCAAAACCGCCGCCTCCGACCCCGTTTCCTCTCGCAGAACCGCAGCCAGCATTTCCTTCACCGTCGTCTTGCCGTTGCTGCCGGTGATGGCGACGAGCGGAATCGCAAAACGCCGGCGCCAGGCGGCGGCCAGTTTTCCCAACGCAAGGCGGGTATCGTCGACGCGAACGGCTGCGGCGATGTCGGGCGCCTGCGTGCGATCGAGCACCACGCCGGCCGCGCCCTGCCGCAAGGCCTGTGCGGCAAAACTGCCGCCGTCGAATTTCTCGCCGCGCAGGGCGACGAAGAGATCGCCCGGGCGGATCGTGCGGCTGTCGGTGGAGACGCGCAGCACCTCGGCATCGGTGCCCTTGAACGGCACGTTCAGCATGGCAGCGGCTTCGGAAAGACGCATCATCATGCCCACGCCTCCAGTGCCTTTTTCGCCACTGCCACGTCGGAGAAGGGCAGACGCTCGCCGGCGACTTCCTGGGTGTCCTCGTGGCCCTTGCCGGCGATCAGCACGACGTCGCCCTGATGCGCGCCGCCAATGGCCTCGAAAATCGCGCGGGCGCGATCCGGCTCGACGTGCGCCTGGCCATCCCTCCCGGCGCCGCTCGTGCCGGCCAGGATGTCGTCGATGATGTGGCGCGGGTCTTCGTTGCGCGGGTTGTCGCTGGTGATCCAGACTTCGTCCGCGCCCTGGGCCGCGGCCCGCCCCATCAGAGGGCGCTTGCCGCGGTCGCGGTTGCCGCCGCAGCCGAAGACGCAGATCAGCCGCCCGCCGCTGACCTCTTCCGATCTGGTGGCGAGCACCTTCTCCAGCGCGTCGGGGGTATGGGCGTAATCCACCACCACCAGCGGATGCGCGTTGCCGCCGAAGGTCTGCATCCGCCCCGGCGGCGGGGTGACGTGCGCCAGCGCCCGGCATGCGTCATCCAGTTTCACGCCGGAAACCAAGAGGGTGGTGAGCACGGCCAGCAGGTTGACGGCATTGAAGCGGCCCAACAGCGGCGCATCGAGCTCGGCACTGCCCCAGTCGGTGCGCACCGCGAGATGCAGCCCGGCTTGCGACAGGCGCAGCTTTTCGCCGATCACGGCGCCGCGCTGGAAACCATAGCCGGCGACGCGCGCCGGCCGCGTCTCCCCACTAGGGAGCTCCGATTTTCTATGGGCTGAAGCCCGTGAAAGATCGTATGCGCTTTCCAGCCGCTGCCCGAAGGCGTCATCGACGTTGAGCACCGCCCAGTCCAGCCCCGGCCAACTGAACAGCTTCGCCTTGGCGGCTGCATAGCTGTCCATGTCGCCGTGGTAATCGAGATGATCGCGCGACAGATTGGTCAGCACCGCAACGTTGAAAGAGGCGCCGTTGACGCGCCCCTGCGCGAGGCCGTGCGAGGACACCTCCATCGCGCACGCGACTGCGCCCTGCTGCCGGTAATGCGCGAGGCGCTGCTGCAGTTCGATGGCGTCGGGGGTGGTGTTGAGCGCGGGCGTGAGCGCGCCGGGGAAGCCGTTGCCCACGGTGCCGACGACGGCGGTTTTGCGCCCCAGCTGCGACAAGGCCTGCGCAATCCAGTGCGCCACCGAGGTCTTGCCGTTGGTGCCGGTGACGCCGACCATGTGCAGCGCGCGCGAAGGCTCGCCATACACATGGGCGGCGATTTCGCCGATGCGGGCCTTCAGTCCCACGACCCCGGCGTTCGGAATGGCGAACGCGGGGTCCCACTGATAGTGATCGGCCTCCCACAGCACGCCGTCGACGCGCTGCGCCACCGCCTGCGCAATGAAGTCGCGGCCATCGCGGGTCTCGCCCGGATACGCGGCGAATACCGTGCCCGGCATGGCCTTGCGGCTGTCGTTGACGAGTTCGGAGACGGGAATGCCGAGCCGTTCCAGGAGATGCGGAACGGATTCCCGGATGGACGGGGAGGCCGTCGAAGCGGGAGCGGAATGGAAGTTCGCCATCACACGCCCCCTCGTGCCGGCAGCGCATTCTGCGTCACCCGCGTGGCGGTTTCCGGCGCGTCGGGCGGCAGCGCCAGTTGGCGCAGGCTGGCCGCCATCACCTGGGCGAACACCGGACCGGCGACGCTGCCGCCGTAATACATGCCGCCGGACGGCTCGTCGATCACCACGCCGATGAGGAGACGCGGGTTGGACGCCGGGGCCATGCCGACGAAGGAAGACAGGTAGCGGTCGGCGGCGTAGCGGCCGCCGACCAGCTTGTGCGCGGTGCCGGTTTTACCGGCCACGCGATAGCCCGGCACGCGGGTGCGCAGGCCGGTGCCGCCTTCCTGCGTCACCGTCTCCATCATGGCGCGCACTTCACGCGCCACACTCGGGGAAAACACCCGGACGCCGGCAATTTCCTGCGGCTCGCGCTTGAGGAAGGACAGCGGCATGACCTCGCCGTCGTTGGCAAAAGCCATATAGGCGCGGGTCAGCTGCAGCAGGCT
Organism: Thermoplasmatota archaeon; assembly: GCA_023475455.1. The sequence goes on along the minus strand of JAMCVR010000234.1, from coordinate 155 downwards.
GACCGACAGGCGCACTGGTGTTCTACGAGGGAGGCCGTCGAAGCGGGAGCGGAATGGAAGTTCGCCATCACACGCCCCCTCGTGCCGGCAGCGCATTCTGCGTCACCCGCGTGGCGGTTTCCGGCGCGTCGGGCGGCAGCGCCAGTTGGCGCAGG
>JAMCVR010000120.1 GCA_023475455.1 Thermoplasmatota archaeon | reverse complement strand
GAGCTTGATCGGCGCGAAGCCCGCGTCCTGCGCCGCGGCGAGGCCGGCCATCACTTTCGCGAGCACATCGCGGCCGTTGATCTTTTCCACCCGCGCCTGCCGCAGCGAGTCGAGACTGACGTTGAGCCGCGTCACGCCGGCGGCCTTCAGCGCCTGCGCGTGGCGCTCGAGCTGGGTGGCGTTGGTCGACAGCGACAGATCGTGGACGCCGGGCAAGGCGGCGATACGCCCGGCCAGGCCGGCGATGTCGCGCCGCAGCAGCGGCTCGCCGCCGGTCAGGCGGATGCGGCTTACGCCGAGCCGGGCAAACGCGCCGATCAGGCGTTCGATCTCGTCGAAGCCGAGCCAGTGTTCGGGCTCCTCGAAACCCTTGAAGCCTTCCGGCATGCAGTAGCTGCAGCGCAGGTCGCAGCGGTCGGTCACCGATAGCCGCACGTAATCGATGCGGCGTCCGAACTGATCCTGAAGCGTGGCTGACATGGCGGCTAGTGTGGTTTGCCAGAGTGGGTTATATATGGAAAAATATAACATAAATTATTCGGTCCGGAATTCATGACAGGATTTGAACTGGCGCTTTGGCTGATCCCCGCATTTTTCGCGGGCGCGCTGCTGTACGCCACGGTCGGCCACGGCGGCGCGTCGGCTTACCTGGCGATCATGGCGCTGGCCGGGTTCGCGCCCGCCGAAATGAAGCCCGTCGCGCTGATGCTCAACGTCGTGGTCGCCGGCATCGGCACCTATAAATACGCACGGGCGGAATGTTTCGACGGGCGGCTGCTGGCGTGGTTTGCCGTGTTCTCGCTGCCGATGGCGTATTGGGGCGGCGGCCTCAGCCTGCCCGATGCCTGGTTCAAGCCCGCCGTCGGGCTAGTGCTGCTGTTTGCGGCGTGGCGCATGCTGTCGCCCGCGATGGCGGTGCACGACAGCCAGGTCAGGCGTGCGCCGCTTGCCGGCATCGCGCTGTCCGGCGGTGCGATGGGCTTCCTGTCGGGGCTGACCGGGGTTGGCGGCGGCATCTTCCTGAGCCCGCTGGTGCTGTTGCTGGGATGGGCCGGCCCGCGCGTGACCTCGGGGGTCGCCGCGGCCTTCATCCTGCTCAATTCGATTGCGGGGCTGGCCGGCTTTCTGGGCCGGGGCGGGCTGCCGCAAACCGAGGCCCTGCCGCTGTGGGCGCTCGCGGTGGCGGCGGGCGGCTGGCTGGGCGCGGAAATCGGCAGCCGCCGCATCGCGCCGGTGTGGATCCGAAAACTGCTCGCATTGGTGCTGGCCATCGCTGGCACCAAGCTCGCATTCCTATGAAGCTCTTCGGCATCGCAGGCTACAGCGGCAGCGGCAAGACCACGCTGATCGAGCGCGTGCTGCCGCAACTGGCCGCGCGCGGCCTGAAGGTGGCGGTGATCAAGCATACCCATCACGACTTCGACATCGACCGCCCCGGCAAGGACAGCTGGCGCGCGCGCGAGGCGGGCGCGGCGGCGGTGCTGCTGGCGTCCGACCACCGCACCGCGGTGCTGACCGAGCATCGCAACACGCCGCCCCTGCTGGACGATCTGCTGGCCAAATTGCCGCCATGCGACCTGGTGCTGGTCGAGGGCTACAAGCGCGAGGCCATTCCCAAGCTGGAAGTGCACCGCGCCGAGACCGCCCAGCCCTGGCTGTTTCCCGGCGACCCGAATATTCTGGCGGTGGCGTCCGACGTCGAGCCGCCAACCGGTTTTCCCCGCATCGACCTCGATGCCGTTTCCCAACTCACCGACTTTATCCTCGACCATGCTCTCAGCCGACCAACTGCTTGATGCCCTGCTCGAACGCGCCCGCGGGGCGACCGCAAGCGAGACCGTGCCCGTGACGGATGCGCTCGGGCGCGTGCTCGCCGCGCCGCAGACCTCCGCCCTCACCGTGCCGCCGCTCGACAACAGCGCGATGGACGGCTACGCCGTGCGCAGCGCCGACGTGGCGGTGGCCGGCGTGCGCCTGCCGGTGTCGCAGCGCATCCTGGCCGGCGTCGTGGGCACGCCTTTGCAGCCCGGCACCGCCGCGCGCATCTTCACCGGCGCGCCGGTGCCGCCCGGCGCCGACGCCGTGCTGATGCAGGAATACTGCTCCCCTCTCCCCAACCCTCTCCCGCTTGCGGGAGAGGGAGCAAACGTGGTGCCCAAACCGATTAACGAAGGCGAGGACGTCATCGTCCACGCGCTGCCGCGGCCCGGCGAAAACATCCGCCGCGCGGGCGAGGACATCCAGGCCGGCGCGCAGGTCCTCGCCGCCGGCACCCGCCTCGGCGCGGCGGAGATGGGGCTTGCCGCCTCGGTCGGGCTGGCCGAACTGCCGGTGTTCGGAAAACTCAAGGTCGCCTGCTTCTTCACCGGCGACGAGCTGGCGACGCCGGGCGCGCCGCTTGCGCCCGGCCAGATTTACAACTCCAACCGCTACACGCTGACCGGGCTGCTGAACGGCCTCGGCTGCGAACTGATCGACCTCGGCATCGTGCCCGACACGCTGGAGGCGACCGAGGCCGCGCTGGCGCAGGCTGCGCGCGAAGCCGACGTGGTCGTCACCAGCGGCGGGGTGTCGGTGGGCGAGGCCGATTACGTCAAGGCGGCGGTCGAAAAGCGCGGCCGCGTCGAGATGTGGAAGGTGGCGATGAAGCCCGGCAAGCCGCTCGTATACGGCCGCGTAGAGGACGCCGACTTCATCGGCCTGCCCGGCAATCCGGTGTCGGCCTTCGTCACCTTCTGCCTGTTCGTGCGGCCCTTCCTGCTGAAGCGCATGGGCGTCGCCGACGTGCTGTACCGCGCGTTCGCCGTGCAGGCGGATTTCGCCTGGAAGAAGCCGGGCGCACGGCGCGAATTCCTGCGCGCGCGGCTGCAGCCCAACGGCAAGCTTGGGCTGTTTCCGAACCAGAGCTCGGGCGTGCTGACCTCGTGCGCCTGGGCCGACGGCCTGGTCGATCTGGCCATCGGTCAGACCGTGCAGCCGGGCGACTGGGTGCGCTTCATCCCCTTCTCGGAGCTTTTGTCATGAAACTGCGCGTGCTGTACTTCGCCCGCCTGCGCGAGCGCTTCGGCGTGGCCGAGGAAACCCTCGATTTCGGCGGCGCCACCGCCGCCGATCTGGTCGCAGAACTGCAGGCGCGCGGCGGCGCGTGGGCGGAGGAGCTGGCGGCGGGCCGGGCGTTCCGGATGGCGGTCAATCAGGACATCGTCGCGCTCGATGCTGCACTGACGGATCACGCCGAAGTCGCGATCTTTCCGCCGGTGACCGGGGGCTAGCGCAATGAAAATAGCCGTCCAGGCCGAAACTTTCGATCTCGGCGCCGAAGTCGACGCGATGCGCCAAGGCCGCACCGACATCGGCGCCATCGCCAGCTTCGTCGGCCTTGCGCGCGACATGAACGAAGGCAGCGGCGTGCAGGCGATGACGCTGGAGCACTACCCCGGCATGACCGAAAAGGCGCTCGCCGCGCTGGTCGAGGAAGCGAATGCGCGCTGGGCGCTGCTCGACGTCACCGTGATCCACCGCGTCGGCCGCCTGCTGCCGGGCGACCCCATCGTGCTGGTGGCGGTCGCCGGCCAGCATCGCGGCGAAGCCTTCGCCGCCTGCGAATTCATCATGGATTTCCTGAAAACGCAGGCGCCGTTCTGGAAAAAGGAAGAAACCCCGCAAGGCGAGCGCTGGGTCGAGGCGCGCGCCAGCGATGAAGCGGCGGCAGCACGCTGGACGGATTCCTGATTCGACTTCTCAAATCTGATCGGGATTCGAGGCGTTTTTTCAGTGCCTCGACTGTCGAACACGCCATGTCTTTCAGGATGTAAAGCGCGCTTCGCAAGACGCGCTTCCATCCTTCCGCCGGCACCAATCTAAAACAGTTTTCAGACTCGGCGCACCAAGCCAGTGCTGCGCGCATTGCCCGGCGCCGGGCGTTTCATCGTCTAGTCCTATTGGCCGCAAGCCAATATCCACGAGGCTTTCGGCCGATTTCACGGACTGCTTTGCATGGTTGGCACGTGTGTTGCTGTGTCATTACACGTCATAACAAGTCATGGAGCGTGCATCGAAATGGAAAAGCCCCGGAAGAAAAATCCTGCGGTTCTGCAGGTGTCGCCGGTTCCTCTGTATACGCAGATCAAGGAAATTCTGCGCGATCGCATCCTCGACGGCACCTATCAGGCGCATCAGCAGATGCCATCCGAAAGCGAGCTGATGAACACCTTCGGCGTGTCGCGCATCACGGTGCGGCAGGCACTGGGCGATCTGCAGAAGGAGGGCCTCATTTTCAAGATCCACGGCAAGGGCGCCTACGTCTCCAAGCCCAAGGCGTTCCAGAACGTGGCCGAATTGCAGGGCTTCGGCGAGGCGATGTCGAGTATGGGCTACGAGACCTTCTCGCGCGTGGTGAGCCTCAAGGGCTTGGCGGCCGGGGCTGCGGTGGGCGCCAAGCTGGGAGTCGGTCCGAACGAAGAGGTCGTGGAGTTGCGCCGGGTGCGCTATCTCAACCGCGCACCGATCTCGCTCGACGTCACCTATGTCTCCAAGGCCATCGGAGAACGCCTGGCCAAGGAAGACCTGGCGCATCGCGACGTGTTTCTGATCCTGGAAAACGACTACGGGCTCGCCCTCGGCGAGGCCGGGCTGCAGATCGAGGCCATGCTGGCGGACGAGTATCTGGCGCGCCAGCTGCAGGTGGAGGAGGGCGCGCCGGTGCTGCGCATCGAGCGGCTCACCATGACCGCCGAGGGCAAACCGATTGATTTCGAATACCTGTACTACCGCGGTGATGCCTTCCAGTACCGGATGCGCATCGAACGTTCACACGTCTAGGAGATTTTCATGAGCGATTTGATTACGGAAGTGGATGTGCTGGTGATCGGCGGCGGAACGGCGGGCCCGATGGCGGCCGTCAAGGCCAAGGAAAAGAACCCGGAGCTGAAGGTGATGCTGCTGGAAAAGGCGAACGTGAAACGCAGCGGCGCCATCTCGATGGGCATGGACGGGCTCAACAACGCGGTGATTCCCGGACACGCCACGCCCGAGCAGTACGTGAAGGAAATCACCGTGGCCAACGACGGCATCGTCAACCAGAAGACGGTGATGGCCTACGCGCAGGAGAGCTTCAACATGATCAACCAGCTCGACCGCTGGGGGGTGAAGTTCGAGAAGGACGAGACCGGCGATTACGCGGTGAAGAAGGTGCACCACATCGGCACCTACGTGCTGCCGATGCCGGAAGGGCACCACATGAAGAAGGTGCTGTATCGCCAGCTGAAGAAGGCACGGGTGGAGATCACCAACCGCTACATGGCGACGCGCCTGCTGCTGGACGCCAAGGGCGCGATCGCCGGCGCGATGGTGCTCGACACCCGCGAGGGCAGCTTCGGCGTGATCCGCGCCAAGTCGGTGATCCTGTGCACCGGCGCGGCCGGGCGGCTCGGCCTGCCGTCCTCCGGCTACCTGTTCGGCACCTATGAAAACCCGACCAATGCCGGAGACGGCTACGCGCTGGCCTATCACGCCGGCGCCGAACTCTCGGGCATCGAGTGCTACCAGATCAACCCCTTGATCAAAGACTACAACGGACCCTCGTGCGCCTACGTTACCGGTCCGTTCGGCGGCTACACCTCCAACGCCAAGGGCGAGCGCTTCATCGAGTGCGACTACTGGAGCGGCCAGATGATGATGGAGTTCTACAAGGAACTCGAAGGCGGCAACGGCCCGGTCTTCCTCAAGATGGACCACCTAGCGGAAGAGACGATCAGCACCATCGAACACATCCTGCACACCAACGAGCGCCCGAGCCGGGGGCGTTTCCACGAGGGGCGGCATCTCGACTACCGCCATGGCATGGTGGAGATGCACATCTCGGAAATCGGCCTGTGCAGCGGCCACTCGGCATCCGGCGTGTGGGTGGACGAGCATGCCGCGACCACCGTGCCCGGCCTGTATGCTGCGGGCGATCTCGCCTGCGTACCCCACAACTACATGCTGGGCGCCTTTGTCTATGGCAAGTTCGCCGGCGAAAGCGCGGCCGACTATGCGCTGTCGCATGCGCTGCCTGCGGTCGATGCCGCGCAGGTGGAAGCGGAGCGCAAGCGCGTGCTGGCCCCGCTGTCGAATCCGGACGGCCTGCCGCCGAGTCAGGTCGAGTACAAACTGCGCCGATTCGTGAACGACTACCTGCAGCCGCCCAAGGTGACGAAGAAGATGGAAATCGGTCTCGACCGCTTCGCGGAAATCGGCGCCGACCTTCCCACCATGTCGGCAACGAATCCGCACGAGCTGATGCGCGCCATGGAAGTGCACTTCATCCGCGACTGCGCGGAGATGGCGGCCCGCGCCTCGCTCTACCGCACCGAGTC
>JAMCVR010000041.1:3518-6503 GCA_023475455.1 Thermoplasmatota archaeon | reverse complement strand
CATCGGCTACGGCGTGGCGCTGGTGCTGATGAGCGTCTACCTGGTCTACAGCGTGGCCACGCGCGGCAGCTTCGACCGCGCCGTCAACCAGATCCGCCAGCCGCTCTATGTGGTGCTGTCGAACGGCCGTTTCCAGAGCGTGATGTACGAGCCGGAAACGCTGGCCGTGCACTACGACGCCCGGCGCGGCGAAGCGGCGCACGGGCGGGCCGCCGCGCGCGCCGGCCAGCGCACCCTGGCCGAGCGCCGCGAAAAGGGGCTGGGCGACTGCGTCGACTGCGGCCTGTGCGTGCAGGTCTGCCCGGTCGGCATCGACATCCGCGACGGTCTGCAATACAAGTGCATCTCGTGCGGGCTGTGCATCGACGCCTGCAACACCATCATGGATTCGTTCGACTTTCCGCGCGGCCTGATCCGCTACGATTCGGAAAAGAACCTGGCCTCGGCCACGCCGACCGCGCCGAAGGTGCAATGGAAGCGGCTGAAAACCATCGGCTACGGCGTGGCGCTGGTGCTGATGAGCGTCTACCTGGTCTACAGCGTGGCCACGCGCGGCAGCTTCGACCGCGCCGTCAACCAGATCCGCCAGCCGCTCTATGTGGTGCTGTCGAACGGCGACATCCGCAACCGCTACCAGATCCGCATCACCAACAAGGCGGCGCAGGATCAGACCTACGTGATCGCCGCGCGCGGCGTCCCGGCGGACGCGCTCGACCTCGGCAACTTCCGCGAAATCGCCATCAAGCCGGGGCACAGCGGTCTCGTGCAGGCGAGCGTACGGCTGCCGCCGGCGCTGGCGGAGGAAACGTCGCACTTCGAGCTGGTCATCACGCCGCGGGGCAAGCCCGCGGAAGTGCGGTACGAGAAGGTCCGCTTCGACGTGCCCGGAAAGCGCCCATGAATACCCTGACCACCCTGTTTGGCGGCCTGGCCGCGGTGTTCGTGCTCTATGCGGCGGGGGGCGCGGTCCGCGGCCTGCCCCCGATCCTGCGCGCGCTGCTGGCGGGGCTGCTGCCGCTGCTCGCCTACTTCGGTCTCATCGTCGGCCGCTGGCCGGGACTGGATGTGGCGGCCATGCACATCTCGGTACTTCTCGCCGCAGGGCTGGTGTTGCATGCGTTCAGCCTGTTCCGCCGGCGCGGCGCCGGGCGCATGCACTGGGTGCCCAAGCTCCTGACGGCCTTTTTCCTGGGCCTGGTCGTAATCAACGGCAGCCTGCTGTATATCGCCACCAAGGGACTCCCCGAACCGATTGCCCGCTGGTGGCTGGGCAGCGACGGGGGGGCGGTGTACAGCGGATTTTCCGGCGTGGTCGAACATGGCCGGGCTGCGGCCAAGGGGGTTTCGTCCGAACTGTCCCAGGCGCAGCGCGAGTCGGAACTCGGCTGGCAGGTCGAATTGACCGGTCTCGACGGCAATGAGGCTGCGCGTACGGTCCAGGTTCGCGTCAAGGATCGCACCGGCCTGCCCGTCGACCGCATCGAGGCCGAGTTGCGCCTGCTGCGCCCGGGCGCCGCGCAGGCCGTGCTCACCCTGCCGCTCGCCGCACTCGACGCCGGAGTCTATGGCGGGGTGCTGCGCCTCCCCGACAGCTTGCGCTGCGCCTTGGTGGTGGCGATCTTGACCAGGCGCCAGTTTCGCTATCAAATGACGCAGGAGCTGGTCGCGCCATGAGCGGCATCATGGGCTTCCTGTTCCTGCTGTCCGGCATTTTTGTGCTGCTGATCATCGTGGGCGTGTTCTGGTCGATCAAAAGCGGCCAGTTCGACGATCTCGAAGGACCGGCCGAACGCATCCTGATGGACGACGACGATCCCCTGTTGCCGGGACGCCGCTTGAGCGGTAAAGACGAACACCCCTTGGAGCACAAGTACCCAAAAGGGCACGAGTAAACTAAAATTCACCCGCTTTTTTTAATGGAGTCCGCACGATGAAACAGCTTCTGACCTTTCAAGGTTTTCCCATGGTGGTGGTGACCGCATTGGTCATCTGGGCCTGGATCAGCATTCTCTCGGTCCTGATCGCCTCGTTCTTCTGATCGACCGGTCCTGCCCATGAAAAAGCCCCGCCGAAGCGGGGCTTTTTCATGGGTTGGGCGGAGCTTATGCCGGGATCAGCGCACGCATTTTTTGCAGGGCGCGCGCTTCGATTTGGCGGATGCGCTCGGCGGAGACGCCATATTCGGCGGCCAGTTCGTGCAGGGTCGCCGCCTCGCCTTCGGCCAGCCAGCGCGCCTTGATGATGTGGCGGCTGCGCTCGTCGAGGTTTTCCAGCGCGCTGGCGAGGCCGGTGTGGCGCAGGCGCTCGGTCTGCTCGCGTTCCAGCAACTGGGCCGGGTTCTCGTCCGGGCTCGCCAGGTAGGCCAGCGGGCTGTAGCTTTCCTCGCCGTCGTCCAGCGTCGGATCGATGGATACGTCGTGGCCCGACAGGCGGGTTTCCATTTCCAGCACGTCCTTGCGGCTGACGTTGAGCTCGCGCGCCATGGCGTCGGCCTGATCGAGGCTCAGGGCATTGAGCGACTGCTTCAGGCTGCGCAGGTTGAAGAACAGCTTGCGCTGCGCCTTGGTGGTGGCGATCTTGACCAGGCGCCAGTTTCGCAGCACGTATTCGTGGATTTCGGCGCGGATCCAGTGCAGCGCGAACGACACCAGACGCACGCCGCGGTCCGGATCGAAACGCTTCACGGCCTTCATCAGGCCGACATTGCCTTCCTGGATCAGGTCGGCGTGGGGCAGGCCATAGCCGAGATAATGGCGTGTCACACTCACCACCACGCGCAGGTGCGAAAGCACCAGCTGGCGGGCGGCCTCGACGTCCTGCTTGTCATGCCATGCGCGCGCCAGCCGCTGCTCGTCTTCCAGGCCAGTTTCGCAGCACGTATTCGTGGATTTCGGCGCGGATCCAGTGCAGCGCGAACGACACCAGACGCACGCCGCGGTCCGGATCGAAACGCTTCACGGCCTTCATCAGGCCGACATTGCCTTC
>JAMCVR010000041.1:0-3508 GCA_023475455.1 Thermoplasmatota archaeon | reverse complement strand
GGGCGGCCTCGACGTCCTGCTTGTCATGCCATGCGCGCGCCAGCCGCTGCTCGTCTTCCAGGCTGAGCATGGGATAGCGGTTCACGGTCTGAATATAGCTGTCCAGACTGTAGGCCGCAGGAATGGGTAAAGACATCGTTTGGTTCATATGTGTAAACCCCCTTGGAAGTTATTCTAGCACTCTCGGTTTAAGAGTGCTAAGGCCGGCAAGGGTTCCGCAAACAGCGAAATCAGCGCGCCGCTTCGACCTGCAGCAGCGCCCGCGTGACCGAGAACCAGGCCCCGAGCCAGCCGAGCAGGGTGGTCAGGCCGAGCACGACGGCGATCTCGATGGCGGTCGGCGGCAGCAGATGAAAGGCCGATCCGTACAGGCCGGCCAGGCGTTCGACCGGCGCGCGCAAGATCGCGCCCGCCACGGCCAGAACCCCGCATGCCGCCAGGCCGCCCAGCAGACCCTGCAGGGCGCCAAGATAGAGAAAGGGGCGGCGGATGTAGCGGTCGGTGGCACCGATCAGCCGGCTGACGAGGATTTCGTCGCGCCGGGCCAGTACCTGGGCGCGGATGGCATTGCCCGAGATGGCGACCAGCGCAATGGCAAACAGCCCGGCCAGCAGCCAGACGCCGGTGCGACCGATGGCGAGCGCGGCCTGCAGGCGGTCGGCCCACTGGCTGTCGACATGGGTTTCCGCCACCCCGGGCAGCTTGCCGAGGTCGGCGGCGATCCGAACCAGTTCCTCGCGCGATGCCGTGCGCGGCCGGATCACCCAGGCGTCCGGCAGGGGGTTCTCGGTCAGGCCGGCGGTAATGTCGGTCAGGTCCTGAGCGGCGCTGAGCGCCGCCAGCGCTTCGTCCCTGGGCACAAAGCGGGCCTCGGCGATGTCGGTTTGCTTGAGCCGTGCGGCGATGGCCTGTTTTTCCGCGGCCGACACCCCGGCGTCGAGAAACACGCTGATTTCCGGTTGCGCCGGCAGACCTCCGGCCAGCCGATCGAGGTTGCCGAGCACCAGATACAGTCCGCTGGGCAGGCTGATCGCCACCCCCATGGCCAGGGCGGTGAGCAGGGTGGTGAGCGCCTGCGTTCGCAGGCGGCGCAGCGCGGCAGTGAGCGCATGCTTCTGGTGGCGCAGCCAGCCGATCATGCCGGGGCCTCCCCGACCCTGCCGTGATCGAGCCGGAGCGTGCGGCCACCCAGCGCGCTGATGGCGCGGTCGTCGTGGGTGGCGATCAGCAGCGTGGTGCCGACCTGATGGAAGTCGCGGAACATCGCCATGATGTCGGCGGCATAACCGGCATCGAGATTGCCGGTCGGTTCGTCGGCCAGCAGCAGGGCGGGGCGGCCGACCAGCGCGCGGGCGATGCACAGGCGTTGCTGCTCGCCGCCCGAGAGGCTGACGGGATTGGCTTTCTCGCGCTTGAGCAGGCCGACCTTGTCGATGACGGCGCGCGCCCGCTTCAGCGCCTCGCGACGGTCGAGTCCGGCGATGTCGAGCGGCAGCAGCACGTTTTCGATCACGTTGCGGTCGAACAGGAGCTTGTGGTCCTGGAAGACCAGGCCGATGTTGCGGCGCAGATAGGGTACGGCGCGGTGCGACAGGCGCCCGACGTTCTGGCCGTTGACCGACACCATGCCGCCGGTGGGCCGCTCGATGGCGGCAACGAGTTTCAAGAGGGTGCTCTTGCCGGCTCCCGAATGCCCGGTCAGGAAAACCAGTTCGCCCGCCTCGATGGCGAGGTTGATCCCGGACAGGGCTTCGTGTCCGCCGGGATAACGCTTGGTGACCTGGCTGAATTGAATCATGCGCTGAAGGGTTCAAACGGGGAAGATGGCCTCGACGAACTCGCGCGCATCGAACGGCCGCAGGTCGTCGACGGTTTCTCCCACGCCGATGTAGCGCAGCGGGATCGGTCGCGCCTTGGCGATGGCCGCGATGGCGCCGCCCTTGGCGGTGCCATCGAGCTTGGTCAGCACGAGGCCGGTCACGCCGAGCGCATCGTCGAAGGCCTTCACTTGCGCCACCGCGTTCTGTCCGGTGTTGGCGTCGAGCACCAGCAGCACTTCGTGCGGCGCGCCGGGGGCCGCTTTTTCGATCACGCGCTTGACCTTTTTGAGCTCTTCCATCAAATGCAGCTGGGTGGGCAGGCGGCCCGCGGTGTCGGCCAGCACCACGTCGATGCCGCGCGCCTGTGCGGCCTGGATGGCGTCGAAAATCACCGCGGCGGACTCGCCCTTCTCCTGGCTCACCACGATCACGTTGTTGCGCTCGCCCCAGACCTGCAACTGTTCGCGCGCCGCCGCGCGGAAGGTGTCGCCGGCCGCCAGCAGCACCGATAGACCCTGTGCCTGATATAGATGGGCGAGCTTGCCGATGGTGGTGGTCTTGCCGGCGCCGTTGACGCCGGCCAGCATCAGGATGAAAGGCTTGTGCGAGGTGACGTCGAGCGGCGCCTGCAGCGGCGTCAACAGGTCGACCAGCGCCTGCTTCAGCGCGGCTTGCAGGTCGGACGCTTCGGTCAGCTTCTCGCGCCGAACTTTCTTTTGCAAGGTGTCGAGCAGGGCGTGGGTGGCATCGACGCCGACGTCGGCGGTGATGAGGATGGTTTCGAGTTCCTCGAACAGCTCGGCGTCGATCTTGCGCCCGCCCCCGAACAGGCCGGACAGCTGGCCGCCGAGTCGGTCGCGGGTCTTCGCGAGTCCCTGCTTCAGCCGTTGCGCCCAGCCCGGACGCGGCTCGGCCGCTGCGGCGGCAGCGGGTTCGGCAGCGGGCGCGCCGGCAACGGGTTGCGCCGCCGCCCGGTCGGGCGTGGGCGTTTCCGGCGCGGGAGCGGTTTTGGACTTGAAGAAACTAAACACGGATAAAGACAGTCAGCACAGCTGTTTGACGGGTGCCTAATCTTATCATTCGGGTACGGCTTATCATTCGGGTTCATTCAACAAGAGGTGAAAACATGCTTGGCATGCGGGGAATGCTGCTGGCGCTGCTGGTGGGCAGCGCGCAGGCGGCGGTGACGGACGTCACGCTGGACAATGGCATGCGGGTGATCGTGCAGGAAGATCATCGCGCACCGGTGATGGTGTCGCAGGTATGGTACCGCGCCGGATCGATGGACGAATTCAACGGCACCACCGGGGTGGCGCACGTGCTGGAGCACATGATGTTCAAGGGAACGAAAACGGTGCCGCCGGGGGAATTCTCCAAGCGCATCGCCGCCGCCGGCGGACGCGAAAACGCGTTCACCAGCCGTGACTACACCGCGTATTTCCAGCAGATGCAGAAAGACCGGCTGGAACTGGCGATGCAACTGGAGGCCGACCGCATGGCCCATCTCGTCATCGGAGACGAGCTGTTTGCCAGGGAAATCCAGGTGGTGATGGAAGAACGCCGCCTGCGCACCGACGACCAGCCGCAGTCGGTGGTGTACGAACGCCTGATGGCGACGGCATACCAGGCGCACCCCTACCGTCGCCCCATCATCGGCTGGATGGACGATTTGCAGAACATGACGGCGC
>JAMCVR010000031.1:1086-6545 GCA_023475455.1 Thermoplasmatota archaeon | reverse complement strand
CCATTCGGTCTGCTCGACCATCTGGCCGGTTTTGTCCTTGTATTTGTCGGTGGTGGCGATGGCGAGGTTGGCGACGGCTTCCCCGCTCGGCAGGTAGCGCATTTCGGGGTCGCGCCCCAGGTTGCCGGAAGCCCGAGGCGCGGATCTTGTCCTGGTCGATGATCGTGACGGCGGCAGGCGCCTCGTTCACCGGCTGCGACAGGCGCGACACCGACAGCACCACCGGCAGCTCGTCGAGAAAATCGGCCTCGGTGACGGCTGCCCGTACGGCGTGCGGGCATGCCAGGGCGGCGCCCAGCACCAGCGCGCGCTTCAACACACCGAAGATATTGTGTGGCCCCCTGTTCACCGATGTCGGCGCGCATTGCGCACCGGCCCCTCTCCGCATTGTTATGGATTCATGGCTTTAACGGCTCACGACCGCTCGCCGGATCAGAACGGAATATCGTCGTCCATGTCGTCGAAGCCGCTGCCGGCCGGGCGCTGCGCGGCGGCCGGGGCGCTCGTGTCCGCCGTCTGGGTATTGCCGCGCGGCTGGCTCTTTGACGCGGCCTGCGAATACCCGCCGTCGTCCATGTCGGCCATGCCGCCGCCGCCCTTGCTGCCCAGCATCTGCATGCGGTCGCCGCGAATCTCGGTGGCGTATTTTTCGACACCTTCCTTGTCGGTGTATTTGCGGGTGCGGATCGAACCTTCGACGTAGACCTGGCTGCCTTTTTTCAGGTACTGGCCGCAGACTTCGGCGGTGCGGCCGAAGAAGCTGACACGGTGCCATTCGGTCTGCTCGACCATCTGGCCGGTTTTGTCCTTGTATTTGTCGGTGGTGGCGATGGCGAGGTTGGCGACGGCTTCCCCGCTCGGCAGGTAGCGCATTTCGGGGTCGCGCCCCAGGTTGCCGACCAGAATGACCTTGTTGACGGATGCCATTGTTTTCCCCTGAATTGAGTGGATGGGTTTCGCGTATGGGTGCGAATTCTATCAGGCTGTCTCCAGCAGGCTGCGCGCGCCGGCTTCGTCCCAGCCCTTGAGGCTGACCTTGAGCATGGCCACGCCTTCTTCGGCCAGCACCACGGCCTCGACCACGCCTGCCACCTCGGCCAGTTGGGCCTTTAGCAGCGCGGCCTGATCCGCGGGCATCACGCCGACGCGAAACAGGCGGGTCTTGATCGCGGGCGGCGCCGTCATCGATAGGCTCGCCAGCAGCCACGCGCCCATCAGGATCACGCAAAACAGGAACACCGCCTGGAAACCGTAATGCTGCGCCAGCCAGCCGCCGAACACGCCGCCGAAGAACAGGCCCAGCGCCTGCGCGGTGTTGTAGACGCCCATCGCGGTGCCCTTGGCCGACACCGGGGCGAGCTTGGAAATCAGCGAGGGCAGGCTGGCTTCGAGCAGGTTGAAGGCGACGAAATAGAAGAACAGCGCCCACACGATGCCCCAGAGGTGGTCGATGCCGAAGGCGAGCCCCAACTGCGCCAGCAGCATCAGCGCCACCGCGCCGATGAACACCGGCTTCATCCGGCCGTGCTTCTCGCCATAGACGATGGCCGGCACCATCAGCACGAAGGAGCCCAGCAGCACCGGCAGATACACCGCCCAGTGGTCGCCGGCGTCGAGACCGCTGTTCTTGAGCGCCACCGGCACCACGACGAACATCGCCATCTGCGCCGCGTGCAGGGCGAAGATGCCGAAATCGAGCCGGGCGAGCTGGCCGTTTTTCAGCACGTCGATGAGTTTCGCCGGGTTGGCTTGGGCGTCGGCGTGGAAGTGGCTGTCGGCGGGATCGGGCACCCACACCTTCACCACCCAGATGGCGGCCAGCGCGAGCACGCCGGTCAGCGCGAAAATCCCCGGCACGCCGATCACGCGGTTGAGCGCCGGTCCCGCCACCAGCGACACGGCGAAGGCGATGCCGATGGTGGAGCCGACCAGCGCCATCGCCTTGGTGCGGTGCTCTTCGCGGGTGAGGTCGGCCAGCATGGCGGTGACGGCGGCCGAAATCGCGCCCGTCCCCTGCAGCGCGCGGCCGATGATGGTCCAGGTGATGTCGGTGGCCGCGGCGGCGACGAAGCTGCCCAGCGCGAACACGACGAGGCCGAAGGCGAGCCCCAACTGCGCCAGCAGCATCAGCGCCACCGCGCCGATGAACACCGGCTTCATCCGGCCGTGCTTCTCGCCATAGACGATGGCCGGCACCATCAGCACGAAGGAGCCCAGCAGCACCGGCAGATACACCGCCCAGTGGTCGCCGGCGTCGAGACCGCTGTTCTTGAGCGCCACCGGCACCACGACGAACATCGCCATCTGCGCCGCGTGCAGGGCGAAGATGCCGAAATCGAGCCGGGCGAGCTGGCCGTTTTTCAGCACGTCGATGAGTTTCGCCGGGTTGGCTTGGGCGTCGGCGTGGAAGTGGCTGTCGGCGGGATCGGGCACCCACACCTTCACCACCCAGATGGCGGCCAGCGCGAGCACGCCGGTCAGCGCGAAAATCCCCGGCACGCCGATCACGCGGTTGAGCGCCGGTCCCGCCACCAGCGACACGGCGAAGGCGATGCCGATGGTGGAGCCGACCAGCGCCATCGCCTTGGTGCGGTGCTCTTCGCGGGTGAGGTCGGCCAGCATGGCGGTGACGGCGGCCGAAATCGCGCCCGTCCCCTGCAGCGCGCGGCCGATGATGGTCCAGGTGATGTCGGTGGCCGCGGCGGCGACGAAGCTGCCCAGCGCGAACACGACGAGGCCGAAGATGATGACCTTCTTGCGCCCGATACGATCGGACGCCATGCCGAAGGGGATCATCAGGAGGGCCTGGGTCAGCCCGTACATGCCGAGCGCGAGGCCGACCAGGGTGTGGTTGTCGCCGCCGGGCAGGTGCTCGGCATACAGCGCGAACACCGGCAGGATCAGGAACATGCCCAGCATGCGCAGGCCGAAGATCGCCGCCAGGCCCGATGCGGCGCGCTTCTCGGCGCGGGTCATGCTTTCGGACAGGTCGATCTGGGCCACTGCGGATGTTCTAACCGGGGTTAGGTGAAATCGGGAAGTCCGTTATATTAGCAGGTTGCGAATTACGCTCGCCGCCTTAACCGATGGCCGTCAAACAATGGAATTCATCCGCATCCGTGGCGCCCGCACCCACAACCTGAAGAACGTCAACCTCGACCTGCCGCGCAACAAGCTGGTGGTGATCACGGGGCTGTCGGGTTCGGGCAAGTCCTCGCTCGCCTTCGACACGCTCTACGCCGAGGGCCAGCGGCGCTATGTCGAGTCGCTGTCGGCCTACGCGCGGCAATTCCTGCAGCTGATGGAAAAGCCCGACGTCGACCTGATCGAGGGCCTCTCGCCGGCGATCTCGATCGAACAGAAGGCGACCAGCCACAACCCGCGCTCGACCGTCGGCACCGTCACCGAAATCCACGACTACCTGCGCCTGCTGTACGCCCGCGTCGGCGACCCGCAGTGCCCGGAGCACGGCATCACGCTGGCCGCGCAGACGGTGTCGCAAATGGTCGACGCGGTGCTGGCGCTGCCGGAGGACATCAGGCTGATGATCCTGGCGCCGCTGGTGGTGGGCAGGAAGGGCGAGAACCTCGAACTCTTCGCCGAGCTGCGCGCGCAGGGCTTCGTGCGGGTGCGGGTCGACGGCAAGGTGCACGAGATCGACGCGGTGCCCAGGCTCGACAAGAACAAAAAGCACACCATCGAAGTGGTGGTCGACCGCCTGAAAGTGCGCGCCGACGCCAAGCAGCGCCTGGCCGAAAGCTTCGAGACCGCGCTGCGCCATGCCGACGGCCGCGCGCTGGCGGTGGAAATGGACGCCGGAGAGGAGCATCTCTTCTCCGCCAAATTCGCCTGCCCGGTGTGCAGCTACGCGCTGCCCGAGCTGGAGCCGCGCCTGTTCTCGTTCAACAACCCGATGGGCGCGTGCAGCCAATGTGATGGTTTGGGCCAGATCACCTTCTTCGATCCCGCGCGCGTGGTCGCTCGCCTTCGACACGCTCTACGCCGAGGGCCAGCGGCGCTATGTCGAGTCGCTGTCGGCCTACGCGCGGCAATTCCTGCAGCTGATGGAAAAGCCCGACGTCGACCTGATCGAGGGCCTCTCGCCGGCGATCTCGATCGAACAGAAGGCGACCAGCCACAACCCGCGCTCGACCGTCGGCACCGTCACCGAAATCCACGACTACCTGCGCCTGCTGTACGCCCGCGTCGGCGACCCGCAGTGCCCGGAGCACGGCATCACGCTGGCCGCGCAGACGGTGTCGCAAATGGTCGACGCGGTGCTGGCGCTGCCGGAGGACATCAGGCTGATGATCCTGGCGCCGCTGGTGGTGGGCAGGAAGGGCGAGAACCTCGAACTCTTCGCCGAGCTGCGCGCGCAGGGCTTCGTGCGGGTGCGGGTCGACGGCAAGGTGCACGAGATCGACGCGGTGCCCAGGCTCGACAAGAACAAAAAGCACACCATCGAAGTGGTGGTCGACCGCCTGAAAGTGCGCGCCGACGCCAAGCAGCGCCTGGCCGAAAGCTTCGAGACCGCGCTGCGCCATGCCGACGGCCGCGCGCTGGCGGTGGAAATGGACGCCGGAGAGGAGCATCTCTTCTCCGCCAAATTCGCCTGCCCGGTGTGCAGCTACGCGCTGCCCGAGCTGGAGCCGCGCCTGTTCTCGTTCAACAACCCGATGGGCGCGTGCAGCCAATGTGATGGTTTGGGCCAGATCACCTTCTTCGATCCCGCGCGCGTGGTCGCCTTCCCGCACCTGTCGCTGGCTTCCGGCGCGATCAAGGGCTGGGACAAGCGCAACCAGTTCTTCTACATGATGCTGCAGAGCCTGGCGATGCATTACGGCTTCGACCTCGACACGCCGTGGGAATCGCTGCCCCCGCGAATTCAGGATGTCATCCTCAACGGCTCTGGCCGCGAGGCGATTGCCTTTCAGACCTTGGCGCCGCGCGGCGGCCACACGACGAAAAGCTATCCGTTCGAGGGCGTGCTCGCCAACATGGAGCGGCGCTACCACGAGTCCGACTCGATGGCAGTGCGCGAGGAGCTCGCCAAGTACCAGAACAACAAGCCTTGCCCGGCCTGCAACGGCACCCGCCTGCGCGAGGAAGCGCGCCACGTGATGGTCGGCGGCGTGCCGATCTACGAAGTGAGCGCGATGCCGCTGAAGCAGGTGCTGGCCTTCTTCGAGGAACTGAAACTCGAAGGCCACCGCGCGCAGATCGCCGACAGGATCGTCAAGGAGATCGTCGCCCGCGTCGGCTTCCTCAACAACGTCGGGCTCGACTACCTGTCGCTCGACCGCTCCGCCGACACCCTGTCCGGTGGCGAATCGCAGCGCATCCGCCTGGCCAGCCAGATCGGCTCGGGGCTGACCGGCGTGATGTACGTGCTCGACGAGCCCTCGATCGGCCTGCACCAGCGCGACAACGACCGCCTGCTGGCCACGCTGAAGCACCTG
>JAMCVR010000031.1:0-1076 GCA_023475455.1 Thermoplasmatota archaeon | reverse complement strand
TACACCGCGGTCGCGCGCCATCTCTACGGTTCCAGCGCCGAGCCCGCGCCGCACGGCGAGATCCACGGCCTGGAATTTTTCGACAAGGTGATCAACGTCGACCAGTCGCCGATCGGCCTGCACCAGCGCGACAACGACCGCCTGCTGGCCACGCTGAAGCACCTGCGCGACATCGGCAACTCGGTGCTGGTGGTCGAGCATGACGAGGACGCGATCCGCGCCGCCGACTATGTGGTCGACATGGGCCCCGGCGCCGGCGTGCATGGCGGCGAGGTGGTGGCGGAAGGCACGCCCGAAGCGATCCGCATGAGCGAACACTCGCTTACCGGGCAATACCTGTCGGGCCGGCGCCGCATCGCCATCCCGAAAAAGCGCCGCCAGCCCGACCCCGAGCGGCAGCTGGTCGTCACCGACGCCAGCGGCAACAACCTCAAGCACGTCACGCTCAACCTTCCGGTCGGGCTCTTGGTCTGCGTCACCGGCGTGTCGGGTTCGGGCAAGTCCACCCTCATCAACGACACGCTCTACACCGCGGTCGCGCGCCATCTCTACGGTTCCAGCGCCGAGCCCGCGCCGCACGGCGAGATCCACGGCCTGGAATTTTTCGACAAGGTGATCAACGTCGACCAGTCGCCGATCGGCCGCACCCCGCGCTCCAACCCGGCGACCTACACGGGCCTCTTCACCCCCATCCGCGAACTGTTCGCCGGCGTGCCCGAGGCGCGCGCGCGCGGCTACGGGCCGGGAAGATTCAGTTTCAACGTCAAGGGCGGACGCTGCGAGGCCTGCCAGGGCGACGGCGTGGTCAAGGTCGAAATGCACTTCCTGCCGGACATCTACGTGCCGTGCGACGTCTGCCACGGCGCGCGCTACAACCGCGAGACGCTGGAAGTGCACTACAAGGGCAAGACCATCCGCGACGTGCTGGAAATGACGGTGGAGGACGCCGCCGAATTCTTCGACGCGGTGCCGGTGGTGAAGAAGAAGCTGACCACCCTGATCGACGTCGGCCTCGGCTACATCCGCCTCGGCCAGTCCGCCACCACGCTGTCGGGCGGCGAGGCGCAGCGGGTCAA
>JAMCVR010000154.1 GCA_023475455.1 Thermoplasmatota archaeon | reverse complement strand
TGAAGATGGGGTTGAGCCAGGGCACATAAAGCACGGCCATCTGCAGGGCGAAGGTGAGCAGCAGCGCGGCGATCAGCAGCCGGTTGGACAGCACGCCCTGGGTGAACAGCGATTCGCGCTCGGAACGCCCAGGCCGCCGCCGACGCCTACCGCGAACTGCGCCGCCAGCAGCATGCGGTCAAGCT
This sequence comes from Thermoplasmatota archaeon, assembly GCA_023475455.1. Next base: position 6,412 of record JAMCVR010000154.1, on the reverse strand, counting down.
CAGCGGCGCGCAATACGCCCGCGTGCCCCTGCCCGCCGTGGAAACCCTGCGCGAAGCGGTCAGGGCGCTGTGGGCGCAGGTCATGGGCGCGCCAGTGTAGTGCTTCGTAACCAACGGTACGTAGGGCCCCCTCATTCCGTGCTTGACACGGAATCCAGTTATAAGAATGAGCGCGCATCGCGCGCCCCGTCTGTTTTGCGGCTGACGCCGCACTGGATGCCGGATCAAGTCCGGCATGACGGAATGGCGTCGGACAACGTGACAAAACGAAGCACTATGCTAGGCGCTGGTGTAAATCCAGCCGCGCCGCACCAGCGCCTTTTCGATCTCCACGCCGACAAACACCAGCGACGACAGGGCCAGGCACGCGGCGAGTTCGCCCGGGCTCAAGGGCTCGATCTTGAAGATGGGGTTGAGCCAGGGCACATAAAGCACGGCCATCTGCAGGGCGAAGGTGAGCAGCAGCGCGGCGATCAGCAGCCGGTTGGACAGCACGCCCTGGGTGAACAGCGATTCGCGCTCGGAACGGATCGCCAGCACATGACCCAGCTGCGACAGCGTGAGCACGGTGAACACCATGCTCTGCCAGTGCGCCGAGCCGGTGTGGATCGCCCATGCCTGGGTCAGCAGCGAGACGCCGCCCATCAAGAGGCCCACCCACAGGATGTGCTGCCACATGCCGTGGGCGAAGATGCTTTCCTTGGGCGGGCGCGGCGGCCGCTGCATGACGTTGCGCTCGGCGCGCTCGCCGGCCAGCGCCAGCCCCGGCAGGCCGTCGGTGACCAGGTTGATCCACAAAATATGGATCGGCAGCAGCGGAATCGGCAGGCCAAGGAAGGGCGCGAGAAAGATGGTCCAGATCTCGCCCGAGTTGCTCGTCATGGTGTATTTGACGAACTTGCGGATGTTGTCGAAGATGCGGCGGCCTTCTCGCACCGCATGCACGATGGTGGCGAAGTTGTCGTCCAGGAGTGTCATGTGCGCCGCCTCGCGCGCCACGTCGGTGCCGCCACGGCCCATGGCGACGCCGATGTCGGCCATTTTCAGCGCCGGCGCGTCGTTCACGCCGTCGCCCGTCATGGCGACGAACTCGCCCTTGTCCTGCAGCGCCTGCACGATCTTGATCTTCTGCTCCGGGTTGATGCGGGCGTAGACCCGCACCGATTCCACCTCGCGTTCGAATTCCTTCAGCGACAGCCGCGCCAGCTCGCTGCCGGCGAGCACCTTGCCGCCGTCCTCGATGATGCCCAGCCGGCCTGCGATCGCGCGCGCAGTGGCGGGATGGTCGCCGGTGATCATCACCGGAATGATGCCGGCGGCCTTGCAGGCCGCGACCGACTCGGCCGCTTCGGGGCGCGGCGGATCGATCAGGCCGGCCAGCCCGATGAAGGTCAGCCCGCTTTCCAGCGTGGCGGCATCGAGCGCATCCGGCAGGTGCGGCAGCCGCTTCAGCGCAAAGGCCAGCACGCGCAGGCCCTGTGCGGCCTGCTGTTCGGATTCGTCCTGCAGCGCCGCCTGATCGATGGCCGCGGTTCCGCCGCCGCTCAATTGATCGCTGCACAGCGACAGCACGCCCTCGGGCGCGCCCTTCACCAGCACCAGCACGCCCTCGCCGTCGCGATGCAGCGTGCTCATGCGCGCGCGCCCGGAATCGAAGGGAAGCTCCGCCAGGCGCGGCAAGGCTTCCTGCAAAGCCGCCTTGTCGAACCCGGCCGCCTGCGCGGCTTCGAGCAAGGCGGTCTCGGTGGGGTCGCCGGCCAGTTTTCCGTCAGCGTCGGCCACGGCATCGTTGCACAGCACCATGGCCATGCCCAGTTCGCGCCAGGGTGCGCCCTCAACGCCCTGCAGCCGGGGCCGGGTTTCTCCGGCGGCCAGCACGCAGTCGACCTGCATCCGGTTCAGCGTGAGCGTGCCGGTCTTGTCGGAGCAGATGTAGGTGACCGAGCCGAGCGTTTCCACCGCGGGCAGGCGGCGGATCAGCGCGTTCTGCCTGACCATGCGCGCCGCCCCCAGCGCGAGCGAAATGGTGACCACCGCCGGCAGTGCCTCGGGAATGGCGGCGACGGCCAGGCTGACGGCGGTGAGCAGCATCACCAGCGGCGGCTCGCCGCGCAGCCAGCCGGCGACGAAAATGATCGCGCAGATCGCCAGCACCACCAGCGCCAGATGCCGGCCGAAGCGCGCCAGACGCTTTTGCAGCGGCGTCCTGCCGGATTCGCCGGACAGCAGCGCGGCGATTTTCCCCAGCTCGGTCTGCATGCCGGTGGCCACCACCAGGCCGCGCGCGCGGCCGTAGGTCACGATGGTTCCCTTGTACGCCAGGTTGAGGCGGTCGCCGAGCGGCAGGTCGGTTTCCTTCAGGCTTGCAAGCTGCTTTTCGACCGGCTGCGATTCGCCGGTGAGCGCGGACTCGTCGACCTTGAGCGAAGCCAGCCCGATCAGGCGCAGGTCAGCCGGCACGATGTTGCCGGCTTCCAGCTCCACCAGATCGCCGGGTACCAGTTCGCGTGCGTCGACGAGCCCCGGCTGACCGTCGCGGATCACGCGGGCCTGCGGGCTGGCCAGCTGCTTCAGCGCCGCCATCGCGCGCTCGGCGCGGTATTCCTGGACGAAGCCGATGATGCCGTTGAGAAACACGATGACCACGATGGCGACAGTGTCCTGCGGCTCGCCGATGAAGCCCGCGATGACCGCGGCGGCGATCAGCACCAGGATCATGAAGTCGGTGAACTGCGAAGCCAGCATGATGAATGGGTGGCGCCGCCCGGCCTCCGGCAGGGCGTTGGGCCCGACCTGCTCAAGCCGCGCTGCGGCCGCATCGGCGGCCAGCCCCATGCCGAGGTCGCTGTCGAGATGCGCAGCGGCCGCCTCGCTGTCGAGGCAATGCCAGTAGCGGGAGGGTTCGCCGGGTTCAGTGGCCATACAGGTAAAGGAACAGGGTGTTCAAAAGATAGATGACGAGCAGCAGCAGGCTGATCCAGCTGACCGTGCGGAAGACGCGCGACACCGGCCGCAGCACCAGGCCGACCACGGCCAGGCCGCTCATCATCATGGCCGAGAAGGCGGAGGCGGCGTGCGAGATCGAGACGTCGGCGAACAGCGGGCCGGGCAGATAGGCCAGATCGTCGATGGCGAGAATGGCGATGTTGAACAGATTGCTGCCGAACAGGTTGCCGATGGCCAGGTCGATCGCGCCCATGCGCAGGGCAGCCACGGTGACCACGACTTCGGGAGCGGAGGTGATGGCTGCGACAAACAGCGTTCCCACAAAGCTCTGCTCCCAGGCCATTGCTGCCGCCAGATCCCCGGCGATGAAGGGCAGCCAGATGCCGGCCGCCACCACCGCAACCGCGGCCAGGGCGTAGCCCTGAACCGCCTGCTTCAGGCTCACACTGGGATAGAGTTCGACTCGATCCTCCACGTACTCGCTGACCTGCGCCTGCTCGTAACGGTAGAGCGAGCGCATGGCCAGCAGATACAGCAGCAGGATGACGGGCGTGTAGAGGCCGACATGGCCGATCGAAGGAATCGTGCCAGCCTGGTACAGCAGCAGGTTGAACCCCGTGAAACCGATCAGTGCGATGCCATAGCCGGCGGACAGCACGTTGCCCTGCCGTGCGCGCGTGTAGACGGATTCCTTGCGATAAAGAAAATCCAGCAGCACGATGATGAGCAGGTTGAACACGCAACTGCCCATGATGTCGCCCACGGCGATATCCGGTACCTTGGCGATCGTCACCGAAGTCAAACCGGTCACCAGTTCCGGCAAGGACGTGACCGTCGCCAGCAGGATCAGTCCCACCCAGCCGCGGCTGAGCCCGCTTTTCTCGGCAATGATGTCGCCGTAGCGCGAGAGCCGGACGCCCGCTACACCAATCACTGCCAGGCAGGCGAGAAGCGAGAGCCAGATCGCGACGAGGTCATGCATGGTGTGATGAACCTTAATGCAGCTCCGAATCTATGGGTGCCTTGAAACGCGCCACTGAAATTCACGCACGTACCGAGATCGAATTATTGACGAATTTGGCATGTTGGCGAGCATCGATCTGGAACGGCGATGCTCGCGGCACACGGCAACCCGGTCCATCCCCTGCTACGATGCTCATCAGCAATCCCGACAACGATAATGGAGGCTGCCATGATGATTCGTTTCCCGACTGCCGTGCTCGCGCTGCTCACGGCGTTTCCCCTCCACGCCGCGGAACCGGCGACTGCCGTCAAGCCGGGCACCTACTATGGCGCCAAAACGACCGAATATCCCGCCTGGTTCAAGGACAGCTTCCTGCACCTGAAGGAAGACATCGACGAGGCGCGCAAGAACCGCAAGCGCGTCATCCTGATGTTCACCCAGGACGGCTGCCCGTATTGCTCGGCGCTGGTGGAGCGCAATCTGTCGCAGCGCGAGATCGAGGCCACGATGAAGGACAAGTTCGACGTCATCGCGATCAACCTCTGGGGCGACAAGGAACTGGTCGGGCTGGACGGCAAGGCCTACACGGAAAAAACCTACAGCGCGGCGCAGAAAATCCAGTTCACCCCCAGCCTGGTGTTCTTCGACGAGACCGGCAAAATCCTGCTGCGGCTCAACGGCTATGTGCCGCCGGCGCGCCTGCAGGCCGCGCTCGACTGGGTGGGCGGGCGCCATGAAAACACCGTCGCCTTCCGCGATTTCGTCGCCGCGCGCGAGGTGCCGAAGCAGGCGTCGGGCGAGATGATCAAGCAGGATTTCTTCCTGAACAACGCCACCGACCTGCGGCGCCGCGGCAAGTCTGCCAGGCCGCTCGCCGTGTTCTTCGAGCAGAAGGACTGCCCCGACTGCGAGGTGCTGCACCGCCGCGTGCTGGCCGACCCGGACACCCGCGCCGTGATCGCGAAATTCGACAACGTGCAGCTCGACATGTGGTCGCGCGGCCTGATCACCACGCCGGAAGGCAAACGCATGGCCGTGCGCGACTGGGTGCGCCAGCTCGGCGTCAACTACGCCCCCGGCATCGTCCTGTTCGACCCCGCCGGCAAGGAAGTCATCCGCTGGGAATCGTCCTTCCGCGTGTTCCATACCCAGGGCATGTTCGACTACCTGGCGTCCGGCGCCTACCTCAAGGAGCCCAGCTTCCAGCGCTTCCTCGCCGCCAGGGCCGAGCACATCCGCGAAGCCGGACGCGACGTGAACATCTGGCGCTACGCCGACGAGCCGGTCGCGGCGGCGCAACAATAAGCAGCGCACAAAACCCCGCCGTTCTTCCCGTGCGGCCATGGGCGATGGGCGCGATGGCCTGAAATTTCTGCGATGATTGCCGTTTCGACGTATCCGGAGCGCGCATCTTGAGTTCATCCCCCAACGCCGCCAACGAAGCCCTGCGCCAGTTTCGCGTCATTTTCGGCGCGGTGCGCCAGCACTTTCAGGCGGTGGAAAAAGCCTGCGGCGTCAGCGGCGCGCAGATCTGGGCCCTGGCCGCGCTGCGCCAGACCCCGGGCATGAAAGTCTCCGAGCTGGCGCAGGCCCTGTCGATCCACGCCTCCACCGCCAGCAACCTGCTCGACAAGATCGAGAAGGCCGGCCTGATCCGGCGCGAACGCAAGCACGCCGACCAGCGCGTGGTCCAGCTCTATCTCACCGCGGCCGGCGAACAGGCGCTCGAAAAGGCGCCGCAACCGCTGACCGGCATCCTCACGCACGCGCTCGGCCAGTTGCCCGACGATGCGCTTTCGCGCCTGAACCAGGATCTGGCCGTGCTGATCGCGCACATGGGCGCGGTCAATATCCGGGATGCGCAAAAACCGCTGTCGGAACTCTGAGCCGCGGCCCGCTCAGGCCGGCCCGCGCTCGATGCGCAGCGGCAAGGGCGCGGCGTGTCCCTGCTTGTCCTGTCCGGCATACACCGTGAGGTGCGGATAGGGAATCTCGATGCCGGCAGCGTCGAACGCCTTTTTCAGGCGATACAGAAACGCGCGCCGCACCCCCCACTGCTCCAGCGGTTTGACCTTGAAGCGGCAGCGGACCACCACGGCGGAATCCGCCCATTGATCGACGCCGGCTATTTCGAGGTCGTCCACGATCTTGTCGGCGAGTTCCGGGTCGGCGCGCAGTTCGGCCGCCACCTCCCGCATCGCGGCATAGACCGCGTCGATGTCCTCGCGATACGCCACGCCGATATCGATCACCGCATAGGCGAAGCCGCGGCTGCGGTTGGTGACGGTGTCGACGATGCCGTTGGGAATGGTATGCACGCTGCCTTCGTAGTCGCGCAGGCGGATGTAGCGCAGCGTCATCTCCTCGACCAGGCCGCTTGGCTTTCTCGGTCTGACTGAGCCGAGCCGATGCCAACGCAAATCGAACTGAAGTAGAAGAGCTCACAGCGACCGGCTTAGCAGCGCTATCCGATTTCCTCGCGGGCATGGGGACGGGTACAGG
>JAMCVR010000169.1 GCA_023475455.1 Thermoplasmatota archaeon | reverse complement strand
CTTGAGGAGCCTATCTGGCGCCGCTGCCGCCGGCCGCGGCAGAACCGGTCCGCTGGCACGGCGAGGCGTCGCTCTGGGTGCCGGCTGCCGGGGTTCACGTGCAGATGGAGGCGGTGACCGGCTCAGGCCTGAAGCGCGACCCGCTGGCGGCGGGCGAGGTTACGCTGGGAGTGCGGCAGGGGGGCGAGCGCCTGCGGCTGCACGCGGGCGGCCCCCATCGCAGCCTGAAGAACCTGCTGCAGGAGCACGCGGTACCGCCCTGGCAGCGCGATCGCTTGCCGCTCTTGTGGTGCGGCGGGCGGCTGGCGTGGGCGGCAGGGATCGGCTTCGATGCCGATCTGTGTGCCGCTGCTGGCGAGGCCGGGGTGCTGCCGCGCGTCGCGAACTAGCCGTCGGACAAGACAGGCCGGGGTGGGGCGTGCTATCCTAGCAGGCTGATTTTCATGGTTTTTTGAACTTTTTCTCATTTTCCTTCCGGAGCATTCCCATGGCTGTTCAGCGCACTTTTTCCATCATCAAGCCCGATGCCGTCGCCAAGAACGTGATCGGCAAGATCGTCAGCCGCTTCGAGAGCAACGGCCTCAAGGTGGTGGCGTCGAAAATGAAGCACCTGTCGCGCCAGGAAGCCGAGGGTTTTTACGCCGTGCACCGCGAGCGCCCGTTCTTCAAGGATCTGGTCGAGTTCATGATTTCCGGTCCGGTGGTGCTGCAGGTGCTGGAAGGCGAAGACGCGATCGCCAGGAACCGCGCGCTGATGGGGGCGACCGACCCGAAGAAGGCCGAGCCCGGCACCATCCGCGCCGACTTCGCCGAGAGCATCGACGCCAATGCCGTGCACGGCTCCGACGCGCCGGAAACCGCCGCGATCGAGATCGCCTACTTCTTCCCCGCCTGCGAAGTGTACGCAGGCCGCTAATCGCACCGTAATGCCGCAAAACCTGCTCGATCTCGACCTCGAAGGACTGACCGCCTGGTTCACCGAACTCGGCGAAAAGCCGTTTCGCGCCAGGCAGGTGTTCCATTGGGTGCATCAGAGCGGGGTGGCGGATTTCGCGCAGATGACCGACATCGCCAAAAGCCTGCGCGAAAAATTGCAGCAGCGGGCGGTGGCGGCGGCGCCGGCGATCAAGTACGCGCACACCTCGACCGACGGCACGCGCAAGTGGCTGTTCGAGGTCGGGGTCGGAAACGGCATCGAGACCGTATTCATCCCGGCAGACGACCGCGGCACCCTGTGCGTGTCGTCGCAGGTCGGCTGCGCGCTGGAATGCACCTTCTGCTCGACCGGGCGGCAGGGCTTCAACCGCAACCTGACGGTGGCCGAGATCATCGGCCAGCTGTGGGTGGCGCATCACAGCCTGAAGACCGAACCGAACCGCATCACGCCCAATCACGGCGCAGGCGAAATCTCCGACCGCCCGGTCACCAACGTGGTGATGATGGGCATGGGCGAGCCGCTGGCGAACTTCGAGAACGTGGTGACCGCGCTCGGCATCATGCTCGACGACCACGCCTATGGCCTGTCGCGGCGGCGGGTGACGGTGTCGACCTCCGGCCTGGTGCCGGCGATGGACCGCCTGGCCGAGCGCTGCCCGGTGGCGCTGGCGGTGAGCCTGCACGCGCCCAACGACGCGCTGCGCGACCAGATCGTGCCGATCAACAGGAAATACCCGTTGCGCGAACTGATGGCGGCCTGCCGGCGCTATCTGGTACATGCGCCGCGCGACTTCATCACTTTCGAATACGTGATGCTGGCCGGGGTGAACGATCAACCCGAGCACGCGCGGCAGCTGATCGAACTGACGCGCGAGGTGCCGTGCAAATTCAATCTCATCCCGTTCAATCCGTTCCCGGATTCCGGTTATGAAAAACCGCGTGCCGACGCCATGCGGGTGTTCCGCGAGATACTGCAGGACGCGGCATATGTGGTGACCACGCGCAAGACGCGCGGCGACGACATCGACGCCGCCTGCGGCCAGCTGGCCGGCAAGGTGGCCGACAGGAGCGGGCGCGTGATGAAACGGATGCACAAGGAGGCAGCGTGAAAAAACGGATCGTAGTGGCGGCAGCCTTGCTGGCAGGCTGCGCAGGCCAGCCCATCGGGGAGGGCAGCGGTGTCGCCGACACGCAAGCGGACAGCGAAAGCCGTCAGCGCGCGCGTGCCTTCACCGACCTGGCCGGCGCCTATTTTGCCCGTGCCCAGTACAAGATCGCGCTCGACGAACTGCGCAAGGCCATCACCGCCGACAGCCGCTTTGGCCCCGCCTACAACATCTATGGCCTGATCTACATGGAACTGGCCGAAGACAAGCTGGCAGAAGAAAACTTCCGCCGCGCGATCGAGCTGGACCGCAGCGACTCGGAAGCGCGCAACAACTTCGGCTGGTTTCTCTGTACCCGCGGCCGTTACGATGAAGGACTCGAACAGTTCGGCGCCGCGCTGCGCAATCCGCTGTACGCGCAACCCGAGCAGGCCATGGCCAATGCCGGTCTGTGCGCCGAAAGGAAGGGCGACCTCGCGCTGGCCGAGGCCAATCTTCTGAAATCCCTCAAGCTGCAACCCGACAATCCCGACACGGTGTTGAAGCTGGCGGGACTGCACTTTCGCCAGGGGCGGCTGATTGAAGCGCAGCGCCTGCTGGGCCGCCATGCCGAACTGGCGCCGCCCACCGCGGAAAGCCTGTGGCTGGGGGTGCGGCTGGAACGCAAACTGGGCGACCGCGCGCAGGAAGCGGCCTATGGTTTGCAGTTGCGCAAGCGCTTTCCCGATTCGAACGAAGCGCGGCTGCTGCTGGCGGGGCAATACGAATGAGCGGGAACGCGCGGTTTTCGGTTGGGCAGGTTTTGCGTGAAGCGCGCGAAGCGCAGGGCATCACGCTGGAAGATGCCGCCGCACGCCTGCGCCTGATGCATCGCCAGATCGAAGCCATGGAGACGGATGACTTCGAAAGCCTCGGTCAGCCCGTTTTCGCCCGCGGGTTTGTCCGCAACTACGCGCGCCTGCTGGGGCTGGCGCCCGAAGCCCTGCTGGCGCACATGGACGGGGCGCCGGCCGAACCGGCTCCGGTCAGCCATGCCGAGCCGCCCTTGCCGCGTTCCTGGTTGACCTCGCCCTGGCTGATCCTGCTGATGCTGGGCATGCTGGTGGTGGTGGCGGCCCCGATCGCGTTGTATGTGTGGCTCAACAGCGAAGGAGAGGGTATCTCGAATCAGACTCCGTCGCTGGTGCTTACTCCTTCTGCGCCTATTGCCGTGCCGCAACCTGCTTCGAAACCGGCGGAAGTGCCGCCGCCTCCCGCCGCCGTCGAAGCCACTCCCGTCCCGCCGCCCGAACCGGAAGCGGTGACCGCCGAATCCGCTGAGGCCGGCGCTCCCGCCGCCCCCGAGTCGCCGGCGGCCGAGGGCGTGCTGCATTTTGAATTCGGCGACGAAGCCTGGGTCGAAATCAGGGACGCCAGTGGCCGCATGCTGCATCGTCAACTCAATCCGCCCGGCAGCCGTATCGAGGTTCGCGGCCAGCCCCCGTTCGACCTGGTGGTGGGCAACGCCGCGCAAGCGCGCATGACGTACAACGGTCGCCCCATCGATTTGAAACCCTACATTGCAGTGACGGTCGCCCGTTTCACACTTGAAGAATAGCCACTCTGGAAGAATGATGCCCCGGATCGTCCGACGTTTCACCCGCCAGGTGCGGATCGGCCACGTGCTGGTCGGCGGCGACGCGCCCGTGGCGGTGCAGTCGATGACCAACACCGATACCGTCGATATCACGGCCACCGTGCGCCAGGTGCAGGCGCTCGCCGAGGCCGGCTCGGAACTGGTGCGCCTCACCGTCAACACGCTGGAGGCCGCCGCCGCGGTGCCGCGCATCCGCGAGCGCCTTGACGCGCTGGGCTGCCGCGTGCCGCTGGTCGGCGACTTCCACTTCAACGGCCACAAGCTGCTGACCCAGGTGCCGGAGTGCGCCGAGGCTTTGGCCAAGCTGCGCATCAATCCCGGCAACATCGGCCGCGGCAACAGGCGCGACGAGCAGTTCGCCACCCTGATCGAGGTGGCGTGCCGCCACGACAAGCCGGTGCGCATCGGCGTCAACTGGGGCAGCCTCGACCAGGCGCTGGCGGCGCGCATGATGGACGACAACGCGCGCCTCGCGCAGCCGGAAGACGCCGAGGTGGTGATGCGCCGCGCGATGGTCGCGTCCGCGCTGGAGTCGGCGAAGAAAGCCGAGGAACTGGGTTTGGGCGGCGACAAAATCATTCTCTCGTGCAAGATGAGCCGGGTGCAGGACCTGATTTCGGTGTACCGCGACCTCGCGTCGCAGTGCGACTATCCGCTGCACCTCGGGCTGACCGAGGCCGGCATGGGCAGCAAGGGCATCGTCGCCTCGACCGCCGCGCTGGCGGTGCTGCTGCAGGAAGGCATCGGCGACACCATTCGCATTTCCCTGACGCCCGAACCGGGCGGCGAGCGTACCCAGGAAGTCCGCGTCGGCCAGGAAATCCTGCAGGCGCTGGGCTTGCGCGCCTTCACCCCGCAGGTCACCGCCTGCCCCGGCTGCGGCCGCACCACCTCGACCGTGTTCCAGGAACTGGCGCAGGACATCGAAACCTTTCTGCGCACCCAGATGCCGCTGTGGCGCAGCCGGTATCCCGGAGTCGAATCCATGCAGGTGGCGGTGATGGGCTGCGTGGTCAACGGCCCCGGCGAATCCAAGCACGCCAACATCGGCATCTCGCTGCCCGGCACCGGCGAAGTGCCGGTCGCGCCGGTGTACGTCGACGGCGAGAAGACCGTGACGCTGAAGGGCGACCGCATCGCCGCGGACTTCCAGGCGATCGTCGAAGACTACGTGCGCAGCCGTTACGGCGCTGCGAGTGAAAACCCTTAACCACAGAGGCACAGAGACACAGAGAAAAACGATTGGATTTCATGCATGGGTGTTCTCCGTGCCTCTGTGTCTCTGTGGTGCGATTTTTATAAATGAGCAACAACATTCAATCCGTGCGCGGCATGAACGACTGCCTGCCCGATGTCACCGACGCCTGGCAGGGCTTCGAGGCGATCGTGCGCGACTGGTTGCGGCGCTACGGCTACCGCGAGATGCGCACGCCGATCCTCGAGCACACCGGGCTATTCAAGCGCGCCATCGGCGAGGTGACCGACATCGTCGAAAAGGAGATGTACACCTTCGTCGACGAACTGAGCGGCGAATCGCTGGCGCTGCGCCCGGAAGGCACGGCGTCCTCGGTGCGCGCGGTGATCCAGCACAACCTGCTGTACGACGGAGGCAAGCGCCTGTGGTATATGGGGCCGATGTTCCGCCACGAACGCCCGCAGAAAGGCCGCTACCGGCAGTTCCACCAGGTCGGGGTCGAGGCGCTCGGCTTTGCCGGTCCGGACGCCGACGCCGAGCTGATCGTGATGTGCGCCGACCTCTGGCGCGCGCTCGGCATCGCGCCGACGCTGCAGCTCAATACGCTGGGCGATTATGAATCGCGGCACCGCCACCGCGCCAAGCTGATCGCCTATTTCGAGGCGCATCAGGACGCGCTCGACGAGGATTCGAAGCGCCGCCTGCACAGCAACCCCTTGCGCATCCTCGATAGCAAGAACCCGGCGATGCAGGCGCTGAACGACGCGGCGCCCAAGCTGATTGACGAGCTTGAGGATGAAGCGCTGGCGCATTTCGATGCGTTGCAGGCCCTGCTGCGCGCGAACGGCATCGCATTCGAGCTCAACCCGCGTCTGGTGCGCGGACTCGACTACTACAACCGTACCGTGTTCGAATGGGTGACCGACCAGCTCGGCGCGCAGGGCACGGTGTGCGCGGGCGGGCGATACGACGGCCTGATCGAGCAGCTGGGCGGCAAGCCGGCGCCCGCTGCCGGCTTCGCCATGGGCATCGAGCGCCTGCTGGCGCTGATGGAGGTGGCGGGCACGCCGCTGGCGACAGCGGTGCCGGATGCGTATATCGTTCACGCCGGCGACGCGGCGCAGGGGTTTGCCTGGCAGGTGGCGAGCGCGCTGCGTGCCGCGAATCTGGCGACGATCCTGCATTGCGGCGGCGGCAGCTTCAAGTCGCAGATGAAAAAGGCCGACGGCAGCCGCGCGCGCTATGCGGTGATCATCGGCTCGGCTTTGCCGGTCCGGACGCCGACGCCGAGCTGATCGTGATGTGCGCCGACCTCTGGCGCGCGCTCGGCATCGCGCCGACGCTGCAGCTCAATACGCTGGGCGATTATGAATCGCGGCACCGCCACCGCGCCAAGCTGATCGCCTATTTCGAGGCGCATCAGGACGCGCTCGACGAGGATTCGAAGCGCCGCCTGCACAGCAACCCCTTGCGCATCCTCGATAGCAAGAACCCGGCGATGCAGGCGCTGAACGACGCGGCGCCCAAGCTGATTGACGAGCTTGAGGATGAAGCGCTGGCGCATTTCGATGCGTTGCAGGCCCTGCTGCGCGCGAACGGCATCGCATTCGAGCTCAACCCGCGTCTGGTGCGCGGACTCGACTACTACAACCGTACCGTGTTCGAATGGGTGACCGACCAGCTCGGCGCGCAGGGCACGGTGTGCGCGGGCGGGCGATACGACGGCCTGATCGAGCAGCTGGGCGGCAAGCCGGCGCCCGCTGCCGGCTTCGCC
>JAMCVR010000140.1 GCA_023475455.1 Thermoplasmatota archaeon | reverse complement strand
TCCTCGATATGGAACACGTTTGCGTCAATCCGGAGACGCTCGAAAACATGGTGCGGGCGGCCGAGTGCGCAGGGATTACGCCGCTGGTGCGGGTGCCGAACGCTGCGCCCGAAGCCATCTTGCGGGCTCTGGACTGCGGCGCGCAGGGCATCGTCGTGCCGCACGTGCGCAACGCCGCGGAGGCCGCGCAGGCCGTTGCGGCGAGCCGCTATCACCCGCTCGGGACGCGCGGCATCAGCGGCGGGCGCACCACGGGCTTCGGCGCCATCGATCTGTCGACCTATTTCGCGCGCGCCAATTCGGAAATCATGGTGGTGGCCATGATCGAAGACAGGGAAGGCGTCGACAACCTGGATGCCATCCTGTCTGTCGCAGGCATCGACATGGTGCTCGAAGGCGCAATCGATCTGTCGCAGTCCTACGGCGTGCCGGGGCAAGCGCAGCACCCGATCGTGCAAGACGCCATCGAAAAGATTGCTGCGAGCTGCCGACACCGCAATGTTCCGTTTTGCGCCATTCCGCGCGATTCCAGCCAGCCGGCGACCCGGAAGAAACGCGACGCGCAGGCCTATCTGCTGGGAGATGACCGGGGCGTGAGCTTCCGGGCGATCAAGGCTAACCTGCTGACGTTCAAGTGATGACGGCACGTGAAGCAAGCGAGGCCCCAGGCCATGAAGCGACGCGCCTCTCCGAGGGCTCGCCTGCTCCAGAAGCAAACATTGGAACTGACGTCATGAAGCACAACTATTCGTTCTCGGCGCGAAGCCGCGCCTTCGCGAGGACGCTGCCATGACGGCGCGAAGATTCGTATTCAAGCTGCACCGCTATACCGGGCTGTTCGTCGGGCTGCTGCTGGTGCTGAGCGGCCTGAGCGGCAGCGTGCTGGTGTTTCGGGACGAGATCGAAGCACTTGCCTATCCGGAACTGCTCGTCACCGCGGCACAAGGCGAGCGTGTCGCCGTAGACGAGATGCTGCAGGCGGTGCGGCGCGCGTATCCGGAAGACAGGCCCTTTGCCATCCGCATGCCGCGCACGCCGCAGCAGACCTATCTGGTCAAGATGAACAATGCGCACGACCGGTTCGTCTACGTGGACCCTTACAGCGGCAGGATCCTTGGCGCCCACCGGCAGGTGGATTCCGCAACCGGATGGGTCTCGCTCCTGCACACCGAACTCTTGCTCGGCGAGGCCGGCGAAACGGCACTCGGTATCGGCGGTTTGCTGCTGACCGGCCTGTGCGTGACGGGGCTCGTGCTGTGGCGGCCGCGCAACGGAAAGGTTTCGCAGGGCTTCAAAATCCAGTGGACCGCTCATTGGAAAAGGGCGAATTTCGATTTACATCGCGCATCGGGCATTTATGCGGTCCTCTTTCTTTCAATCACAGCCTTTACCGGCGTTTCTCTGGTGTTCGATAAAAGCGCCGCCGGTCTCATCGACGCCGTCACTCAAAGTCCGGCGCGGACCGCTCCGCCTCTTTCCGGGCCACCTCGGGCTGGGATGCCGATGCCTTCGCTCGATGTGCTATTGCAGCAGGCCGATCGCATCCTTCCGGCAGCCGCCATTACCTGGATCAATTTCCCACAGACACCCCGGGCTCCTTGGGTGATACGCAAAAAGCTTCCGCAAGAACCCCATCCAAACGGGAGGAATTTCATCTATCTGGATCAATATACGGGCAAGGTTTTACAGGTGGAAAATACCCTGGAAGCTTCTCTCGGCACGCGCATCAGCAATGGGCTTTATCCGACACATATCGGCGTAATCGGCGGAACACCTACCCGTATCTTGCAGGTCGCCGTTGGTTTGGCGCCGACCGTTCTATTTGTTACGGGTTTTGTCATGTGGAAAAACCGAAGGAATGGGAAACGGTAGTGTCTGCGAGGAACGAGGGACAGCGATAGCGCGCCTCCTTCAGGATATCGGCGCTTGCGTATTTCGGTCGCCGGTTTCGTCCTCCAGTCCTTTGCATCCGCGGCATCATCGAGGCGCCCTCGGCGCCGTATTTCAAATGCCTGAACGTGGCCGAACCGATGCCGCGGATGACCAGCCCACCCGTGTTCCTTGACTTAGATAATAAGAACCATTATTATTCGCGCTATTTCTGGCTTGTCCCGACATGGCTCCGTCCGGGCGGCCACCCATGCCGGCCATGGACTTCGTACCCCTGCGGGCACGAATCCCAGCCAGCATTGTTTTGATATTGGAACTGGACACGCCTGGGATGACCGTTTCGCTTACCGCCATGCCTGCCTTGAAACCCGATCCTGGGGTTGAGCCGGCGCGCCCGGCATCGTCGATGTTCCAGCGCTCGCGCATCTCGCCCGCCTCGCTCATCGGGGTGGCGTTCGCACACGCCGGGCTGCTTGGCCTGCTGGTGCTGGCGCCCGACACGCCCGAACCGATCGCGCCGCCGCGTCCCCTGATGGTGAGCCTGATCCAGCCCGAGGCCGAGGAAGCACAGCCGCAACCCGAGCCGGCACCCAAACCGCAGCCGCCCAGGCCGGCGGTCAAGCCGCTGCCGCCGCCGCCCGTATTGGTCGCCAAGCCGACGCCAGCCCCCGCGCCGCAGCCCGTGATCGAAGCGCCCAGGCCGGCGCCCGAACCCGTGCCCGAGGTGTTGCCGCCGCCCGCGCCGGCGACGGAAGCGCCCGAACCTGCGCCACCGTCCACGCCACCCCGTCCCGCGGGTTACCTGAACAATCCCAACCCGCCGTACCCGGCGCTGTCGCGGCGGCTGGGCGAGGAAGGCACGGTGCGGCTCAGCATTCTGGTCAACCCGGACGGCAGCGTGGCCCGGCTGGAACTGGCGAGGAGCAGCGGCCATCCGCGCCTCGACCGCTCCGCCATGGAAACCGTGCAGTCCAGCTGGAAGTTCGAGCCCGCCCGCCGGGGCGGCAGGCCGGTGGCCGCGTGGGTCATCGTGCCGATTCAGTTCACCCTCAGGAGTTAAGTCATGGAAACCGCCGCAACCCAAACCCAGCTGGGCTTCGCCCATTTTATCGCGCAGGCCGACGGCCTCGCGCACTTCCTGCTCGTCGTGCTGCTGGCGATGTCGGTCGTCACCTGGACGCTCATCGTCAGCAAGAGCCTCGCCAACCGGCGCATGAAGAAACACGCCCAGGCCTTCCTGGCACGCTTCTGGGACGCGCCCGGCCTGGCGTCGGTGGCCGACTACCTGCAGGCCAACGGCGTCAACGATCCGTTCTCGCACCTCACCCACCACGGGCTCAAGGCCGCCGAGCAGTACCGCAACAAGACCGGACAGCGCCTGATCGAATCGGGCTCGGAAGACGAATTCCTGACGAGAGCTTTGCGCCGCGCGATCAACCAGGACACCGCACGCCTGGAATACGGCCACACCATGCTGGCGTCGATCGCCTCCTCCGCACCCTTCGTCGGCCTGTTCGGCACGGTGTGGGGCATCTACCACGCGCTGGTCAACATCGGCATGTCGGGCTCCGGCAGCCTGGATCAAGTGGCCGGCCCGGTCGGCGAGGCGCTGATCATGACCGCGCTCGGTCTGGCCGTCGCGATCCCGGCGGTGCTCGCCTACAACTTCTTCAACCGCGCCAAGCGCCAGATGCTCACCGAGGTCGACGGCTTCGCGCATGACCTGTTCGCCTTCATGTCCACCGGGGTGCGCAACAACACCCGCGTCAACAAGGACGAAGCGCGCGTCTACGCCGCGCCCGCCGCAAGGAGCGCATGATGGCTTTCGGCGGACTGCTCAACGACGCCGGCGACGGCGACAACGCGGAAATCAACATGATTCCGCTGATCGACGTGATGCTGGTGCTGCTCGTCATCTTCATCATCACCGCGCCCTTGATGACGCATGCCGTCAAGGTCGATCTGCCGCAGGCTTCGAGCCAGCCGAACGAGGTGAAGCCCGAGACGATCAACCTCTCGCCCAGGCCTTCCTGGCACGCTTCTGGGACGCGCCCGGCCTGGCGTCGGTGGCCGACTACCTGCAGGCCAACGGCGTCAACGATCCGTTCTCGCACCTCACCCACCACGGGCTCAAGGCCGCCGAGCAGTACCGCAACAAGACCGGACAGCGCCTGATCGAATCGGGCTCGGAAGACGAATTCCTGACGAGAGCTTTGCGCCGCGCGATCAACCAGGACACCGCACGCCTGGAATACGGCCACACCATGCTGGCGTCGATCGCCTCCTCCGCACCCTTCGTCGGCCTGTTCGGCACGGTGTGGGGCATCTACCACGCGCTGGTCAACATCGGCATGTCGGGCTCCGGCAGCCTGGATCAAGTGGCCGGCCCGGTCGGCGAGGCGCTGATCATGACCGCGCTCGGTCTGGCCGTCGCGATCCCGGCGGTGCTCGCCTACAACTTCTTCAACCGCGCCAAGCGCCAGATGCTCACCGAGGTCGACGGCTTCGCGCATGACCTGTTCGCCTTCATGTCCACCGGGGTGCGCAACAACACCCGCGTCAACAAGGACGAAGCGCGCGTCTACGCCGCGCCCGCCGCAAGGAGCGCATGATGGCTTTCGGCGGACTGCTCAACGACGCCGGCGACGGCGACAACGCGGAAATCAACATGATTCCGCTGATCGACGTGATGCTGGTGCTGCTCGTCATCTTCATCATCACCGCGCCCTTGATGACGCATGCCGTCAAGGTCGATCTGCCGCAGGCTTCGAGCCAGCCGAACGAGGTGAAGCCCGAGACGATCAACCTCTCGATCAAGGCCGACGGCTCGGTGTACTGGAACGCCGAGCCGGTGGATGCGACCGCGTGGCAGGCGCGCATGGACGCGGCCGCGCAGCAGACGCCGCAGCCGGAACTCCACATCCGCGCCGACGGCGATCTCGCCTATCGCAACGTCGCGCAAATCATGGCCGACGCCGCGAAAGCAGGCCTCGGCAAACTGGGATTCGTCACCGATCCGCGTACCCACTAACTAAGGTTTCACTCATTGGACGCAGGTCGTCCGTTTTTAACCCGCCAGCCAGCCAGCCGCATGCCTTGCGTCAAGCCAGCCAGATTCATCTGACGCAAGGAGCATTGAATGAACAGCATCACCCGCAGTTTCAAGCAACATGGCGCAACGAAGGCCATTACCCAAACAAAACTGGCCCTGGCCGTGGCGGTCGCACTGAATCTCCCGGCCCAGGGGATGGCCGCCGAGGTTGAGCTGCCGCGTATCGACGTGGTCGGCGAAGGCGGGGACGCCATCACCAAGCAGCCCGGTTCGGTCGCGATCGTCACTCAGGAAGAACTGGAGCTGACGCAGCCGTTGTCGACCCAGGATGCGCTCAAGTCCGTCCCGGGCATCGTGGTTCGCGAGGAAGAAGGCTACGGCTTCATCCCCAACATCGGCATGCGCGGCCTCAACCCCAACCGCAGCCAGAAATTGCTCGTGCTGGAAGACGGCGTGCCCGTCGCGCCCGGTCTGTTCCTCGCCAACGAGTCCTACTACAGCCCGCGCATCGAGCGCATGCAAAGCATCGAAGTGCTGAAGGGCGCAGCCGGTCTGCGCTATGGCCCCACCACCATCGGCGGCGTCATCAACTACCAGACCAAAGACCCCGAACAGGGCGCGAGAGTCACCGCCAAGGCCGGCTCGCACGGCTATCGCCTGATCGGCCTCGACGCCGGCGGCACGGCGCCGTCGGGCGAAGCCATCGGCGGCATCAGCCTCGTCAAGGCCGAAGGCGACGGCTTCCGCCACAACGCTTTCGACATGACCGACCTCATGGTCAAGGGCGGCACGGCCATCGGCGACAAGCAGTGGGTCGGCGTCAAGTTCACCCGCTACGACAACGAGGTCAACACCTCCTACGTCGGCCTGCGCCCCAACGAATTCCGCGACGACCCGACCAAGAATCCGGCGCCGAACGATTATTTCCTGACGGATCGCAATTCATTCGACCTCAACCATGAGTTCGAGATCAACGATTCCATGAAACTCAATACCTTGCTGTATTGGAGCCAGTTGACGCGCGATTATTGGCGCAGGGAAGTGCAAGCTCGCAGCGCCGACGGCACGACCTTCGTCGCCTGCAACGGCAGCGCCTATTGCATGAACGGCAATAATCGCGCCTTCGAAATGATGGGCATCGATTCCCGGCTGCTCATCAAGCACAAGGGTTTCGGTATCGATAACGAAGCCGAAATCGGTATCCGCCTGCACAGCGACAAGCTGAACAACCAGAAGATCCAGTCCAAGACCGACCCCAACGCGCGTTCCGGCGACCTGACCACCGACGATACCCAGAAGGCACGCGGCATCGCCTTCTACGGCCAGAACCGTTTCATCCTCAACGAGCGCGTCGCGATCACCCCCGGCCTGCGCATCGAGTCCTACGACCAGAGCCGCAAGAACGAGCTGACCGGCACCTCCGGCGAATCGAGCAACACCGAAGTGATGCCCGGCATCGGCGCGACCTGGCAGCTCGCACCGCAGGCGCAATTGTTTGCGGGCGCATTCAAGGGCTTTTCGCCCGCGATGGTCGCCACCGCCATCAGCGGCTCCGGCGTCGACCAGCAACTCGACGCCGAACGCTCGACCAACTTCGAAATCAACGATTCCATGAAACTCAATACCTTGCTGTATTGGAGCCAGTTGACGCGCGATTATTGGCGCAGGGAAGTGCAAGCTCGCAGCGCCGACGGCACGACCTTCGTCGCCTGCAACGGCAGCGCCT
>JAMCVR010000133.1:7411-28811 GCA_023475455.1 Thermoplasmatota archaeon | reverse complement strand
TCAGATGGTTACGCAGGCACGATGCGGGAACGGCCGCCTGCCTTCGCACGCATCTTCTCGGCGTCTTCCTTCAGCATGTTCAGCTTGTCCTCGGCCACGCCCAGCATGTTGGCATTGGTCGTGTAGTAGGTCGCGACGCCGGCCACGTACTCGTCCATGATCTTCTGCAGACGGAACTGCAGCATCTTGGGCGTGATGTAGTGGGGGTTGACGTCGATCGCCGTGGTGTAGTCCTTGTGCTCGAGGAAGGTACGCACCGGCTTGTAGATCTCTTCCACCAGCTGCTCGACGGAGGTGTCGAGTTCGGGCTTCAGGTCCTTGTTGTCGATGCAGTACTTGACCATGGACTTGGCGCACATGCGGCCTTCGGCGTGCGAGCCGGAGGAGAACTTGTGGCCGGACGCGCCCACGCCGTCGCCGGCGGTGAACAGCCCCTTGACCGTGGTCATCGAGCGGTAGCCCCAGCTCCAGCCCTTGGGCAGGTGCGCCGGAATCTTGTCAGCGTCAGCATGATGTTCCAAGGTCGGTGCGCCCAGATCGGTCGGACCCGACACCCAGATGCCGCAGCAGCCGGAGTGCGAGCCGAGCAGGTAGGGCTCGGTCGGCATCAGTTCGGAGTTCTTCTTTTCCGGCTCGATGTTCTCGCCCACCCAGATGCCGCACTGGCCGACGCACATGTCGAGGAAGTCTTCCCAGGCTTCGGCTTCGAGGTGCTTCACTTCGCGCGGGGTCAGGGTCTCGCGCAGTTTGGCCAAAGCGGTCACGGTGTCCATGTAGATGGGGCCGCGGCCTTCCTTCATTTCCTTCAGCATCAGATGGTTACGCAGGCACGATGCGGGAACGGCCGCCTGCCCGTAGGGGGGGTAGTCGTTCAGCAGTTCCTTGTTCTTCACCATGTAGACTTCGCCGTAGGCGTTGACGGCCTGGGCCTTGAACAGCAGGAACCAGGCGCCTACCGGGCCGTAGCCGTCCTTGAAGCGGGCGGGCACGAAGCGGTTTTCCATCATGGTCAGCTCGGCGCCGGCTTCGGCAGCCATGGCGTAGGTCGAACCGGCGTTCCACACCGGGTACCAGGCGCGGCCGGTGCCTTCACCGACGGAGCGCGGACGGAAGATGTTCACGCAGCCGCCGGCGGCCAGCAGGATGGCCTTGGCCTTGTAGACGTAGACCTTGTGGTCGCGGGTCGAGAAGCCGACGGCACCGGCGATGCGGTTGGGGTCGTTCTTGTCGTTGACCAGCTTGACGATGAAGATGCGTTCCTGGATGCGATCCATGCCGAGCGCCTTCTTGGTGGCTTCGGCAACGATCCACTTGTAGGATTCGCCGTTGATCATGATCTGCCATTTGCCGGAACGCACGGGCTTGCCGCCGTCCTTCAGCGCGGGCAGGCCCTGGGCGCCGTCGTGGCGCTCGCCGTTTTCGTCGGTTTTCCAGATCGGCAGGCCCCATTCCTCGAACAGGTGCACGGAGTCGTCGACGTGGCGGCCGAGGTCGTAGGCGAGGTCGTCACGGGTGATGCCCATCAGGTCGTTGGAGACCATGCGGGCGTAGTCGGCGGGATCCTGCTCGGTGCCGATGTAGGTGTTGATCGCGGACAGGCCCTGCGCCACGGCGCCGGAACGGTCCATCGCGGCCTTGTCGACCAGCTTGATCTTCAGGTCCATGCCCAGCTCGGCCTTGGCGGCGTCTGCCCAGCGCATGACTTCGTAACCGGCGCCGCAGCAAGCCATGCCGCCGCCGATCAGGAGGATGTCGAGTTCCTCCTGGATAACTTCGGGATTACCAAATTCTCCAGCCATTTCGTTTACCTCTCTAGATTACTTGCGGATCAGTTCAGCGGGATTGCCGGGGCGATAGCCCCTGGTGATGCCGCCATCGGCCGAGCCGGTGAAGAAACCGGTCGCGGTGATGTTGGCCAGGCTGGCGGTCGGCTTGCCGCCGAAGGGGTCGATCGAGCCTTCGGGGGTGGTGCGGATCGGAAACTTGAAGCGCTTCAGCGTACCGTTGCGGAACTTGATGGTCCACATGATGGAATCGGAACCGCGCAGCGGCTGCACCATGCCGCCCAGCGGCACGACATCGGCGTAGTGGCGGGCTTCGATCGCCTGCTGCGGGCAGATCTTCACGCAGGAATAGCATTCCCAGCACTGCTCGGGCTCCTGGTTGAACGCGCGCATGGCGTGGCCGGTTTCCGAACCGTCCTTGTCCAGCTTCATCAGGTCGTGCGGGCAGATATACATGCAGGCGGTCTTGTCCTGACCCTTGCAGCCGTCGCACTTGTCGGTACGAACATAGGTTGGCATTACAGTCTCCTTCAGTTGGCTAACAATCCGCGACCGTCGCGGTCCGTCTAGAACTGAACCCGTCCTTGGCCGGGGCGACTCGCGAATCCGCTTCCGGTAGGCTCGTGTCCTAAAACCCTTGCCCCGATCGATTGCCGCTGCGAACGGGGCGAAATCCCTCCGGCATGGTTGCCGGAGGGGAAAATCACGCTGCCGAGTGGCCTTTCAATTCGACCTTGACGTTCTGCTCCGCGGAGAGGCCGGCGTAGTATTTCTGCAGCACCTTGGCGACTTCGGGGCGGCTGAATTCGACCGGCAGATCCTGGCCTTCGGAGAGCATGGCGCGAACCTTGGTGCCGGACAACAGGATGCGGTCCTCCTTGGTGTGCGGGCAGGTGCGCTGCGAGGCCATGCCGCCGCACTTCTTGCACCAGAAGGTCCAGTCGATGTTCATGTTCACGGTTTCGAGCGAACCCTTGGGGATTTCGTCGAAAATCTTCTGCGCGTCGAAGGGGCCGTAGTAGTCGCCCACGCCGGCGTGGTCGCGGCCGACGATCAGGTGCGAGCAGCCGTAGTTCTGGCGGAACAGGGCGTGCAGCAGCGCTTCGCGCGGACCGGCGTAGCGCATGTCGAGCGGGTAGCCGGCCTGGATCACGGTGTTGGGGGCGAAGTAGTTGTCGATCAGCACGCCGATGGCCTCGGAGCGGACTTCGGCGGGAATGTCGCCCGGCTTCAGCGCGCCCAGCAGGGAGTGGATCAGCACGCCGTCCATGGTCTCGATGGCGATCTTGGCCAGGTACTCGTGCGAACGGTGCATCGGGTTGCGGGTCTGGAACGCGGCGACGCGGCTCCAGCCCATTTTCTCGAAGGCCGCGCGGGTTTCGGCGGGGGTCATGAACTGGTCGCCGTATTCCTCCTTGAACGTGCCGGTGGACAGCACCTTGACCGGGCCGGCCAGGTTGTATTTGCCCTGCGCCATGACCATCTTGACGCCGGGGTGCTCGAGGTCGGTGGTCTTGTAGACCTGCATGCACTCGTGGGCCTTGTCGATGGCGTACTTCTCGGTGATTTTCATGGTGCCCATGATGGCGCCGGTCTCGCCGTCGGTGAGGGCGATGTCGTCGCCGGCCTTGACGGATTCGTCATCGGTGGAGAGGGTGATGGGGATGGGCCAGAACAGGCCGTTGGCCATCTTCATACCGTCGCACACGCCCTGCCAGTCGGCATGGGTCATGAAGCCGTCCAGCGGGGTGAAGCCGCCGATACCCATCATGATGAGGTCGCCGGTTTCGCGCGAACTCATCCTGACCTTGGGCAGCGAGGCGGCGCGGGCTTTTTCGGCGGCGAGGGCGGCGCCCGTCAGCAGCAGGGGCTTGAGTTCACCGCCACCGTGGGGGCGTACCAGTTTGGACATGCTGTCTCCTCAGACTTGATGGGGGTATTAAAGTCTGGGCAGAATAGCACCGGGCCTGGCGCCTGAATAATCCTTTATTTTTATTTGAGGATAAGCGGGTTTGATATTCATCTGAGAAAGCAAAAAGCCCGGATTTCCGGGCTTTTTTGTTTGGGAACAATTGCTTACGCGTCAAAGAAGGCGGGCATGTCGGTCTGCTCGGTCTTGATCACGTCGACCCAGGCGGGTTTGGTGTCGGCACCGGCCGCGGCCAGCTTCTTGGTCTCTTCGTAAAGCATTTTCCAGCGGTTGTAGAGACAGTCGCTGACCTTGCGCATGCCCGAATCGAAGTAGGAGTTGTGCAAATCGCCGATGGTGCGGGTGAAGGATTCCATCTGCTCCAGCAGGTTGTGCGGATAGCCCTGGCGGTTGGGGTCGGCATACTTGACCATTTCGCGCTTGACCGCGCGCACGAAGACTTTCTGGCCTTCGGTGAGATCGGCTTCGGTGCGGGGCGCGCCCCCGTAATTCATGACCTCCTGAATGAAACCGTTCAGGCGTTCGCCGAAATCGAAGTTGGCGTAATCGACGTTTTGCATAAAGCCTCCGTTGTCTGATATTGCTTTTGAAACTGGACGTGAATCCGGTGCCTATCCTACGCCGCGCGATGCGGCTGTCCAGCGTCTTTCCGGGGCGGGCCGTGCGATTATTTTCTAAGCCCTTGAATCCAGCGGGAATAAATTTTGTCCGCCAATTGGTGCAGTTGGACGGTGCGGGCGGTCAGGTCCGATTGAATGGCCGCAACCGACTGCACGCCGGGGCTGTCGCTGGCGGCAATCTCGGCGGCGCCGTTGTCGCACCAGCTGGCGATGAGTTCGGGCGTCATTTCGACGTGGCACTGCATGCCGATGTGGCGGTCGTTCAGCACATAGGCCTGGTTGGCGCAGAAGGCGCTTTCGAGGATGCGCGTGGCGCCCGGCGGCAGGGTGAAGGTTTCGCCATGCCAGTGGAAGGCCGGCATCGGGTGCGTCGCGTCGCCCAGCCAGGGGCGGGCGGCGTCGGCGTCGGTGATGCGGACGTCGCCCCAGCCGATCTCCTTGACCGGGTTGGCGCCGACCGAGCCGCCCAGCGCCTTGGCCATCAACTGGCCGCCCAGGCAGTGGCCGATCACCGGGATGTCGGACGCGACGGCTTCGCGGATCAGGGCCAGTTCGGCTGGAATCCAGGGCAGGTCGTCGTTCACGCTCATCGGCCCGCCCATCAAGCAGAGGCCGGAAACGCCGTTAAGGGTATCGGGCACGGCGTCGCCGGCGTCGATGCGCACCAGTTGCCAGGGAATATCGTGGCGATCCAGAAACGTGGTGAAATACCCCGGCCCTTCGGTGGGGGAATGACGAAAAATCAGAACAGGATGCATGATGGCGCTTTCCCGAAAATCAATCCCGCTCATCTTAGCTGCCGGCGCGTTCGTCTGCACGTCCGCCTGGGCGACCAGCGTGTCGGTGGTGGGCCTTTTCAGGGACAAGGCCATCGTCAGCATCGACGGCGGCAAGCCGCGCACGCTGAGCGTGGGGCAGAGGATGGGCGGGGTGAAGCTGCTGGCTGCGGACTCGGACAGCGCCAGCTTCGACGTCGACGGCAAACGCCGCACCCTGGGCATGGGACAGTCGTTCGCCGGCGGGGCGGCAACGGGCGAGCGCCAGAGCGTTTCGCTCACCGCCGACGCGCGCGGCCATTTCGCCGCGGCGGGTTCGCTCAACGGCTATCCGATGACCTTTCTGGTCGATACGGGCGCGACGTCGATCGCCATCAGTGCGGCCGAGGCCAAACGCATCGGGCTCGATTACAGGGCAGGCCAGGCTGCGGGCGTAAGCACGGCGGCCGGTGTGGTGCCGGCCTGGCGCGTCACTTTCAACACCGTCAAGGTGGGGAGCATCAGCGTCAACCAGGTCGAGGGCCTGGTGGTGGAGACGGGCTTGAACGTGCCGCTCCTCGGCATGAGTTTCCTGAACCGGATGGAAATGAAGCGCGACGGGCAGACGATGACGCTGACGCAGCGCTACTGATTCACCGCGCTCAATGCAAACAAGGCCTGCCAATGCAGACCTTGTTTCTGGGTCAGGCCGGCTTGCGCTTGTCGCGCTCGATCAGCGCATACGCGCTGTGATTGTGGATGGATTCGAAGTTCTCGGCCTCCACCACATACGCATCGATCAGCGGCTCCGCGTTCATCGCGGCGGCGACGTCGCGCACGATGTCTTCGACGAATTTCGGATTGTCGTAGGCGCGCTCGGTGACCCACTTTTCGTCCGGCCGCTTCAGCAGGCCGAAGAGCTCGCACGAGGCCTGGTCCTCGACCTTGCGCACCAAGTCCTCGATCCACAGGAAGCCGTTGGTCTTCGCGGTGACGGTGACGTGAGAGCGCTGGTTGTGCGCGCCATAGTCGGAGATTTTCTTCGAGCACGGACACAGGCTGGTCACCGGCACCAGCACCTTGGTGGTGTGGGTGTACTGGCCGTTTTCGATGGAACCGATGAAGGTGACTTCGTAATCCATCAGGCTCTGCACGCCGGAAACGGGCGCGGACTTGTTGACGAAGTAGGGGAAGGTCATTTCGATGTAGCCCGATTCGGCTTCCAAGCGTTTTACCATCTGGCGCAGCATGTCTTCGAAGTTCTCGACCGAAATCTCGCGTTCTCGCGTGTTGAGGATTTCGAGGAAGCGCGACATGTGCGTGCCCTTGAAATTATGCGGCAGGTACACGTACATGTTGAAGTTGGCGACGGTGTGCTGGACGCCATCGCTCTTGTCCGCCACGCGAACCGGGTGGCGGATGCTCTTGATGCCGACCTTGTTGATGGCGATTTGCCGCGTGTCGGCCGAACTTTGCACGTCGGGCATGCAAACGGCATTGTCGCAAATCTGGTTCATGGCAGGCTCCTGTGATGAGTGCAGTTTAGACTCAGTATAAACTGCCGGAATAGTTGAGTAAACTACTCAGGCATACGATCTTTCGCGGGCTTTAGCCCGCTGAAAGTCGGAGTCCCCGCTGGTGGGATAATGAGATTATCCGCCGGCGCACGGCCGCCTCGATTCCCGCCGCGTCCAGCCCGCAATCCGCCAGCATCTTCGCCGCGTCGCCATGTTCGATGAAGGTATCGGGCAGGCCCAGGTGCAGGACCGGCACCGGCATGCCGAGTTCGGCCAGCGCTTCGGCCACCCCGGCGCCGGCGCCGCCCGCCACCGTGTTTTCCTCCAGCGTGACCAGCAGGCGATGGTCTTGCGCCAGTTCGCGCAGCAGTTCGATATCCAACGGCTTCACGAAACGCATGTCGGCCACGCTGGCGTCGAGCGCCTCGGCGGCGGCAAGCGCGGGTGCGACCAGGCTGCCGAAGGCAATCAGCGCCACGTCGCGGCCGCTGCGGCGCAGCACGCCCTTGCCGATTTCGACCGGATCGAGGACTGAATCGATCGCGACGCCGGCGCCGCTGCCGCGCGGGTAGCGCACCGACGAGGGGCCGTCGTGCAGGAAGGCGGTAGTGAGCAGGCGCCGGCACTCGTTCTCGTCCGACGGCGCGGCGATCAGCAGGTTGGGCACGCAGCGCAGGAAGGAGAGGTCGAAACTGCCCGCGTGGGTGGGGCCGTCGGCCCCGACCAGCCCGGCGCGGTCGATCGCCAGCATCACCGGCAGGTTTTGCAGGGCGACGTCGTGGATCAGCTGGTCGTAGGCGCGCTGGAGGAAGGTCGAATAGATCGCCACCACCGGTTTCATGCCCTCGCAGGCCAGCCCGGCGGCAAAGGTCAGCGCGTGCTGCTCGGCGATGCCGACGTCGAAATAGCGCTTGGGATAGTCCTGCGAGAAGCGCACCAGGCCGGAACCTTCGCGCATCGCCGGGGTGATGCCGACCAGCCGCGTATCGGCGGCAGCCATGTCGCACAGCCAGTCGCCGAACACCCGGGTGTAAGTGGGCTTGCCGCCGGATTTTTCGGCGACGCCTGCGGCGGGGTCGAAACGCGACACGCCGTGGTACAGGCAGGGATTGGCTTCGGCGGGCGCGTAGCCCTTGCCTTTCTTGGTGACCACATGAAGGAACTGCGGGCCGCTCAACTGCCTGATGTTGGACAGGGTTTCCAGCAGTACGTCCAGGTCGTGGCCGTCGATCGGGCCGATGTAGTTGAAGCCGAATTCCTCGAACAGCGTGCCCGGCGTCACCATGCCCTTCATGTGCTCCTCGGCGCGCTTGGCCAGTTCCTTGATCGGCGGCACCGCGGACAGCACCTTCTCGCCGGCGCGGCGGGCGGCCGCGTAGAACCTGCCCGACATCAGCCGCGCCAGGTAGTTGTTCAAGGCGCCGACGTTGGGCGAAATCGACATGTCGTTGTCGTTCAGCACCACCAGCAAGGGCAGCTCGGTAGTGCCGGCGTTGTTGAGCGCCTCGAAGGCCATGCCGGCGGTCATCGCGCCGTCGCCGATGACCGCCACCGCGCGCTGGCCGGACCCCAGTTGGTGAAACGCCTCGGCCATGCCGAGCGCGGCCGAGATCGAGGTGCTGGAATGACCAGTGCCGAAGGCGTCGTATTCGCTCTCGGCGCGGCGCGGGAAGCCGGCGATGCCGCCCGCCTGGCGCAAACCGGCCATCGCGTCGCGACGGCCGGTGAGAATTTTGTGGGCGTAACTCTGGTGGCCGACGTCCCACACGATGCGGTCGCGCGGGGTGTCGAACACATAGTGCAGCGCCAGGGTCAGTTCCACCGCGCCCAGATTCGAGGCCAGATGGCCGCCGGTATGGGCGACGGAATCCACCAGGAACGCGCGCAGTTCGGCCGCCAGCTTCGGCAGGTCGGCGGGCGGCAGGGCGCGCAGGTCGGCGGGAGTATGGATGAAGTCGAGCAGCGGCGTGGTCATGTCAGAACGTCCGTTCGACCACGAAGTCGGCCAGCTGGCGCAGCCGTGCGGCGGGCGCGCCCAGCTTGTCCAGCGCGGCGTGGGCGTCGGCGCGCAGTTCCTGCGCCAGTTCGCGGGCGCGCGCCGCGCCGAGCAGGCTGACGTAGGTCGGCTTGTTGTTGGCGGCGTCCTTGCCGGCGGTCATCGCGCCGTCGCCGATGACCGCCACCGCGCGCTGGCCGGACCCCAGTTGGTGAAACGCCTCGGCCATGCCGAGCGCGGCCGAGATCGAGGTGCTGGAATGACCAGTGCCGAAGGCGTCGTATTCGCTCTCGGCGCGGCGCGGGAAGCCGGCGATGCCGCCCGCCTGGCGCAAACCGGCCATCGCGTCGCGACGGCCGGTGAGAATTTTGTGGGCGTAACTCTGGTGGCCGACGTCCCACACGATGCGGTCGCGCGGGGTGTCGAACACATAGTGCAGCGCCAGGGTCAGTTCCACCGCGCCCAGATTCGAGGCCAGATGGCCGCCGGTATGGGCGACGGAATCCACCAGGAACGCGCGCAGTTCGGCCGCCAGCTTCGGCAGGTCGGCGGGCGGCAGGGCGCGCAGGTCGGCGGGAGTATGGATGAAGTCGAGCAGCGGCGTGGTCATGTCAGAACGTCCGTTCGACCACGAAGTCGGCCAGCTGGCGCAGCCGTGCGGCGGGCGCGCCCAGCTTGTCCAGCGCGGCGTGGGCGTCGGCGCGCAGTTCCTGCGCCAGTTCGCGGGCGCGCGCCGCGCCGAGCAGGCTGACGTAGGTCGGCTTGTTGTTGGCGGCGTCCTTGCCGGCGGTCTTGCCCAGGGTGGCGGTGGGCGCTTCGGCGTCGAGCACGTCGTCGACCACTTGGAACGCGAGGCCGATGCATTTGGCGTAATGGTCGAGCGCCGTGGCCGTTGCTGCGGTCAGCGTGCCGCACTGCGCGCCCAGCAGCACCGAGGCGCGGATCAGCGCGCCGGTCTTGTGGATGTGCATGAATTCGAGTTCGGTCAGGTCGAGCGGTTTGCCGACGCTGGCGAGATCGATCGCCTGGCCGCCGGCCATGCCGCGCGAGCCGGCCGCCTGCGCCAGCAGCCGCACCATGTTGAGCTGGGTGGCCGCGTCGGCGGCGAGCGGCTGCGACGCGAGGATGTCGAACGCCAGGCTCTGCAGGGCGTCGCCTACCAGGAGCGCGGTGGCCTCGTCGAATTCCACGTGCACCGTGGGCTTGCCGCGCCGCAGCGCGTCGTCGTCCATCGCCGGCATGTCGTCGTGCACCAGCGAATAGGCGTGGATCAGTTCCACCGCGGCGGCGGCGTGCTGCACGCGATCGGCGTCGGTACCCGTGACCTCGCCGGCGGCAAACGCCAGCAGCGGGCGCACGCGCTTGCCGCCACCCAGCACTGCGTAACGCATCGCCTCGTGCAGGCGTTGCGGGGCAATATGGGCAGGGGGAAGCCATTCGGCCAGCACGCTTTCCATGCGCGCCTGGCAGCCTTGCGTCCAGGCGGAAAAATCAGTCATCGGTGTTTTCGGTTTTGAAGGGCTGCAGGGCGCCGTTTTCCAGAATCTTCACCTGTTGCTCCGCATCGGCCAGTTGCTGACGGCAATACTGCAGCAGCTCGGCGCCCCGCTTGTAGGCCGTCAGCGAAGCTTCCAGCGGCAGCTGACCGGATTCCATTTCGGCCACAATGGCTTCCAGTTCGGCCAGTGCGGACTCGTAATCTTTGGGGGGTGTGGCGGCGCGGGACTTGGCCATGAAATCGAAGCCGGCGGAGAAAGAGCGCTACTTTAACAAATTCGGCGCAGAGGCGCCTCATCCGGGATGATTGCCTGTGCTAGAATTTCGCGCTTTCCCTGCTTGTTTGCGGGGGTTCATCCGTTAATCCGGTGGGTCATCTTGCCGCTCCAGTGTCATTGCTGGAGGGGGCTTGGTTTTGAGTAGGGTACGCCATGAGCGATCTCGCCGAATCCAGCGCCTTGTCGCTAACTTCGCCTCAGTTGCCGGTTTCCTGGTACTTCGATCCAGCCATCTACGCGCTGGAACTGGAACACCTGTTCGAACGCGGTCCCGGCTATGCCGGCCACCAGTTGATGGTGCCCGAGGCGGGCGACTACCACGCGCTGGAAATGTTCGACGGCGCGAAAATGCTGGTCAACAGCGGGTCGGGCATCGAGCTGCTGTCGAACGTCTGCCGCCATCGCCAGGCGCTGATGCTGACCGGGCGCGGAAAACTGCCGTCCAACCACATCGTCTGCCCGATCCACCGCTGGACCTACGACAGCCAGGGCAGGCTGATGGGCGCGCCGGAGTTTCCCGGCAATCCCTGCCTCAATCTCAATCGCAGCGGCCTGCAGAACTGGCAGGGCCTGCTGTTCGCCGGCGCGCGCGACGTGCAGGCCGACCTGGCCGGCATGCAGGCGGCGCGCGAACTGGACTTCTCCGGCTTCATGCTCGACCGCGTGCAGGTGACGCAGTACGCCTGCAACTGGAAGACCTTCATCGAGGTGTATCTGGAGGACTACCACGTCGCGCCGTATCACCCCGGCCTCGGCCATTTCGTCACCTGCGACGACCTCAAGTGGGAATACGGCGACTGGTGGTCGGTGCAGACGGTGGGGGTGAACCGCGGGCTTTCCAAAGCAGGTTCGCCAGTATACCAGAAATGGCACGAGCAGGTGCTGGCGTACGACCGGGGCAAGGTGCCGGCGCACGGCTCGATCTGGCTGACCTACTACCCCGGCCTGATGGTCGAGTGGTATCCGCACGTGCTGGTGGTGTCGTCGATCGTGCCGACCGGGGTGGAGTCGTGCAGCAATATCGTCGAGTTCTATTACCCCGAGGACATCGCCCTGTTCGAGCGCGCCTTCATCGAGGCCGAGCAGGCGGCGTATCACGAGACCGCGGTGGAGGACGAGGACATCTGCGAGCGCATGCACAAGGGGCGGCGCGCGCTGTACCGGCAGGGCGTCAGCGAGACCGGGCCGTACCAGTCGCCGCTGGAAGACGGCATGATGCACTTCCATGCCTTCCTGCGGCGAGAGATCGAGCCGCACTTGAAGTGAGTCTTTTTCAAATTCATAACGGGCGGCCGATACCGCCCGTTTTTTTCAACTTCACCCAATGAAATCGAGCTGGATGCTGGTCGCCGCCGCGCTGTTCGCGCTGATGAGCGTGCTGGTGAAGCACGCCTCCGCCAGCTTTTCTCCCGCCGAACTGGTGTTCTACCGCTCGGCGTTCGGCCTGCTCGCGATCTGGGGTGTGATTGCCCTTCACCAGCGCCGGCTGCTGGCGCCGCTGGCCACGCCCCATTTCAGGGCCCATGTCTGGCGCGGGCTGTCGGGTTTTGCCGCGCTGGTGCTGTTCTTCTACGCGCTGGCGCGGCTGCCGCTCGCCACCGCGGTCACCCTCAACTACACCGCGCCGCTGTTCCTCGCCGCGCTGTCGGCCTGGTGGCTGCGCGAACGCCACGGGCGGGGCCTCGTCGGCGCGGTGCTGCTGGGCTTTGTCGGCATCGTGCTGCTGCTGCGCCCGCAGGTGCAGGGCCAGGCCTGGCTGCCGGCGCTGGCCGGGCTGGCGTCGGGCATGCTGGCGGCGGTGGCCTACGTCAACGTCAAGCAGTTGGGCAGGCTGGGCGAGCCGGAATGGCGCGTGGTGTTTTATTTCACGCTGCTGGCGACCGCAGGCGGCGCGGCCTGGATGGCGCTGGCCGGGTTCCATCGGCCGCAGGCAGCCGACTGGCCGTGGCTCGTCGGCATCGGCATCACCGCCACGCTGGCGCAACTGGCGTTGACGCGCGCCTACCACCGCGGCCGCACGCTCACGGTCGGCTCGCTGGCCTACGCCACGGTCGGGTTTTCCGCCCTCTACGGCGTGCTGCTGTTCGGCGAACGCTTGCCGCTGCTGGCCTGGATCGGCATGGCGGCGGTGGCGGCGGCCGGTGTGTGGGCGGTGCGCGCGTCGACCCCAACCCAGGCCGATTCGCTATAGTTCGATCATATTCCAGAGGAGCGCACCATGATCAGCCTGAATATGAAGGACAACCAGATCGCCGTCACCGTGATGGGCCAGTTCACGCTGGACGATTACCGCGAATTCGAGCAGGCGGTGTGCTACGGCATCCGGTTCCATGGCACGGTCAACCTGCTGTTCGACCTGCGCGACATGCTGTCGTACAGCGTCGACGTGGCGTGGGAGGAGCTGAAATTCTCGCGCGAGCACAAGAACGATTTCGGCCGCATCGCGATCCTCACCGGCGACCAGTGGGTGGCATGGAGCATGTGGGTGAACCGCCTGTTCATGTCGGCGGATATCCGGCTGTTCGACGATCTGGAGCTGGCGCAGGCCTGGGTGGCAGGGGGCGAGTTGCCGGCCATGGCGAGTTGATGCGAGCGCTGCTCGGCCTGGTCGCCTGTCTGGCGGCCTTCCCGGTTTGGGCGAACGAGCCATGGCGGGTGATGAGGGAAACGCCTGCTGAAGTGGTCGCTATCGATCTCTCAAGCCTTGAACGCAGCGCCGGACAGGTCCGCTTTCGCGAGCGGCGCGTCGTGCGCGATGGGCGGATCCATCCCAACAGCCTGCGCCCGGTGCGCGAAGTCTTGTCCAGGCGCGTGGTCGATTGCCGCGCGCGGCGCATTGCCACGCTGTCGCGCGCGGTTTTTTCCGATGAGGATGCGCTGATCGACCACCAGGCCACGCGCCTGCAACAGGCGGTATGGCAGCTGCTGCCGCGCGAGGACAGTCTGTTCAGACAGCTGTGCGGGCGTTCATGAAAGCGCGGAGCGGTCAACCTGCTGTTCGACCTGCGCGACATGCTGTCGTACAGCGTCGACGTGGCGTGGGAGGAGCTGAAATTCTCGCGCGAGCACAAGAACGATTTCGGCCGCATCGCGATCCTCACCGGCGACCAGTGGGTGGCATGGAGCATGTGGGTGAACCGCCTGTTCATGTCGGCGGATATCCGGCTGTTCGACGATCTGGAGCTGGCGCAGGCCTGGGTGGCAGGGGGCGAGTTGCCGGCCATGGCGAGTTGATGCGAGCGCTGCTCGGCCTGGTCGCCTGTCTGGCGGCCTTCCCGGTTTGGGCGAACGAGCCATGGCGGGTGATGAGGGAAACGCCTGCTGAAGTGGTCGCTATCGATCTCTCAAGCCTTGAACGCAGCGCCGGACAGGTCCGCTTTCGCGAGCGGCGCGTCGTGCGCGATGGGCGGATCCATCCCAACAGCCTGCGCCCGGTGCGCGAAGTCTTGTCCAGGCGCGTGGTCGATTGCCGCGCGCGGCGCATTGCCACGCTGTCGCGCGCGGTTTTTTCCGATGAGGATGCGCTGATCGACCACCAGGCCACGCGCCTGCAACAGGCGGTATGGCAGCTGCTGCCGCGCGAGGACAGTCTGTTCAGACAGCTGTGCGGGCGTTCATGAAAGCGCGGAGCGGGCGGAACGGAAAATCTCCGGGTTGGCGTAATATGCGGCGTCTGCGTTGGCCGCATCCCAGCCCGGGACGCCCTGCACCGGCAGGGGGGCAAGCTGGCGCGGGGTGTCGATCGTATCGAGCGCCGTGACCGCAGCGGTCTCTGCCGTGTCGGCGTCGAGCGACTCCGAAATCAGCACCAGGCATTTGCCGGTCATCGACGGGTAGGGCGCCAGCGCTTTTTCCAGCAGCGCATGGCCGACCACCACGAAGTGCATTTCACTTTCCACGCTCGCACGTGCGTCCCACAACAGCCGTTGCCAGGCGCGTTCGACCAGCAGGTCGGGCAGGGCCGGGTCGCGGCTGATCACCCACACGCCCGACTCGTCCAGCACCGTCAGCGCGTCGCGCCGGCGGCCGCGCCGAGCGTCGGTTTCAAGCGCGATGGCCTCGCCGTGGGCCGCGTTCAGCGCCGCCTTGAAGCGCGGAAAGCGCAGCCACACCAGTGCATTCAGCACGTCGTGCCAGGTGTCGGCGCGGGTCGGCACCTGGCCGCTGTGCAGGATATGGATTTCATAGTCGCGTGCCGAGAGGCGGCCGTCGGGGGCGAAAAAGCGCAGCGGCAGTCCGCGTGCCTGCGTCGTGCCGCGCGCGGCGGCCAGCGCGTTGAGCGCGTCCAGCGAAGGCCTTGCGCGCGCCAGATCCAGCGCGTCGATCAATGCCCGGTAGGGCGTAAAGGCCGGGTGATCGAAGCTCAATGCAGCGATTCGGACAAGGCCTGACGGTACTGCCGCGCCAGCGGATGCGCGCCGCCCAGCAGATCGAACAGCGCCAGCAGGCTGGTGCGGGCGATGTCGTCGCGGAAATGGCGGTCAGTGCGGACGATGAAAAGCAGTTCGTCCATCGCGCCGGCAAAATCGTCCGCCGCCAGCAGCACGGCGGCGCGCTGGTAGCGGGCGTCGAGGTCGCCCGGGTCGCGCATGATGCGGGCGTCCAGATCGTCCAGCGGCAGGGCCAGGCGCGCGGTTTCCGCCAGATTCAGGTGGGCGTAAAGGGGTGCGATCATGGCGTCGCTGCGCGCCTCGGGTGGCAGGCTGTCCAGCAGTTTCAGCGCCTGTTCGCTCTCGCCCCCGGCCCACAGCAGCTTGGCGAGATCGCGCGGAATCGCGAGGTTGTCGGGTTCGGCCATCGCCGCATTGGCGAGCAGCATGCGCGCCTGCCGGACCTTGCCCGCCTGCCACGCCGCCACGCCCAGCGCGTGGGCGCGGTTGGCGTCGCCGGCGATGAAGCGGTCGAGCGCCTCGCGGAAACTGCCGTCGGGATCGGCGCCGTGGATGGTGTGGGCGACCTCGCCGCGCCAGAAAAACTTCACCGTCGGCACCGAATTCACGCCGAAGCGTCGCGCCAGTTCGGGCAGTTCGTCGGCGTTCAGCATGACGAGCAGGAACTTGCCGCCGTATTCGCCGGCCAGCTTGACCAGGCGCGGCATCAGGATGAAGCAGGGGCCGGCCTTGGGGGTCCAGAAATGCACCAGCACCGGACCCTTGTGCGAGTTTTCCAGCACCAGGCGGTTGAAATTCCCGGCGCTGGCGTCGAATACATAGGGCGAGAGTGCCATCAGTCGAATGTTCCGTTGCGGGCGAAGCGGTCGCAGGCGGCGACCAGTTCGCGTGCGATGCCCGGCTCGAACGCCGAATGACCGGCATCGGGCACGATGACGTAGCGCGCCTCGGGCCAGGCGCGCGCCAACTCGTCGGCGGTCACGATCGGGCAGACCGCGTCGTAGCGGCCCTGCACGATGACCGCCGGAATGGCGCGGATGCGGCCGACATTGGCGAGCAGGCTGTTGTCGGGCAGGAAGATGCGGTTGACGAAATAGTGCGTTTCGATGCGCGACAGCGACAGCGCGGTCCGTTCGCTGCCGAATGCGGCAACCAGCTCGGGGCTGGGCAGCAGGGTCGAGCACGACGCTTCGAAGGTGGCCCACCGATAGGCGGCGGGCTGGTGCACCGCCGGGTCGGGATCGACCAGGCGGTGGTGATAGGCCTCGAGCAGGCCGTGGCGTTCGTCTTCCGGGATGAAATCCGCCAGCTGCCGCTGCGCCTCGGGAAAGAAGGCGCGGATGCCATCGAGAAACCAGTCGATCTCGCTTTTCCGGCAGAGGAAGATTCCGCGCAGCACCAGCCCGCGGCAACGTTCGGGATGGGTTTCGGCGTAGGCGAGCGCCAGGGTCGAGCCCCACGAGCCGCCGAACACCAGCCAGGAATCGATGCCGAGTTCGCGCCGCAGCGCCTCCATGTCGGCGATCAGGTGCGGCGTGGTGTTGTCGGCGAGTTCCCCGTGCGGGGTCGAGCGGCCGCTGCCGCGCTGGTCGAACAGCACGACGCGGTAGCGCGCCGGATCGAAGAAGCGCCGCTGGTTGGGCGAGGAGCCGGAGCCGGGGCCGCCGTGCACGAACAGCACCGGGATGCCGTCCGGGTTGCCGGAGGTCTCCCAGTAGATACGGTGGGTGCCGGCCGTTTCCAGCATGCCGCTGGCGTAGGGAGTGAGGGATGGATAGAGCGGACCGGAATCGGGCATGGCACGGAGGGATGAATCAGGGGCTCCGATAGTATCGCGTAGCCGGCCGGGGGTGAACATGGAACACCGCTTGTCGACAGGCGCAGCCGGGGTACGTATGCTTCCCGCGTGCCATCGTGCAATTCCTCCGGACTGAAGGATTGGGGTGGACGCGCCGATAAGCAATACTGCTGTTTGCTGTTATTTACCATAACCGATACGAGGAGCCGTTCCATGAGTCATGTCGTCAAAGTTGCCTTGCTTGGGCTGGGTGAGGTGGGGGAAAAATTTGCGGAGCATTTTCTGGAGAAAATCCAGGAAGAGCACGTCAATGTGGAGATCGTGGCCGTCGCTCACCGCAATCTGGAGTCGCCCGTCGCGCTGGGGTTCATTCACAGCAAGGTACCGGTATTCAAGGATGCGATGGAGGTGGTGACGATGGGGGCGAAAGTCGACATCATTTTCGACCTGACCGGCGATCCCGAATTGCGCAAGAAACTGCGGATGGCGCTGCAGGAGACGCATAACCAGCACACCGTGATTGCGCCTGAAGTGGTGGCCCATCTGCTGTGGAATTTCTTCGGCGAAGGCGAGTTGCCGCACAGCGCCCAAACGGGATACTGATGCCGGGCGACACTCGCCCGGGCGGCGGATCGCGGCTGCGGCCTCCGCGGCCGCCGCTCCGATGTCCGGCCCGATGCGATTGATCGCTTGATGCCCAGCCGATGAGTTCCCCCTTCAAGTTTGCCCATGCCGCCAACGCAGACTGGACCCGGGCGGCCCGGTCCTGCATGAACCAGCTGGGCGCGATTCCGGCGGCGGCGACGCTGGGTTTTCTGTACGTGTCGGACGCTTTCGCCGGCGAGCTCGATGCGGTCCTGGCGTTTTTCAAAAGCGCGACCGGCGTGGCGCACTGGACCGGCAGCGTGGGGGTGGGGGTGTGCGCCACCGGCGTGGAATATCTGGAAGCGCCGGCGATGGCCGTGATGCTGGGCGAATTCGACCCGGTCGATTTCAGCATGCTGCCGGTGCTGCGTTCGCCGCAGGACGTCGAGGCGCAGCCCGCGGCGGCGTATTTCGCCATCGCGCACGGCGACCCGGCGAACAACCGCATCCAGGAACTGATCGAGGGACTCTCAGCGTACGTGACGAGCGGGTTTGTCGTCGGCGGATTGTCGAGTTCGCGCGGCGAGACCGCGCAGATCAGCGACGGCGTGGTCAGCGGCGGCCTGTCCGGGGTGCTGTTCAGCGAGCGGGTGAAGCTGGCAACCCGCCTGACGCAAGGCATTTCGCCGCTGGGCCCGCGCCATCGCATCACCACCGCCAACAAGAACATCATCGGCAGCCTCGATCATCGTCCTGCGCTGGACGTGATGAAGGAGGAAATCGGCGAGGTGCTGGCGCGCGACCTGCGGCGCGCGGCGGGTTATATCTTTGTCGGCCTGCCGGTGCGGGGCTCGGATACCGGCGATTATCTGGTGCGCAACATCCTCGGCGTCGATCCGCAAAACCATCTGGTGGCAATCGGCGAAACCGTCGAGCCCGGGGATGAGCTGCTGTTCTGTCGGCGCGATCAGCAAACGGCCGAAGATGACCTGCTGCGGATGCTCGCCGCCATCGGTTCGCAATTGAACGCGCCGATCCGGGGCGGCGTGTATTATTCCTGCCTGGGGCGCGGCCAGCACATGTTTGGCGCACCGAATCGGGAACTGGGCCTGATCCGGGGCGCCCTGGGAGATTTCCCGCTGGTCGGGTTCTTTGCCAACGGGGAAATTTCCCATAACCGTTTATATGGCTACACCGGGGTATTGACCCTGTTTGGCTGACCAGAGTGAGGATACGAGCATGACCCTGCACGCCATGAAGGAAGATGAGGTTCGCCTGCTGCGCGACGAAATCGAAATGCTGATGAGCGAGCGACGCCAGTTGTTGCAGGTGACGGGCGCGGCGGCGGTGTTCGTCGCCAACCTCGATACCGACAGCCTGCCCGATGAAGCCGGCACGATCGACGCTGCCGAGATGCTGGCCGAGCAGCTCAACGGCCTGTCCGAGGAAACGCTCAAGGACGCGCTGGAATCGGTGCGTGCCGAAGTCGATCCATCGCAGTAAGCCGGTTTCATTTCTTGGCCCGCTTATCGCAGCCTGGTCCCGCTCACGTCAAGCGCTTTGCGCTGATCGCCGGCCTGACCGCGCTGGCGTATGCGCTGGCCGGATGGCTCAGCCTCAAGCTGGCAGCCTACGTGGCCGATGTGGTCGCCGCCATCTGGCTGGCGGCAGGCATCGGCGCCATGGCGAGCCTGCGTTTCGGCATGGCGGGGGTGGCGGGCGTCCTGCTGGGCTCGCTGGCGCTCAACAGCCTCATTCTGCCGCTGGAAGACGCAATCCGCTTTGCGCTCGGCGCGGCAGCCGGGGCGTGGATCATGGGCACCCTGCCGCGCCATTTGCAGCCTTTCAGCCCCACGCTCGATTTTGTTCCCAGCGTGGCCAAATTCGCCCTGGTCGCCGCGCCGCTGGGCTGCGCGGTGAGCGCGGTCACCGGTGTTTTCAGCCTGCATTTCTTTGGCGACCTGCCGGCCGACATGCTGCTGCGGGGGTTGTGGGTGTGGTGGCTGGGCGATTTGCTGGGGGTGTATCTGATCGCCCCCTTGCTGTTGACGGTGTCGCGCTGGGACTTGTTGCCCACCAGCAAGGGCGCACGGCTGGAAGGCCTGGTGCTGGTGCTCGGCATGATGGCGCTGACGCTGGCGATGATGGAGTACGCCGAGCCCCTGCGGCCCGCCGAGATCGTCCTGTTCGTGATGATGCCGGCGGTGCTGTGGGCGGCATTGCGGTTTTCGGTGGTCGGGGCGAGCCTGGCCATTTTTCTGGCTGCGCTCATCGTAATGGGCGTGGCGGTAGTCGCCTACGGCGGAATCACCCATGCCACCATTCCCGGCGACGTATTTGCGCTGCAGGTCAGCATGCTGACCATGGCGCTGGGCGGCCTGTTCGTGGCGGCGGCCCTGGCCGAGCGCCGTTATTCCGAAATGCGGCTGGACATGCTGGCCAACCACGACCCGCTGACCGGTCTGCCCAATCGCTCCTATTTCCAGGATTTCCTCGGTCATGCGCTGGCGCATGCGCAGCGCGACAAATCCCAGGTTTCGCTGCTGTTCATCGATCTCGACCGCTTCAAGCACATCAACGATTCGCAGGGCCACGAAGTGGGCGACCAGGTGCTGCGTGTCGTAGCCAACCGGCTGGACGAACAGTTGCGGGCCGACGATTTCGTCGCCCGTCTGGGCGGCGACGAGTTCGCCGTCGTCCTGACCCATCCCCCGGCCTCGCGTGCCGCCAGCCGGGTGGCGCGCAAGCTGGCGCAGGCGCTGGCCGAATCGTTCAAGCTGGGGCAGCGCCGATATGCCATCGGCGCCAGCATCGGCATCAGCGTGTATCCGGACGACGGCCTCGACGCCAACACGCTGCTGCGCCAGGCCGATCTGGCAATGTATCAGGCCAAGCAGCGTCGCAGCGGCTTTGAGTATTTCAGCGCCGAATTGAATACGGTGGCGCAGCAGCAGCTGTCGCTGGAAAGCGGCCTGCGGCAGGCGGTGGAACGCGACGAACTGGCGCTGGTGTATCAGCCCAAGGTCGATCTTGCCAGCGGCCGGGTGGTGGGGCTTGAGGCCCTGATTCGCTGGCTTCCCCGCTCGGGCAACATCATCGGACCCGAACAGTTCATTCCGGTGGCGGAGGAAACCGGCCTGATCGTTCCGGTGGGGCGCTGGGTGATGCGGGCGGCGTGCGAACAGTGGATCGCCTGGCGCGACGCGGGACTCAATCCGCCGCCGATGGCGGTCAATCTGTCGCCGCGGCAGCTTTCCGACGCGCGCCTGATCGAAGATGTCGACGCCATCCTGAAGGACACCGGGATGGACCCCGCACATTTGCAACTGGAAGTGACCGAGAGCGCCGCGATGGACAACCCCGCGCGCACCTTCGGCATCCTCGATGCGCTGCGTCAGCGCGGACTGCACGTCTACATCGACGACTTCGGTACGGGCTATTCCAACCTGGGCCAGCTGAAGCGCATGCCGATCGATGCGCTGAAAATCGACAAGAGCTTTGTGGACGACGTGCTGACCGACAGCGACGACGCGGAAATCGTCAACGCCATCATCAGGCTGGCGCATGCCCTGAGTCTGCGCGTGGTCGCCGAAGGCGTCGAGCAGGTCGAACAGCTGGATTTTTTGCGGCAGAACGGCTGTGACGAAATTCAGGGTTATGTGGTCAGCAAACCGCAGACGCCAGGCAAGGTCAGCGAACTGTTTGCGCAGACATTCAACTTTTGATGCGCGATCGGGCTGTGTTATGGATTGGGTTCATACGAATCCGGGCGGCCCAAGGCGCCTGCCGAATCAATGT
Organism: Thermoplasmatota archaeon; assembly: GCA_023475455.1. The sequence continues at coordinate 7,862 of JAMCVR010000133.1, read as the reverse complement.
GTATTTAAAATGCGATGAGCCGGGTTAAACGCGCAAGGCAGGTGCATGCGGGCCCGGGTTGGCCCGGCTGTCCTGCGTGCGTCAGCCTGAAAATGAAATGGGGGTGGCATCATTGCCTGCCACCGTTGCTGAGCGGGACGTTGGCTGCCCCGACAGGGCTTCAGCCCACCAGCTGGCCCAACACGAACGGCAGGATCCCGCCCTTGTTGTGGTACTCCACCTCGATCGGCGTATCGATGCGCAGCTTGAGCGCGACGCGCTCGACATTTCCATTCGCGCGACGGATCACCAGCGTGACGTCCTGCTGCGGGGTAATGCCGGATTCCAGGCCTTCGAGGTCGAAGGTCTCGCTGCCGTCGAGCTTCAGCGTGGTTGCGTCGACGCCGTCCTTGAACTGGCAGGGCAGCACGCCCATGCCGGCGAGGTTGGCGCGATGGATGCGCTCGAAGCT
>JAMCVR010000133.1:0-6677 GCA_023475455.1 Thermoplasmatota archaeon | reverse complement strand
AGTTGGCCTTGACGGCCTGGTGCACGCGGGCTTCGAAGTTGCGGTTGCCGGAGAGCACCGAGGCGACGACCAGGTCGTGGTCGGCGATGGTCTTCTCGATTTCGGGCTTGAGCGGGCCGGAGTTGCCAGGCCTTCGAGGTCGAAGGTCTCGCTGCCGTCGAGCTTCAGCGTGGTTGCGTCGACGCCGTCCTTGAACTGGCAGGGCAGCACGCCCATGCCGGCGAGGTTGGCGCGATGGATGCGCTCGAAGCTCTTGGCCACGACCGCCTTCACGCCGAGCAGCGTGGTGCCCTTGGCCGCCCAGTCGCGGGAAGAACCGGTGCCGTATTCCTCGCCGGCGAAGATCATCAGCGGCGTGCCCTCGGCCTGGTATTGCATGGCGGCGTCGTAGATCGGTTTCTGTTCGCCGTCCTTCAGCGTGATGCCGCCTTCGGAACCGGGGATCATCAGGTTCCTGATGCGCACGTTGGCGAAGGTGCCGCGCATCATCACCTCGTGGTTGCCTCGGCGCGCGCCATAGCTGTTGAAGTCGGCCTTCTGCACGCCGTGTTCGGTGAGGTAGAGGCCGGCCGGCGAGGTCGGCTTGATGCCGCCGGCGGGGCTGATGTGGTCGGTGGTGACCGAGTCGCCGAAAATCGCCAGCGCGCGCGCGCCCTGGATGGCGGGACTGGCGGCCTTGCCACCTGCAAAAAAGGGCGGCTCCTGGATGTAGGTCGACTTCGCGTCCCACTGGTAGACCGCGCCGACCGGCGCGGGCACGCCGTCCCACAGCGGGTTGCCGGCGCCGACGCTGGCGTAGATGTCGCGGTAGATGCCGGCGTCGGTGGCGGCGTTCATCACCGCGGCGACGTCGGCGTTGCGGGGCCACAGGTCGCGCAGGTAAACCGGCTGGCCGGCGCTGGAGGTGCCCAGCGGCTCGGTTTCGAAATCGATGTTGACGCGGCCGGCCAGCGCAAAGGCCACCACCAGCGGCGGGCTCATCAGGAAGTTGGCCTTGACGGCCTGGTGCACGCGGGCTTCGAAGTTGCGGTTGCCGGAGAGCACCGAGGCGACGACCAGGTCGTGGTCGGCGATGGTCTTCTCGATTTCGGGCTTGAGCGGGCCGGAGTTGCCGATGCAGGTGGTGCAGCCGTAGCCCACCACGCTGAAGCCGAGCTGTTCCAGTGAGTCCATCAGCCCGGCTTTTTTCAGGTATTCGGTGACCGCGCGCGAGCCGGGGCCGAGCGAGGTCTTGACGTGGGCGGGCGGCTTCAGGCCCAGCGCGGCGGCCTTTTTCGCGAGCAGGCCGGCGGCCAGCATGACGCCGGGGTTGGACGTGTTGGTGCACGAGGTGATGGCGGCGATGACGACGTCGCCGTGTCCCAGGCTGCCGTTCCCCTGGCCGAAAAGGGTCGTGGGATCGGCCACAATATGGTCGGGAGAGGGATGGCTGTCCAGCATTTCCTCTTCCTGCGCCGCAACGGGACGGGGCTCCTCCTGGCTGCCGCCGCCAGACATGTCCGTTTCGGTGTGCGTCGAGGCGGGCAAGGCATAGCGCTTGCCCAGTTTCCCGGCCTTGCCGTAGCCGCCGTCGTCCGCAGCCCTGTCCATCAGGCCGGCGAAACCGGATTTAAGCGCGCCCAGCTCGATCCGGTCCTGCGGACGCCTGGGGCCGGCCACCGAGGGCTCGACGCTGGAGAGGTCGAGCGTGAGCGTCTGCGAGTAGTCGATCGCGCCCGCCTTGGGGATGCCGAACAGGCCCTGTGCCTGGTAATAGGCGCGGATCAGGTCGACCTGCGCAGCCGGGCGGCCGGTGGCGGAGAAATACTGGCAGGTGGCTTCGTCGACGGAGAAGAAGCCCAGGGTCGCGCCGTATTCCGGCGCCATATTGGCAATCGTCGCGCGGTCGGTGACCGGCAGGGCGGCCGCGCCTTCGCCGAAGAATTCGACGAACTTGCCGACCACCTTGGCGCGGCGCAGCATCTCGGTGAGGGTCAGCACCACGTCGGTGGCGGTGATGCCGGGCTTGACGCGGCCGGTGAGGTTGACGCCGACGACGTCGGGGGTGAGGAAGTACAGCGGCTGGCCCAGCATCGCCGCTTCCGCCTCGATACCGCCGACGCCCCAGGCCACCACGCCGAGGCCGTTGATCATGGTGGTGTGGCTGTCGGTACCGACCAGCGTGTCCGGGTAGGCCATGCCGTCCTTTTCCATCACGCCGCGCGCCAGGTATTCCATATTGACCTGGTGCACGATGCCGACGCCGGGCGGCACCACCTTGAAGGTGTCGAACGCCTGCATGCCCCACTTGAGGAACTGGTAGCGCTCGAGGTTGCGCTCGAACTCGATCTTCATGTTGAGGTCGAGTGCATCCTTGCTGCCGTAGGCGTCGACCTGGATCGAGTGGTCGACCACCATGTCGACCGGCACCAGCGGCTCGATCTTCTTCGGGTCACGGCCCATTTTCTGTGCAGCGGAGCGCATCGCGGCGAGGTCGGCCAGCAGCGGCACGCCGGTGAAATCCTGCAGGATCACGCGCGCCACGGTGAAGGGGATTTCCTCGGTGCGTTCGGCATTCGGCTTCCAGCCCGCCAGTTGCTTGACGTGCTCGGGCGTCACCTTCACGCCGTCGCAATTGCGCAAAACCGACTCCAGCACGATGCGGATCGACACCGGCAGCCGCGCCACCGACACGCCCAGCGCGGCCTCGAGTTTTTTCAGCGAGGCGAAGCGCGCCTTGCCGGTGGCGGTGGAAATGGAATCGTAGGTGTTGAAAGCGCGCGGTCGGTGACCGGCAGGGCGGCCGCGCCTTCGCCGAAGAATTCGACGAACTTGCCGACCACCTTGGCGCGGCGCAGCATCTCGGTGAGGGTCAGCACCACGTCGGTGGCGGTGATGCCGGGCTTGACGCGGCCGGTGAGGTTGACGCCGACGACGTCGGGGGTGAGGAAGTACAGCGGCTGGCCCAGCATCGCCGCTTCCGCCTCGATACCGCCGACGCCCCAGGCCACCACGCCGAGGCCGTTGATCATGGTGGTGTGGCTGTCGGTACCGACCAGCGTGTCCGGGTAGGCCATGCCGTCCTTTTCCATCACGCCGCGCGCCAGGTATTCCATATTGACCTGGTGCACGATGCCGACGCCGGGCGGCACCACCTTGAAGGTGTCGAACGCCTGCATGCCCCACTTGAGGAACTGGTAGCGCTCGAGGTTGCGCTCGAACTCGATCTTCATGTTGAGGTCGAGTGCATCCTTGCTGCCGTAGGCGTCGACCTGGATCGAGTGGTCGACCACCATGTCGACCGGCACCAGCGGCTCGATCTTCTTCGGGTCACGGCCCATTTTCTGTGCAGCGGAGCGCATCGCGGCGAGGTCGGCCAGCAGCGGCACGCCGGTGAAATCCTGCAGGATCACGCGCGCCACGGTGAAGGGGATTTCCTCGGTGCGTTCGGCATTCGGCTTCCAGCCCGCCAGTTGCTTGACGTGCTCGGGCGTCACCTTCACGCCGTCGCAATTGCGCAAAACCGACTCCAGCACGATGCGGATCGACACCGGCAGCCGCGCCACCGACACGCCCAGCGCGGCCTCGAGTTTTTTCAGCGAGGCGAAGCGCGCCTTGCCGGTGGCGGTGGAAATGGAATCGTAGGTGTTGAAAGCGTCGGTCATGATGGAATGGTCTGGAAAACGGATGGCGGAAGAGGGGCGATTTTAGCGGAAGCCGGTCAGCCCTCGCGGCGCATCTGCGGGAACAGGATGACGTCGCGGATGCTCGGCGAATCGGTCAAGAGCATCACCAGGCGGTCGATGCCGATGCCGCAGCCGCCGGTGGGCGGCAGGCCGTGTTCCAGCGCGCGGATGAAGTCGGCGTCGTAGTGCATCGCCTCCTCGTCGCCGGCCTCCTTGTGCCGCACCTGCTCCATGAAGCGCTCGGCCTGGTCCTCGGCGTCGTTGAGCTCCGAAAAACCATTCGCCATTTCGCGCCCGGTGATGAACAGTTCGAAGCGCTCGGTGATGTCGGGCTGGGTGTCGGAACGGCGGGCGAGGGGCGAGACTTCGGCCGGGTAGTCGATGATGAAGGTGGGCTGCACCAGCAGCGCCTCGGTGGTTTCCTCGAAGAAGGAAAGCTGCAGGCCGCCGAGCCCGTCCTGCGGGCGGTACTTGGCCTTCATCGCCGCGAACTGGCCGATCAGCCACTCGCGGTCGTTGAGTCGCTCGACGGTGTAATGCGGGTTGTACTTGCGGATCGCCCCGACGATGGTGAGGCGGTCGAACGGCGTGCCGAGCTCGATGGTGTGGCCCTGATAGGTGACCGTGGTCGAGCCGGTGGCGGCGACCGCGGTGTGGCGGATCAGCGCCTCGGTGAAGTCCATCAGGTAACCGTATTCGCGGTAGGCCTCGTAGAACTCCATCATGGTGAACTCGGGGTTGTGCCGCGTCGACAGGCCTTCGTTGCGGAAGTTGCGGTTGATCTCGAACACCTTCTCGAAGCCGCCGACCACCAGCCGCTTGAGATACAGCTCAGGCGCGATGCGCAGGAACAGCTCCATGTCGAGCGCGTTGTGGTGGGTGACGAAGGGTTTGGCCGCGGCCCCGCCCGGAATGGGGTGCATCATCGGCGTCTCGACTTCAAGGAAGCCGTGGCCGGTCATGAACTCGCGGATCGCCTGGATGATCTTCGAGCGGCGCATGAAGGTCGCGCGCGCGGCGTCGTTGGTGATGAGGTCGAGGTAGCGCTGGCGGTATTTCTGCTCCTGGTCGGCCAGCCCGTGGAATTTTTCCGGCAGCGGGCGCAGCGCCTTGGAGAGCAGGCGGATCGATTTCGCCTGGATGGTCAGTTCGCCCTTGTTAGTCTTGAACAGGGTGCCGGTGACGCCGAGAAAATCGCCCAGATCCCAGTGCTTGAACGCCTCGTGCGATTCGGTGCCGGTGAGGTCGTTGGAGACGTAGACCTGGATGCGCCCGCTCATGTCCTGCAGGGTGGCGAAGCTGGCCTTGCCCATCACCCGCTTCAGCATCATGCGGCCGGCCAGTTGCACCCGGATGGCTTCGGCTTCAAGCGCTTCCTTGGTTTTGTCGCCGTGGGCGGCGGCCAGCTTGCCCGCGTAGTCGTGGCGCTCGAAATCGTTGGGGAAGGCGACGCCCGTCTCGCGGATCGCGGCGAGCTTGGCGCGGCGCTCCATGATGATCTGGTTCTCGTCGAGGGCGGGGGCGGAAGTTGGTTCGGTCATGGTGCCAATTCAATAAAAAGTGAATACGGGGATGCCGAGCGCACGGGCGGCCTCGGCTTGATTCTTGTCGGAGGTGGCGAAACTGCTTGTGCCGTAATGCCGGGCATAGGCCAGATGCAGGGCGTCCAGCGCGCGTAGCGGCAATTCGGGAATCAGGTCGATCAACTGCCGTGCCTCGCTGAACAGGCTGACTGCATCCAGCTGGATGCGCCAGCGCGCCTGAATGTCGCGGTCGAATTCGGCAAGCGCCAGGCGCTCCAGCGGCGAGTCAATCTGCCCGGCGCGGCGTCGCCGCGCCAGCAGGCAGCGAAACTCCACCAGGGTGAGCGGGCTGGTCGCCACGTCGTCCTGGGCATCGGCCCAGTCGAGCACATCCAGCGAGCGCGGCTCGCGGATGTAACACTTGGCCAGTGCGCTGGTATCGATATAGGCGCTCAAGTGCGGTCCTCGCGCTCTTCGGCCAGAATGTCTTCGCTGGGAACGGTTTGCATGGGCTGGCTTTCCAGAAACGCACGCAGCGAGCGGAAGGGCTTCTTGCGCGGTTCCACCGGCAGAATCCGCGCGACCGGCTCGCCGCGCCGCACCACCAGCACCTCGTCGCTGTCAGCGAACATCTGGTCGGGATGCGACAGGCCTTCGCGGGCTTCGCGGATGGTCAGGGTTTTCATGGGCAGCCTCCAAGGGGGCAAAACGTGACACAATTATAGCCAATGTGACACATCTGCCGCCAGCCCGTTTTTTTATGTCCGACACCCCTTTAAGCCTGCTCAACCGCGTTTTCGGCTACCCCGCGTTCCGCGGCGAACAGGCGGCCATCGTCGACACGCTCGTGGCAGGCGGCGATGCCCTGGTGCTGATGCCCACCGGCGGCGGCAAGTCGCTGTGTTTCCAGATACCCGCGCTGCTGCGCGAGGGCTGCGCGGTGGTGGTGTCGCCGCTGATCGCGCTGATGCAGGACCAGGTCGCGGCGCTGCAGGAGCTCGGCATCGCGGCGGCGTTCCTTAACTCCAGCCTCGACGGCGCGGCGGCGATGCAGGTCGAACGCCAATTCGTGTCCGGGCAGCTCAAGCTCTTGTACGTTGCGCCGGAACGCCTGCTCACGCCGCGCTTTCAAGGCCTGCTCGAGCAAGCGCGCGTGTCGCTGTTCGCCATCGACGAAGCGCACTGCGTGTCGCAATGGGGGCACGATTTCCGCCCGGAATACCTCGGCTTGTCGGCCCTGCACGAGCGTTTCCCCGACGTGCCGCGCATCGCGCTCACCGCCACGGCCGACACTGCCACCCGCGCGGAAATCCTCACCCGGCTCGATCTCGGCGCCGCGCGCGTCTTCGTCGCAAGCTTTGACCGTCCCAACATCCGCTACCGCATCAGCGAAAAATCCGAGCCGCGCCGGCAGCTGCTCGATTTCCTCGGCGAGCACAAAGGCGAGGCGGGGATTGTGTATTGCAGCACGCGCAAGAAGGTCGAAGAG
>JAMCVR010000105.1:2007-6662 GCA_023475455.1 Thermoplasmatota archaeon | reverse complement strand
ACCTCGCCCGTCGTCAGCCCCGCCAGTTCGGCCAAGCGCTTCTTCAACAGCAGCGACAAGGTCGGCGCCGGCACTTTTTCGATCAGGGGTTTCGCGTTCTGCACCAGGCGCGCCCTGCCCTCCTCGCTCTGGATATCGCCGCGCGCGGTCAATTCCTTGAACAGGAACTGGCTCAAGGTCAGCGCCTCATCCAGCATGGCCTCGAAGCCGGCCTTGCCGTGGCTGCGGATGTAGCTGTCCGGGTCTTCGCCTTCGGGCAGGAACAGGAAGGACAGCTCAGCACCGTCGGTCAGGGCAGACAGGCTGTTCTCCAACGCGCGCCAGGCGGCGCGGCGCCCGGCCTGGTCGCCGTCGAAACAGAACACGATGCGATCGGCCAGCCGCAGCAAGCGCTGCACGTGATAGGGCGTGGTGGCGGTGCCCAGAGTGGCCACGGCGTAGTCGACGCCGTGCTGGGCCAGGGCCACCACGTCCATGTAACCTTCCACCACCAGAATGCGCCCCTGGTCGCGGATGGCCTTGCGCGCCTGCACCAGGCCGTAGAGTTCGTGCCCCTTCTGGAACAGCGGCGTCTCGGGGGAGTTGAGATACTTGGGTTCGCCCGCGCCGATGACCCGGCCGCCGAAGGCGATGACATTGCCGCGCTGATCCAGGATGGGAAACATGACGCGGTCGCGGAAACGGTCGTAGCGCCGGCCGCTTTCGTTGTCGATCACCAGCCCGGCCTCCGCCAGCGCCCTGGATTCGGCGTAATCCGGAAACACGGCTTGCAGGTTCTGCCAGCCGTCCGGCGCGTAGCCGATGCCGAAGCGCGCCGCGATCTCGCCGGTGAGGCCGCGCTGCTTGAGATAGGCCACTGCCTTGTCGGAATTTTTCAGCTCAGTCCGGTAGTAGCGCAGCGCCTGCTGCATCACGCCGTACAGGTTGGCGGATGCGGGTTCGCCGCGCCCGCCGGCGGCGTCTCCGCGCGATTCCTGGGGCACGGCCAGTCCGATGCTCTTGGCCAGCTCCTCCACCGCATCCACGAAGCCGATGCCCTGGTATTCCATGACGAAACCGATGGCCGTGCCGTGGGCGCCGCAGCCGAAGCAGTGGTAGAACTGCTTGGTGGGGCTGACGGTGAAAGACGGCGATTTCTCGTTGTGGAAGGGACAACAGGCGGCGAAATTGGCGCCCGCCTTCTTCAGGGGCACGTAGCGCTCCACGACGTCGACGATGTCGACGCGGTTGAGTAGCTCCTGGATGAAGGACTGCGGGATCATGGGCGATCAGTATAGGCGGAAGGGGACAAAACCCGGCCGCGCATGTCAGCCAGCGAGCCTGGACTTCACCAGTGCAGACACCTTACCCATGTCGGCGCGCCCGGCCAGCTTGGGCCGGATGACGTTCATCACCTTGCCCATGTCGGCCATGACCGTCGCGCCGGCCTCGGCAATGCCCGCGGCGACGATGGCATCCACCTCGGCTTCGCTCAATTGCTGCGGCAGGTAGGCCTGCAACACTTGAAGCTCGAAGGATTCGGCATCCACCAGATCCTGGCGCGCGGCCTTCTCGAACTGGGCGATGGACTCGCGCCGCTGCTTGATCATCTTGTCCACGACCGAGATGATCTGCGCGTCATCCAGGGTAATGCGCTCATCCACTTCGCGCTGCTTGATGGCAGCGAGCAGCAGGCGGATGGCCGACAGCCGGGCGCTGTCCTTGGCACGCATGGCTTGCTTCATGTCTTCGGTGATACGGTCTTTGAGTGTCATAGAGGGGGCGTCGTAACGTATTGATTTATCGTAATTATAGTTGCGTGATGGGCCGCGCATACCGTCTTGCATAGTAGCACCGAGGGAGGTTTTTTCAAATTCGGGACTTAAGTCCGGCGGCGTGCACCCGATATAGAATCAAGCTCACCTATTGTCCGGCTTTGGTGTCCGGCTTTGGCCATACCCGGCCGGCAACGAAACAACAAGATGCTCAAATACTTTACTTCCGGCCTCAGACTGAAACTGGTCCTGCTTACCGTGGCCGGCGTCGTCACCGCCTTCACGGTCATCGGCGGTTTCCGCGTGGTCGCGGAAAAGCAGCGCATCACCGACGACATGAAGCGATCCGGCCAGGAACGCGTGGCCATGATCGCCGAGGCCGTGGCGAACCTGCTGGTGGGGTATGACTACTCCAACATGGAGTCGCTGGCCGAGCGCATGGTCCAGCAGCAGGACGTGCAGCACATCATCATCCGCGACAAGCAAAACAAGGTCATGGTTTCGCGCAACCGGCCCAGCCTGCCGGACCAGACCACCTTGTCCTTCGAGGCTCCGGTACTGTTCAATTCCGAGACCGTGGGCAAGGTCGACCTGCAGATCTCGCTAGGCCGCATGGAAGCGGAAATCGCCAAAACCTACCGCGACATCGTGATCGAGCAGGTGTTTTTCGGACTGTTCATCGGCCTGCTCATCTTTTTCGGCACCTCGCGCGTCATCGTCAAACCGGTGTCGCAACTCAGCCAGCACATGAAGGAACTGCTCAACAGCCGCGACGCGGCCACGGTCAAAGCGCTGGAGCTGAACAGCCAAGACGAGCTCGGCGACCTGAGCCGCATTTTCAACAGCCTGAACCAGAAGGTCTTCGAAGCCCAGCAGCGCCTGCGGGAGAAGATCGATCTGGCCGGAACGGCGTTGATGAAGACCAACGAGCAATTGCAGCAACGCTCCCAGGAACTCGAAAGCCGGACCCAGGATTTGGAAAAAGCGCTGTCCCTGGTGGAAAAACTGGCCGTTACCGACAGCCTCACCGACCTGCGCAACCGCCGCTATTTCGACGACAACCTGGCCGCCGCCTTCGCCCGCTCCCAGCGCTTCGGCGAACCCATCTGCCTCATCTTGCTGGACGTGGACCATTTCAAGCAGATCAACGACACCTACGGCCACGCCGCCGGCGATACCGTGTTGCAGACGCTGGGCCGCGCCTTCAAGAGCCGCACCCGGGAGACGGATATCGTCGCCCGCCTAGGGGGAGACGAATTCGCCTTCCTGCTCTACCGCACCTCGCTCCAGGAAGGAGAACTCTTCGGCGACAATCTGCTGACGCTGGCGGCGGAACAGCGTTTCATCTTCCACGGCCAGGAAGTGCGCGCCGGCCTCTCCATCGGCATCGCCTGCAATCAGGACAGCATCCACAGCATCGAGGCGCTCTACGGCGCCGCGGACGAGGCCCTGTACGAAGCCAAGCGGCGCGGCCGCAACCGGGCCATCAGCTATCCCTTCGCGAAGACCGGCGCCGACCACGCCAAGAAACACCCTTAAAGGAGCATGACCATGAAACACCCCTTCAAATTCTGGAGCGCCGCCTTGCTGCTGCTCGGTGCCGCCGGGCTCGTGCAGGCGGCGGAGCAGGAGGAACTCTACCTGGGTTCGGTCGCCATGGACGTGCCGGCCGAGATGGTGCGAAGAATGACTCCGCTGACCGAGTATCTGACCAAAAAGACCGGGATCAAGATCAGCTTCCGCGCTTCCCCCAATCTCGGTTCGGCGGTCAACGAGCTGGGCAAGGATTTCACGCAAATCGCCTACCTGACGCCGGTCGCCTACATCGAAGCCCACGACAAATACAGGGTCCAACCCTTGGTGTCGCCGCTCACCCACGGCAAATCCACCTTCAATCTGGTGATCGCCGTGCGCAGCGACAGCCCGTACAAGACGATGGAAGACCTGAAGGGCAGGAAGTTCGCCTTTGGCGACCAAAAGGCGCTGTTGCAGCGCGCGGTCGTGGTGGGCGCCGGGGTGAAACTCGAGGATTTTTCCAACTACGGCTTCCTCAAGCACTACGACAACATCGCCAAGGCCGTGCTGAACAAGGACTTCGATGGGGGCATCCTGAAGGACACCATCTACGAGGAATTCGCGCCCAAGGGCCTGCGCAAGATCTACACCTCGCCGCCGCTGTCTTCCTATCTGTTCGCGGTCAGCGACCGGCTGCCGCCGGCCACGGTGAAGAAGCTGCGCAACGCCTTTCTGGAACTGAATGCCAGCAACCCGGAACACGCCGCCGTGTTGAAGGAACTGGACAAGGGCTATGGCGGTTTCGAGCCCCAGGAAGACAAGGACTACGACCCCACCCGCAAGCTGATCGCCCCGTTCCAGCAGGAACTGGCGAAGTAAGCGGACGAAAAAATAAACGCGCCGGGCATCTGCCCGGCGCGTTTTTTATTGCGGCTGCAACCCTGAATTAGTACAGCTTGGGCGGCAGCATCTGGCCGCGCATGCGCTTGTAGTGGCGCTTCACGGCGGCGGCCATCTTGCGCTTGCGCTCGGAGGTGGGCTTCTCGTAGAACTCGCGGGCACGCAATTCGGTCAGCAGGCCGGTTTTCTCGATGGTGCGCTTGAAGCGGCGCAGGGCCACGTCAAACGGCTCGTTTTCTTTAACACGTACGATAGGCATTCAAACCACCTCGGTAAGGGGATGCGGAAAAAGCGGCGATTTTAACAAGATGCGGCCAAGAACACAAGGCTCCCCGGGCCGCCGGACAGGCCGCATTCCGGGCCCTGGACGGCTAGCGATCCTTGAGTTTCATCACGCCGAGGGCGTTCATCACCATTTTCTCGAATGCCGGCTCGGAAATCCCCCGCTTCATCTTGTTCATGAAGTATTTCTCGAACGCCACCTTG
>JAMCVR010000105.1:0-1931 GCA_023475455.1 Thermoplasmatota archaeon | reverse complement strand
AGGTGGGTTTGTGGCTGGGCTCCTTGCCATCGAGCACTTCCCGAATGTTGTGCGCGGTGGCGGTGACCATGGATTCGATCATGTAACCGGTCTTGGGCGCGCCGGTCGGCACGGGCGTTGCCTCCACCGGGGGAATGGCCACGCACACGCCGACCGAGTAGATGTTGTGGAACTTGGGGTTGCGCTGGTACGGGTCGATCAGTACAAAGCCGCGGGGATTGGTCAGGCCCTCGATGCCGAACACGGCATCCACCCCCTTGAAGGCGGGCAGCATCATGGAATATTTGAACTCCAGCACATGTTCCTTCTTGGGCTGGCCGTTCTCGTCGTGCTCGGTCACGTACATCTTGCCCGCCTCGACCCTGGTGGTCTTGGCGTTGCAGATCCATTTGATATGGCGATCGCGCATTTCCGATTCGAGCAGGCCCTTGGAATCGCCGACGCCGCCCAGGCCCAAATGGCCGATGTAGGGTTCGGCGGTGACGAAGGTCATCGGCACCCGGTCGCGAATCTTGCGCTTGCGCAGGTCGGTATCCATGATCATCGCGAACTCGTAGGCCGGGCCGTAGCAGGATGCGCCCTGGGCCGCGCCCACGACCACATGCCCCGGGTCTTTGACAAACGCCTGCCACGCCTGCTCGGCCTTCACCGCATGCTCCACATGACAGATGGACTGGGTATGACCATCGGGCCCCAGCCCCTCCACCTCGTCGAATGCCAGCTTGGGCCCGGTGGCAATCACCAGGAAGTCGTAATCGATGGCTCGACCATCGTCCAACTCGACCTGGTTCTGGTCAGGGTGCACGCGCTTGGCGCCCACGGGAATGAAGCCGATCTTCTTGCGCCCCAGCGCCGTGGCGAGATCCAGTTCAATGTCGTCGCGAGTACGCCAGTTGACCGCCACCCAGGGATTGGAAGGAACGAAATGAAATTTCGGCGCATTGGAAATGACCGTCACTTCGTCTTCCGGCCGCGCCAGTTCGCGCATTTCATAGGCCATCGGCAGCCCGCCGAGACCCGCCCCGAGAATAACGATATGTGCCATGGCAACGCCTCCTGAATTGAATCGGCGGCACGACTCCCGCCGCACCAAAATTAGTCCATAAAGACTACACAATTTAGGACACAAACATCGAATATACAAGCTGATGGCTGCTTGCCCATGCCGCCTGCTTCATCGCGGCATCTGCTGCGGCTAGCCGATTCGGCTACAATCCCGGGCCATGCTTGCTCCCGCACTCATCCTCGGCATCGAGACCTCCTGCGACGAAACCGGCATCGCCCTCTATCAAACGGAGCGCGGCCTGCTGGGCCACACCCTTTATTCCCAAGTGCGCATGCACGAGGAATACGGCGGGGTGGTGCCGGAGCTCGCCTCCCGCGACCATATCCGTCGCGTGCTGCCTCTCACCCGGCAGGCCTTGACGCAAGCGGGCGCTCACCTCCAAGACATCTCAGCGATTGCCTATACGGAAGGGCCGGGCTTGGCCGGCGCCCTGCTGGTTGGCGCCAGCGTCGCCACCGGCCTCGGCCTGGCGCTCGGTGTGCCGGTAGTCGGCGTCCATCATTTGGAAGGCCATCTGCTGGCACCGCTGCTGGAACCCAAGCCGCCCGCCTTTCCCTTTGTCGCCCTGCTGGTTTCCGGCGGCCATACGCAATTGATGCGGGTAGACGGCGTGGGTCGCTACGCCCTGCTGGGAGAGACCCTGGACGACGCGGCGGGGGAAGCCTTCGACAAGACCGCCAAGCTGCTGGGCCTCGGTTATCCCGGCGGCCCTGCCCTGGCCCGGCTGGCGACGGATGGCACGGCGGGTCGATTCAAGCTGCCGCGCCCGATGCTGCACAGCGGCGATCTGGATTTCAGCTTTTCCGGGCTCAAGACGGCGGTGCTCACCGCCAGCCGCGAACGCGTGCTGGATCACGGCAATCGC
>JAMCVR010000233.1:4290-6789 GCA_023475455.1 Thermoplasmatota archaeon | reverse complement strand
TTTCTGGTGCGGCGTCAGCTTCTCAAGCTCCGCCGTCAATCGCCGAAATTCTTCCGCTTTCATCGAGACACCTATCCTGTTGATTCAACTGAACTTAGAATAGAACAATATTTAACAGTGACATAGCCTTTTATTTTGTGAGCGGGGCTCAAACACCTTCGCCGCTGATCCGCCCGGCAGACTCAATTTCCGGCGGGGCTGTAAGGGGAAGAAAGTCAAAACAGGGGGGAATGACTGGACGGCTTGCCATGGCAGGCGCACTACCCCCCAAAGTAAATGTGTCGGAAAATTTTACGCTTCTGGTCAAAGCGAAGGTGTAACCACTTGGAAAAATTGAGAAATCTAATAGGGTCCAATTTTTGCTTAAACTAAATTATTGGTTAGATAGAACTTTTTTATTCAGCGATGCGCTAATGTGAGTAGAATCTCGCGGCTAAAGAAGTGTCGTACTAAGTACGTTATGGAAAGCAGGGAGTGCGTCCAATATAAAAATTAAGCGGACGCATTATTCGTGGAGGATAAACGGATGGGAAACCAAGTGGAACTCAAGACAAACGACTTGCTCCTTCGAGCCCTACAAGATGCCGTGTCCAAGAAGCCGAGTCAAAGAGAGATCATGGACCAACGTGTCTCATTCGTGTTTGGTTCTCTGGATTCGAGAAGCAACGTCACGCGCGAGCAGGTTCGAAAGATCATCGAGGAACAGGACGGCCTCATTGCAGCATGAGGAGTCAATTAGGTGATTTTGTTTGAACTGACAGGTAACGAGCAAAACGAGATATATCAGGACCTAGAGGTTGCAAACGGCAATCGTCAATATGACTTCCTCAGGTCGATTGTTCACGCGGCCGGCGCGACTGCCCGGCCGTTTCTTTCCGAATCGATCATAAAGGCCCTGAACTTTCAGGCCATCATCTGCTTGCACACCAATGCGGGTGAGTATCGTCCCTGCCCAGTCATTGTAGGAAACCATCAGCCTCCAGAGCATTATCGCGTTGATGCGCTCATGGAAGATTTCGTGAACAACGTCAACAGAGCTTGGGAAACGTCCGACCCGGTCGTGCTCGCCACCTTCGTGTTGTGGCGACTGAATTACATTCATCCATTTATCAACGGAAACGGACGCACCGCCAGGGCCGCAAGCTATTTCGTCCTCTGCGTGAAGCTGGGAGGGTGGTTGCCCGGGCACACAATCCTGCCGGAACTGATTCGGCGAGAGAGGGACGCCTACGTCATAGCCTTGCAGAAAGCCGACGAATCTTTTCACAACGGGCAGATCGACTTATCGGAGTTGCATGCCCTACTTTCACGTTTGCTGTCAGAGCAGATCGACGGGGCTAATCAGGGGGCGTAGCCCGAGCAAGCCCAGTAGCGACGCGAGGGCGAAGCACCCGAAAAGGGTAAATCAAAGGGAACAACCCACGATTTATTCGCCCTGACCTCTTCATACATCCAGGCTGTGTCGATATCCGCCACATTGGGCTAGGTCACAACGCCTCAAAAACGGCAGAAACGGCAGAAACGGCAGAAACGGCAGAAACGGCAGAAACGGCAGAAACGGCACAGAAACGGGGTCACAGAAACGGCACAGAAACGGGGTCAGAAACGGGGTCAGGGGTCAGAAACGGGGTCAGACACCGTTCTCGACAAAACCGACGTTCACGCCGCCATTTTATGCAGCCGTTCAGCCAACTCCACAGGCACGGCGACCTGGGCGAAAAACGCCTTCGGATAAAGGTAATCCTCACCCGACTCGTCGATGATCCGCAGCATCCCTTTGGACTCAGCCTGCGGGTCGTCCAGCCACTCGTAGAGCTTGCGCGGCTCCAGCGAGGCGGGGTAACCCTCGTTTGAAAGACAGACGACAAAACGATTTTCGCTCATGGCAACCCGTGATTGTGCCAACGATTTCAAACATGGCAGGCTAAAGGGCACTTCTATAAATTCGTCATGCCGGGCTTGATCCGGCATCCAGTTGCTTGATTTGACTGGATTCCGGCTTTCGCCGGAATGACGGAATAGGGATTTATAGAAGTGCCCTAAATCTTTACGCCGTCCCGCCCACCGTCAGCCCATCGATCCGCAACGTCGGCTGCCCCACGCCGACCGGCACGCTCTGCCCTTCCTTGCCGCACGTCCCCACGCCGGAATCCATTTCCATGTCGTTGCCGATCATGGAGACGCGCGTCAGCACTTCGGGGCCGTTGCCGATGAGGGTGGCGCCTTTCACCGGGTAGGTGATCTTGCCGTCTTCGATCATGTAGGCCTCGGCGGCGGAGAAGACGAATTTGCCGCTGGTGATGTCGACCTGGCCGCCGCCGAAGTTGACGGCGTAGAGGCCGTTCTTCACCGACGCGATGATTTCGTGGGGATCCTTGTCGCCGCCGAGCATGAGGGTGTTGGTCATGCGCGGCATGGTCAGGTGCGCGAAGGATTCGCGCCTTGCGTTGCCGGTGACCGGCATGCCCATCAGGCGCGCGTTCATCATGTCCTGCATGT
>JAMCVR010000233.1:0-3861 GCA_023475455.1 Thermoplasmatota archaeon | reverse complement strand
GCACCAGCGGACGCACATCTGCCGCCAGATGGCCGTCGGAACGCGCGATGAAGATGACTTCGTATTCGGAGGCGAGGCTCGCCATCACCTGGATGACGCGCGGGTCCATCGCGCGGGCTTTCTTCTCAAGGCGTTCCAGCAGCGCGACCTTGTCGGCGTCCGCAAGGCTCGCCAAGGGATCGACCGCGTTGTAGAGCAGGCGGCCTTCGCCGCGCTGCACCATGCCGAAGCTGCGGTTCTGCCCGGCGCGCGCGATGGCACGGGTGGCGTCGGCGGCGGCACCGAGCGCATCGAGGCTGATGTCGTCGGAATAGGCGAAGGCGGTTTTTTCGCCCGAGATCGCGCGCACGCCGACGCCCTGGTCGATGTTGAAGCTGCCGGATTTGACCTGGCCTTCTTCCAGGCTCCAGCCTTCGGAACGCGAGTACTGGAAATACAGGTCGGCGTAGTCGACATCGTGCGTGAGCAGGCGGCCGAAGACAGGGGCCAATTTGTCGGCGTCAAGGCCGTTCGGCGTCAAGAGCGTGGCCTCGGCGGAATGGAACAGCTGCTCGGCGGTCTGGATGGGAACGAAGGCGTCGGTGGGGTTCATGGGCATACCTTGCTTACTTGGTGCCGGGCTCGCGCTTGGCCACGGCGCGGCGCTCCACCACATTGATCTGGATCTGCCGGCACGGGATGAAGCGGTGCTGGAGCGCAGGCAGGCTTTTCCTGAGGCTGGCCTGGTAGGCCGGGTTGATGTTGGCGATGACCACGCCGGAGCCGCGCGGCAGGCGGTCGAGCACCACGCCCCAGGGGTCGACGATCATGCTGTCGCCGTGGGTTTCGCGGCCCGACAGGTGGTAGCCGCCCTGCGCCGGCGCGATCACATAGGCGAGGTTCTCGATCGCACGCGCGCGGATCAGGGTTTCGAAATGCGCGCGCCCGGTGGTGGCGGTGAAGGCCGACGGCACCACGATGATGTCGACGTCGGGCATGGCGCGGTACAACTCGGGAAAGCGCAGGTCGTAGCAGACCGACAGGCCGATGCGGCCGAACGGGCTGTTGACGACGACCACCTTGTCGCCCGGCTCGATCAGCTTGGCTTCCTGGTAGCGCTCGTTGCCGAGGTCGAGACCGAACAGGTGAATCTTGTCGTAGCGCGCCACCTGCTTGCCGCGTTCGTCGTACACCAGGCAGCTGTTGCGCACCTTGTTCGCCGCGTCGGCTTCCAGCGGCACCGAGCCGCCGACCAGCCAGACGCGATGCTTCTTCGCCACGCGCGACAGGAAGGCCTGGATCGGGCCGTGGCCTTCAACCTCGCGCGCCTTCACCACGTCGGCGTCCTTCATCCCCATGATGCAGAAAAATTCCGGCAGCACGATCAGACGCGCGCCGCCCTCGACCGCCAGTTCGATCAGCCGTTCGGCCTCGGCCAGGTTGGCCGGCACACTGGGCCCGGACGCCATCTGGATGGCCGCCACGCGCACCGTGCCGGCCTGGGGTGCGGCGGACTTTTTCACTTGCGCGCCCCTGGGACGCGCCACGCTGGTTTTTGCTGGTTTTTTCGTCGTCATGCAACAGATTCCACGATCACGGTTCAGACACCGGGGCTTCGGTTTTGGCTTTGCTCAATTTTTTGACATCGGGTGCCTGCCACGCCCCGGTCACCATGTATTCCTGGCTGATGGCTTCTTCAAACGGATCGCGCAGCAGCTTTTGCGCGGCCAGCGCACCCACTCCCGCCAACGGCCCGCCGATCAGGGCGCCCGCCACCGCCAGTCCCTCGGACAATTTGGGGATCACTTTCACCCGCAGTTGCACGGATTCCTGGTTGAGATCGGCCAGCCCGGACATGTTGACCTTGGCAGCCGGCCCGCGCATCCTGAAGTCGTCGCTGTAGACCACGCCGCGCGCGATGCGCAGGGTGGCGCTGATATCGTCGAAGGCATAGCCTTCATTGAAGATATCACGGAAATCGAAGTTCAACCGGCGCGGCAGCGATTGCAGGCTCAGCACGCCGAGCAGCTTGCCGGCACCCGGGTCGATCTTGAGAAACTGTCCGCCTTTGGCCTTGAAGTCGAGTTGCCCCGCCAGCGTGTCGAACGCGAAATCGGCCGGCGAGCCCACCCAGGTGGCATTGCCCCGGATCTCGGCGCTGCCGCGCTTGAGCGTTCCGGGGTAGCCGAAGCGGGCCAGAAATCCGCTCGCATCCAGCACGCTCAGATTCAGGTCGGCGCGGGTTTCGCTCGGCGCGCCGTCACGCCACAGGCCGCTCATGCGGAATACGCTGTCGGGGTACGCGAGTTGCAGGCTTTCGATCACCAGGCCTTGCGGCGCACCCCGCGCCACCGCCTCCAGCCGTCCCAGCGAACGGTCCTGCAGACGGAAATCCTCCACCGTCACGTCCAGCAGCGGGAAATCCGCTGCCGTCATGTTGACGCCGTCCGTCGTGCCGGCGCCGGGCAGCCGGGCCGGAATCGTCAGCTGCCTGAACAGCGCCGACACGCGGGCGGGCTGCTGCCTAAAGGACTCCGATCCACTACGGGCTGAAGCCCCTGTGGAATCGTATGCGCCGGCCGGACGATAGGTCACCACGCCGTCCAGCTCGCGCCCCGTCACCTGGGTGCGCAACAAACCGTTGCGGGTGCGCCCCTGCAGGCGCACCGCCTGGTAGCGCCGCCCCATCAGGTCGAACGCGTCGAAGCCGAGATCGATGCCCGACAGCGGCAGGGCCGCCTTGCCGTCGCCCTTGGGCAGCAATGCCAGCCAGCCCGAAACGTCCATGCCGCGACCGCTGCCGGCCAGACGCAGGCCGGGCTCGGCCGGCATCGCCGCCTGCCCGCCGAAGCGGATTTCGCCGCGGTCAAAGCCGCCTGCCGCGGTGCTGCGCCACACTGCGCCGACGGTCTGGCCCAGCCGCACCTCGTGCAGCCGGCCGTCGCCCTGCGGCTGGCTGCTCACGCGCAGCGGCAGCGGCTGCGCGGCGGCCTTCGCCAGCGGCGCCGGGAGGCTGGCGCCCAGCCCGACCAGATCGGATTCGATGCGGATGCGTTCGTCCGTCGGCTCCAGGTCGATCTGGCCACGCCAGCTTGCCTGGCCCGACAAGCGCTTGCCCCACGTCGCGCCGAGCCAGGGCATCATGCCCGCCGCGGTGGCACGGCCCTGCGCCAGGATCTGCACAGTTCCATTGCGCGTAGCGGTGTCGATGCGCAATGGGCCGTCGAGAAACTGCGCAGTCAGGGCTTCCGCATCCAGGCTGTCGCCGGTGAAATCGATGTCGCCGCGCACCTGGTCGAGCCGCGGCAGCCCCGCCGGAAACAGGGTATTGTCCAGGAACGACAGCCTGCCGTTCAGCGTGGTGTCGTGACTGCGACGCAGCGGCACCCGCAGCTTCAGGGCAAGTTTCATCGGCCCGCTGCCGTCCAGCGCATCGGTGAAGCCGCGCAGGCGCTCGCCCACCGGGCTGAAATTGGCAAAGCGGATGAAGTCCTGGACGGGGCCGCTGGCTTCGCCTTCGACATTCAACTGTTCTTCGCGATGGATCAGATCCGGGATGACCGCCTTCACCGGCGACAGGGCCACCCCGTAAATCCGTGCCTGTCTGGAGCTCACTTCCATGGTCTTGCCCTGGAACAGCACGCGTGCCTGGATGCCCTCGATGCGCGGCCAGTCCGGCACATACTCGATTACCGCATCGCGTACCTGCGCCTCGATCCGGAACACTCCGTTGCCCGTGTCGAACGGGAACTGCGCCAGATCGGATTCGATGCGGATGCGTTCGTCCGTCGGCTCCAGGTCGATCTGGCCACGCCAGCTTGCCTGGCCCGACAAGCGCTTGCCCCACGTCGCGCCGAGCCAGGGCATCATGCCCGCCGCGGT
>JAMCVR010000095.1 GCA_023475455.1 Thermoplasmatota archaeon | reverse complement strand
TTCGGTGAGCGGGTGGCTTCCAGGCCGAGTCCTTCCGGCACCTGTCCCATGATGGCGAGATCGATGCGATTGGCGGCGAGCTGTTCGAGCACCGACTCGCGGTTGGACACGTCCAGGTGGATCGACACCCCGGGATGCCGGCCGCGAAACCGCACCAGGATATCGGTGGCGACGGCGTTCACCGTCGAGGTCACGGCGAGATTGAGGCGACCGCTGTCGATGCCGCGCAGTTGCGCGAGGTTGGCCTGCAGGTCGTCGAGACGCGCGGTGATGGCGCGGCTGGCGTGCAGCACCTCGCGCCCGGCCTCGGTGAGAAAGATTTTCTTCCCCAGCTGTTCGGTGAGCGGCAGGCCGAGGATGACCTCGATCCCCCGCACCTGCATGGAGACGGCGGGCTGCGACAGGTGCAGTTCCTCGGCCGCCCGCGAAAACGACAGGTGGCGGGCGACGGCTTCAAATATCCTGAATTGGCGCAAGGTGAGGCGGCGCATGGATATATAAGAGATTTGATATGATAACAATCATAACAATTTAATTTTAATTATATAAGCCCTTGCGTATAGTCCGCTCCTGTTTGATGCAGCTTTGTTTATCTACCGCAGGAGTCATGCAATGGATCAATCCGCACGTTACGCCGACCTCAGCCTGAAAGAGGAAGACCTGATCAAGGGTGGCAAGCACATCCTCGTCGCCTACAAGATGAAGCCCAAGGCCGGCTACGGCTACCTGGAAGCGGCCGCCCACTTCGCCGCCGAATCCTCGACCGGCACCAACGTCGAAGTCTGCACCACCGACGAGTTCACCAAGGGCGTCGACGCGCTGGTGTACTACATCGACGAAGCCACCGAAGACATGCGGATCGCCTATCCGATCGACCTGTTCGACCGCAACGTCACCGACGGCCGCATGATGATCGTCTCCTTCCTGACGCTGGTGATCGGCAACAACCAGGGCATGGGCGACATCGAGCACGCCAAGATCCATGACTTCTACGTTCCCGAGCGCGCCATCCAGTTGTTCGACGGCCCCGCCAAGGACATCTCCGACCTATGGCGCATCCTCGGCCGCCCGGTGGTGAACGGCGGCTACATCGCCGGCACCATCATCAAGCCGAAGCTGGGCCTGCGCCCCGAGCCGTTCGCCAATGCGGCCTACCAGTTCTGGCTGGGCGGCGACTTCATCAAGAACGACGAACCCCAGGGCAACCAGGTGTTCGCGCCGATGAAAAAGGTGATCCCGCTGGTGGCCGACGCCATGAAGCGCGCACAGGACGAAACCGGCCAGCCCAAGCTGTTCTCCGCCAACATCACCGCGGACGATCACTATGAAATGTGCGCCCGCGCCGACTTCATCCTGGAAACCTTCGGCCCCGACGCCGACAAGGTGGCCTTCCTGGTCGACGGTTTCGTCGGCGGCCCCGGCATGATCACCACCGCCCGCCGTCAGTACCCCAACCAGTACCTGCACTACCACCGCGCCGGCCACGGCATGATCACCTCGCCGTCCGCCAAGCGCGGCTACACCGCCTTCGTGCTGGCCAAGATCTCCCGCCTGCAGGGGGCTTCGGGCATCCACGTCGGCACCATGGGCTACGGCAAGATGGAAGGCGACGCCACCGACAAGCTGATCGCCTACATGATCGAGCGCGACGAGTGCCAGGGCCCGGTCTACTTCCAGAAGTGGTACGGCATGAAGCCCACCACCCCGATCATCTCCGGCGGCATGAACGCGCTGCGCCTGCCCGGCTTCTTCGAGAACCTGGGTCACGGCAACGTCATCAACACCTCCGGCGGCGGCTCCTACGGCCACATCGACAGCCCGGCGGCCGGCGCGATCTCCCTGCGCCAGTCGTACGAGTGCTGGAAGTCGGGCGCCGACCCGATCGAGTTCGCCAAGAGCCACAAGGAATTCGCCCGCGCGTTCGAATCCTTCCCGGGCGATGCCGACAAGCTGTACCCCGGCTGGCGCGAGAAGCTGGGCGTTCACAAATAAGCCGAGCGTCCCGTAGCTGGTGGCCGACGCCATGAAGCGCGCACAGGACGAAACCGGCCAGCCCAAGCTGTTCTCCGCCAACATCACCGCGGACGATCACTATGAAATGTGCGCCCGCGCCGACTTCATCCTGGAAACCTTCGGCCCCGACGCCGACAAGGTGGCCTTCCTGGTCGACGGTTTCGTCGGCGGCCCCGGCATGATCACCACCGCCCGCCGTCAGTACCCCAACCAGTACCTGCACTACCACCGCGCCGGCCACGGCATGATCACCTCGCCGTCCGCCAAGCGCGGCTACACCGCCTTCGTGCTGGCCAAGATCTCCCGCCTGCAGGGGGCTTCGGGCATCCACGTCGGCACCATGGGCTACGGCAAGATGGAAGGCGACGCCACCGACAAGCTGATCGCCTACATGATCGAGCGCGACGAGTGCCAGGGCCCGGTCTACTTCCAGAAGTGGTACGGCATGAAGCCCACCACCCCGATCATCTCCGGCGGCATGAACGCGCTGCGCCTGCCCGGCTTCTTCGAGAACCTGGGTCACGGCAACGTCATCAACACCTCCGGCGGCGGCTCCTACGGCCACATCGACAGCCCGGCGGCCGGCGCGATCTCCCTGCGCCAGTCGTACGAGTGCTGGAAGTCGGGCGCCGACCCGATCGAGTTCGCCAAGAGCCACAAGGAATTCGCCCGCGCGTTCGAATCCTTCCCGGGCGATGCCGACAAGCTGTACCCCGGCTGGCGCGAGAAGCTGGGCGTTCACAAATAAGCCGAGCGTCCCGTAGGGTGGGTGAGCGGCGAAGTCGCGTAACCCACCGTTCGGATGGTGGGTACGGCCTGACGGCCCAACCTACCCTACGAAGGCCCCGACCTGACAAACGCCCCCGCTATTGGGGGCGTTTGCCTTCCAGGACATGAAACCCTTTCCGCCACCCGGACAAGGAGCACGCAATGAGTACCGACAAAGACCAGTACACGATTCAACAGGAACCGTTCTATCAGCAGCAGCGCAACGAAGTCGCGCTGTACGAGGCCGCCTACCGCAACCGCCTGCCGGTGATGGTGAAAGGCCCGACCGGCTGCGGCAAGTCGCGCTTCGTCGAATACATGGCGTGGAAGCTCAACAAGCCGCTGATCACCGTGGCCTGCAACGAGGACATGACCGCGTCCGACCTGGTCGGCCGCTACTTGCTGGAAGCCAACGGCACCCGCTGGCTCGACGGCCCGCTCACCACCGCCGCGCGCATCGGCGCCATCTGCTACCTGGATGAGATCGTGGAAGCGCGCCAGGACACCACCGTGGTCATTCATCCCCTGACGGACCACCGCCGCACGCTGCCGCTCGACAAGAAGGGCGAGCTGATCCACGCGCATCCCGACTTCCAGCTGGTGATCTCCTACAACCCCGGCTACCAGACGCTGATGAAGGATCTCAAGCAGTCCACCAAGCAGCGCTTCACCGCCTTCGACTTCGACTACCCCGATGCCGCGCTGGAAGCGCAGATCGTGGCGAAGGAGACCGGCATGGACGAAGCCGTGGCGGCCCGGCTGGTGAAAATCGGCGGCGTCGCCCGCAACCTGAAAGGGCACGGGCTGGACGAGGGCATCTCGACGCGCCTCCTGGTGTACGCGGCAATGCTGATCAAGGACGGCGTGACACCGACGGACGCCTGCCGCATGGCGCTGGTGCGTCCGATCACCGACGACGCCGACATCCGCGAAACGCTCGATCATGCGATCGATGCGACGTTTGAGTGAAATGCTTTCACCACAGAGGCACAGAGGCACAGAGGGAAAATCGGAGAATGGGCTTTAAGAATTTCCTGACGTTTTTCTCTGTGCCTCTGTGCCTCTGTGTCTCTGTGGTTAACAAGGTTTTCAGCATCCAACCCATGACCGAAACCGACTACCAGCATCCCCTCATGGCTGCCTACCGGAAGCAGCTCGACACCCGCTTCCCGCAGGTGGAGGCGGTGTTCGACGATGTCATGGCCGAGGCGCTTGCCGTGCTCACGCGCGAAGGGATCGACGCCTACCTCGAAGCCGCGCGCGTCATCGGCAAGCTGGGGCGCGGCGTCGAGCCGATGCTGGCGTTCATGGAAGAGTGGCCGTCCACCGCCAATGCCGTCGGCGAATCCGCGCTGCCGGCGGTGATGGCGCTGATCCAGCGCATGCAGAAATCGCCCAACGGCCGCGCCATTGCGCCCTTCCTGCAGACGCTGGCGCCGGTGGCGCGGCGGCTGCAATCGCAGGAGCGGTTGCAGCTTTACCTGGATATCGCGCTAAATTTCATGGAGCGCACCACCGGCTCCATCCACGGCCACCACACCACCTTTCCCAGCCCGGGCCTGCCGGATTTCTTCGCCCAGGCGCCGACCCTGCTCAGCCAGCTCACGCTGGCCGGGCTGAAGAACTGGGTCGAATACGGCCTCCGCAACTACGGCACCCACCCCGAGCGGCAGAAGGATTACTTCAGCCTGCAGTCGGCCGACGCACGCGCCGTGCTGCAGCGCGAACGGCATGGGACGCTGCTGGTGGACGTGGAGCGCAAGCTCGATCTGTATCTGCGCGGCCTGTGGCGGGACAGCGATTACCTGGTGCCGTACTCCACCGCGTTCGACGAGATCCGCAAGCCGGTTCCGTACTACGACAAGCTCGGCATCCGCCTGCCGGACGTGTATGACGACGCAGGGGAAATCTCCGGCCTCGACCGTTACCGCGCCGTGCTCGCCCACATCGTCGGCCATCGCCGCTGGTCCGAGGCGCAGGTCGCCGACAACTGGAGCCCGTTCCAGCGCATGGCGGTGGAGATTTTCGAGGACTGCCGCATCGAGACGCTGCTGATCCGCGAATACCCCGGCCTGCGCCGGCTCTTCCACGCGCTGCATCCCAGGCCGGCGGAAGACGCCTGCGATCCGGAAACCACCTCCTGCCTGCGCCACCGCATGGCGATGCTGTCGCGCGCGCTGCTCGATCCGGATCACGGCTACGTCGATGCGGCCCTGAACGAGTTCGTCGCCCGCTTCCACGCCCTCATGGGTAAGGGTGAATCCAGCACAAAGGAAATCGCCGCGCTGGCGCTCTCCTACGTCGCCAAGACCCGCCGCCAGAGCGACCAGTTCGCCCGCGTGCATTTCGACGACACCGTGGTGGACTACCGCGACGACAACCGCCAGTTGTGGAAATTCATCGAGGCGGGCGACGAGGAAGAAGCCTTCGACGAGGAACGCAAGATTGAGCCGGGCGAAGAAATCCGCGGCCTGCCGCCGCGCCATTACCCCGAGTGGGATTACGCGAGCCAGACTTACCGCCCCGACTGGGCGAGCGTCTACGAGGCGCTGCATCCGGCCGGCAGCGCCGCCGACATCGACCGCCTGCTGCAAAAACACAGCGCGCTCGCCAAGCGGCTGAAGAAGATGCTCGACCTGCTGAAGCCGCAGGACAAGGTGCGCATCCGCTACCAGGAAGAGGGCAGCGAGCTCGACCTCGACGTCGCCATCCGCTCGCTGATCGACTTCAAGGGCGGCGCCACGCCCGATCCGCGCATCAACATGAGCCACCAGACCTCCGGCCGCGACATCGCCGTGATGCTGCTGCTCGACCTGTCGGAATCGCTCAACGAAAAGGCCGCCGGTTCCGACCAGACCATTCTGGAATTGAGCCAGGAAGCGGTCTCGCTGCTGGCCTGGTCGATCGAAAAGCTGGGCGATCCCTTCGCCATTGCGGGCTTCCACTCCAACACCCGCCACGACGTGCGCTACCTGCACATCAAGGGCTACGGCGAACACTTCAACGACGACGTCAAGGCGCGCCTGGCCGCGATGGAGGCGGGCTACTCCACCCGCATGGGCGCCGCGATGCGCCACGCCGCGCACACCCTCGGCGCGCGTCCGGCCGACAAGAAGCTCATGCTCATCCTCACCGACGGCCGTCCATCAGACGTCGATGCCCACGACGAGCGCCTGCTCGTCGAGGACGCCCGCCAGGCGGTGAAGGAACTCGACCGGCAGGGCATCTTCCCCTACTGCATCAGCCTCGACCCCAAGGCCGACGAATACGTCGGCGACATCTTCGGCCGCCAGTTCACCGTCGTCGACCACGTCGAGCGGCTGCCGGAGCGGCTGCCGCAATTGTTCATGGCGCTCACCCAATAAGCCGGATTGGGCAGGTAGTATTAGCCGGCATTCGCCGGCAGAATTCTTGACCCCTCGGCAAGGCGGAGATGAACCAGCCGCTTCGATTGCCCGCCCATCGTCCACTATCCAACCAGAGATCGATTTTTCATGCGCCGTCTGACCCTGCTCCTGCTCGCCGCCCTGCTGTCCGCATGCGCGGCCCCACCCCCGGCGCCGCCCATCCCGACGCCCGTCCCGGCACAAAAGCCGCCGCTCAGGGTCGCCCTGGTTCTGGGCGGCGGCGCGGCGCGGGGATTTGCCCACATCGGCGTGATCAAGGCGCTGGAGGCCCAGGGCATCGTGCCGGACATCGTGGTGGGCACCAGCGCGGGTTCCGTGGTGGGGGCGCTCTACGCCTCGGGCATGAACGGCTTCGACCTGCAGAATCTGGCCCTGCAGATGGAAGAGAACATGGTGGCGGACTGGACCCTGCCCGACCGGGGCGTGCTGAAGGGCGAGGCCCTGCAGGATTTCATCAACCGGAACGTGAAAAACCTGACCCTGCAAAAGATGCCCAAAGCCCTGGGCGTGGTGGCCACCGATCTGCAAAGCGGCGAGATGGTGCTGTTCCGCCGGGGCGACACGGGCATCGCGGTCCGCGCTTCCAGCGCCGTGCCGGGAATGTTCCAGCCCGTCGA
>JAMCVR010000077.1:25644-29477 GCA_023475455.1 Thermoplasmatota archaeon | reverse complement strand
GGTAAAGATCTTGTCCAGGCCTTCGGCCTCGGCCTGGCGCTTCACCAGGCCGGAGCCCGGCACCACCATCGCCAGCTTGACGTTGGGCGCGACCTTGCGGCCACGAGCCACGCTCGCTGCTTCGCGCCGTTCTTGAAGCAGTTGTTGTAGAAGATGTCGGCAAAGCTGGGCGCGATGATGGCGCGGATGCCGTAGTCTTCCAGCGCCCACGGCGCGTGCTCGCGGCTCGACCCGCAGCCGAAGTTGTCGCGCGCGAGCAGCACGCTGGCACCCCGGTAACGCGGAAAATTCAGCACGAACTCGGGATTGGGCTTGCGCGTGGCGGGATCCATGCCCGGTTCGCCATGGTCGAGATAGCGCCATTCGTCGAACAGGTTGGGGCCGAAGCCGGCACGCTTGATCGACTTCAGGAACTGCTTGGGGATGATGGCGTCGGTGTCGACGTTGGCGCGGTCGAGCGGCACCACCAGCCCATTCAGCGTGGTGAAAGCCCGCATGCTTACTTGCTTCCGGCGCGTTCGATCGCGCTGCCGGCCTTCTCGATGTCCTGGCCGAGTCCCTGGATGGTGTTGCAACCCGCCAGGGTCAGCGCAGCGGCAATCAATACGGCAATCATCGGTTTCATGAGGTTCTCCTTAAAAGTGTCGTACATCGACAAAATGTCCGGCACACGCGGCCGCCGCCGCCATCGCCGGGCTGACCAGATGCGTCCTGCCGCCCTGCCCCTGCCGCCCTTCGAAATTGCGGTTGGAGGTCGAGGCGCAGCGCTCGCCCGGCTCCAGCCGGTCGGCGTTCATCGCCAGGCACATCGAGCAGCCGGGTTCGCGCCATTCGAATCCGGCTTCGGTAAAGATCTTGTCCAGGCCTTCGGCCTCGGCCTGGCGCTTCACCAGGCCGGAGCCCGGCACCACCATCGCCAGCTTGACGTTGGGCGCGACCTTGCGGCCACGAGCCACGCTCGCTGCTTCGCGCAGATCCTCGATCCGGGAATTGGTGCACGAGCCGATGAACACCTTGTCGACCGGGATCCCGGCGACCGGCGTGCCGGCCTGCAAGCCCATGTATTCGAGGGCGCGCGTCCAGTCGTGCCGCTTGACCTCGCTCGGCGCATTGGCCGGATTCGGCACGCGCTCATTGATGGTGACCACCATCTCGGGCGAGGTGCCCCAGGTGACCTGCGGCTCGATCTTCGCCGCGTCGAGCTCGACCACGCGGTCGAACGTCGCGTCGGCGTCCGAGTGCAGCGTGTTCCACCATGCCACCGCCTGGTCCCACGCCGCGCCCCTGGGGGCGTAGGGGCGGCCCTTCACGTAGTCGATCGTGGTCTGGTCGACCGCCACCATGCCGGCGCGCGCGCCGGCCTCGATCGCCATGTTGCACAGCGTCATGCGGCCTTCCATCGACAGCGCGCGGATCGCCGAGCCGCCGAATTCCAGCGCGTAGCCGGTGCCGCCGGCGGTGCCGATCTCGCCGATGATCGCAAGCGCGATGTCCTTGGCGGTGACGCCCTTGCCAAGCTGGCCCTCGACCTTCACCAGCAGGGTTTTCGACGGCTTCTGCCACAGACATTGGGTCGCCAGCACGTGCTCGACCTCGGAGGTGCCGATGCCGAACGCCAATGCCCCGAACGCGCCGTGCGTCGAGGTGTGCGAATCGCCGCACACCACGGTCATGCCCGGCAGGGTCAGCCCCTCCTCGGGGCCGATGACGTGGACGATGCCCTGGCGGATGTCGTCCATTTTGAATTCGGTGATGCCGAATTCGGCGCAGTTGGCGTCGAGCGTTTCCACCTGCAGGCGCGAGATCGGGTCGGCGATGCCCCGCGAACGATCGGTGGTCGGCACGTTGTGGTCGGGCACGGCGATCGCCGCGTCGACCCGGCGCGGCGTGCGATGGGCGAGTTTCAGCCCCTCGAACGCCTGCGGGCTGGTGACTTCGTGCACCAGATGGCGGTCGATATAGAGCAGCGTGGTGCCGTCGGGCTCGACGTGGACCACGTGGGCGTCCCACAATTTCTGGAATAAGGTAAGTCCTGACATGCGGAATAAGGCGATACGGCGCGTAAAGCGCTGATTATTTCATAGCTTGGCCAATTTAATCATTATGAACGCGGCGCTGGCACGGGTTTCGCTAGGATAGGGGTCTGGCGCCCCCACGCGGCATACACCGCCCACGCCAGCGCCGCGCTCACGGCGGCGAGCGTGAAAGTCCAGGACGACCCCAGCGTGTCCCAGGTCAGGCCGCTGGCCAGTCCGCCGAGGGTACCGCCGGCCCCGTAGGACAGGCTGGTGTAGAGCGCCTGCCCGCGCGCCTGGTGGCGCCCGCGGAAATGGGCGTGGATCAACGCCACCGCCGCCGCATGATAGGTACCGAAGGTGAAGGCATGCAGGGTCTGCGCGCCCCACACCAGCCAGGCCGACTCCACCCCCCAGGCGATCAGGAGGAAGCGCAGCACCGCCAGCGCGAAGCTCGCCAGGATCAGCCGGCGCGGCGTCACCCGCGCAAAAATGCGCGGAATGATGAGGAAGATGCCGATTTCGCAGATCACGCCGAGCGCCCACAGCCAGCCCACGGTGGACTTGTCGTAGCCGTGGTCGACCAGATAGATCGAATAGAAGGTGTAATACGGCCCGTGCGTCGCCGCCATCAGCAGGCAGGCGGCCAGCAGCGAGGCCACCTCGGGGCGCTTCACGATGTCCCAGATCGAATGGCGGTCGGCGGGGTGGGCGAGAATCTCCGCCTCGGGAATCACCCGCGCGAACGCGGCGATGCCCAGCATCACCGCCAGCACCGCCCACGGCAGCCAGGCGATCGCAACATGGTCGAAGGCATAGCCCAGCCCCACCACCATCAGGATGAAGCCGACCGAGCCCCACAGGCGGATGCGGCCGTAGGCATCGGTGCGCTCGCCCAGGTGCGACAGGGTCATCGCCTCGACCAGCGGCAGCGACGCGCTCCAGAAAAAACTCAGCGCCGCCATCACCGCGAACAGCCACCAGAAACCGCTGCCGAAGAACACCCCGGCGAACGCCAGCACGCTGCCCAGCGCCGCGATCTGCACGATCGCGGTGCGGCGGCCGGTGCGGTCGGCGATGTGCCCCCAGATGTTGGGCGCGAAGATCCGCATCACCTGCAGCAGCGACATCAGCACGCCGATCTGGAACGCGCTGAAAGCCAGCGATTGCAGGTACAGCCCCCAGAACGGCGACATCGCGCCGACGAAAGCGAAATAAAAGAAATAGAAACCGGACAGACGCCAGTAGGGGAGATTGGGCATGAACTCGGACTGCCGCGCAGGCGGCCAAAACGCAGCGCGCATTATGCGGCTTCGGAATGGATGCGGGGAAACCCGGGCGCAATCAAAACCACGGCACGCCCGGATTCACGCCGGCGTGCCGACCTGCGGATTGCGGCCTACTTCAGGACAAAGGTCAGCTTCATCCTCACGGTGTACTCGGCAAGCTTGCCCTCGCTCACCTTCACGCTCTGATCCATCACCCAGGCGCCGGTGATGTTTTCCAGCGACTCGGCCGCCTTCGCGATTCCCTGCTTGATCGCGTCCTCAAACCCCTTTTTGGAGTTCGCCGTGACCTCGATGGTTTTTGCGATGCTCATGATGTCCCCTTCCGCTTGAACAGGATGTCCAGAGTTCAGACTACCAACTGGCACGCAGAATCCAACCGGAAAGCCGGTCATCCCGCAAAAAAACGCCTGCCGATCCTATTTCATCCGGGAGCGCAGCCTGACCGTCTCGCCGGCCACCGCGAACACGCCGTTGCCGCGATGGTGCAGGGTCTGCGGGTTTTTGACCGCGGTGTCGACCCGCGCCTGCA